>SFIW01000030.1 GCA_004556055.1 Planctomycetaceae bacterium
TTCATCGTCGTCGTCGGACGCGTCGTCGTCGACGTTGAGAGAGACTTCGCCGAGGGGAACGTCTTCTGGCGCTTCGAGGTACGGTTTCGGGGCGTCGACGGGATGGAGCGCGACTTCGCGGGGTTCGCGATGCGTCGATTCGTCAGAGAGGAGCACGCGCCCATCTCCGAGAGGCTCGGCGTCTTCTTCGTCGTCGGCGTTTTGCGACGCGACGTTATCCGGCGCGTTCGCGGAGAGCGCGGCGTCAACCTGCTCGCCGAGCGTCTCTTCGTCGAGCGCGTCTTGCGGCGCGGAGAGAGGGAGTTGAGCGTTAGCGTCGGCGGCGGGCGGCGCGATTTCGTCAAACGCAGGAGGAAGAATCGGCGTCTCTTCTGGGGTCGACGTCTCGTCGAATTCTGGGGCCTCGTCCCGCGCCGGTTCTTCGTCGGGAGTCGACGTTTCGTTACGCGTCGGCGTCGCGGCTAGAGTCGCCTTATCTTCTTGCGGAAAAGGAGTTTCGGAAAGGACGTTATGATCGTCGGTTGGGGAGGGTAGAGGGGCGTCGACGACGATCGCGGGGGGCGCGGGTTCCCATGGGGCTTCTTGCGCGAGAGGCGCGTCGGGAAGCTCGGGAGCTTCGACATGTTCGGAAAAGTTGTCCGCGACGTCGTTGGCGACGGTTGAGGAGAAGGCGTCGTCGGTCGGCGCGGGGGGCTCGTACTCCCGCTGGGCGTCGTCGTCGGTTTCGACGCGCTGAGCGGGCGCGGAAGGCGCGTCAGCGATTACGGATTGAGTCGGAGTCGCAACGGGTTCGGCGTCGACGGTTTGCGCGGGCGTCGCGTCGGGCAGCTCGGGGGCTTCGACGCTCGTTTGACTCCACGCGCGTCTCAGCTCTTCGAAGGCGTCGGTTTCGTCGTCGGGGCATTTTTCGCGGAGCGCTTCGGGACGGGCGTGAAGAAAATCAAAGCGCCAGCTGTAGACGTTATGCTGGAGATCGTAGCGACTCCAGAGGTCGTTGAGGGAATGTGAAACGCTTGCGTTGTCTCGTCCGTCGGTGGCGAAGAGGAACCAGACTTCAGAGGGTTGTTCTTCGTAAGACTTATTGGAGAAGTCTTCGCCAAGCGCGTCGACGGCGTCGCAAAACGCGTCGCAGAGCGCCGTGCGTCCTTGAGGGCGATATAGCGCGTCGAGGCGCTCGAAGTCGAGCGAGGCGGGGTCGGCGTCGCGCACGACGCGTTCGAGACGGTCGGAGAAGAAGAAGACGTCGATTCGCGTCGCGCCGCGTCGTCCCGACTCCGTCTCTTCGCGGCGCGCGTTCACGAACTCTCGGAGCGCTCCAAGAACCGCTTCGCGACGTTCGCGCATCGATTGCGACGCGTCCAAAAGGGCGCATACGTGCAGATAACCCTGTCTCATCTTTCCACTCCTTTGTCGACATGATAGGCGGCGACGCGAATTAACGCGCCGCGTCTCTTACCGTAAAACTTTTTCCCAAATCTTTTCGAGGCGCGTCGGCGAAACTTTGATCGCCGTCCCCAACTTCTGCGCGAAGAGGGAGACGCGATACTCTTCGAGCGCCCACCGGAAATTTTCGAGCTCACCGTCAACGATTCCCGCTGTCTCCGCGTCCGCCGCCGCTGATTCGTAACGATCCCAATAGTCGCGAAGTTCCGACGTAAACTGACGATCCGTTCGCGCGCCCCCGTTGAAGAACTTTTCGAAACGCGCCTGAATTGCCTTAAAATACCTCGGATATTCCTTCAACCAGTTTCGCGGCGTCGTTAGGTAGAAGCGCGGCGCGAGGAGACGATCGAGCTGCTCCTGCGCGTCCGCCGCCGCGTAATCCGCCGGACCGCGACGATTCTTCTCGATCGCGAGTCGCGCTTCGTGATACGACGTGAAGAAGCGCGTCGTCCAGCCCGTAAGTTCCTGAACCGCGAGACCGATATTTTCACGACCCGCCTTCGCCGCGCGGTTGTACTCGCCCTCGTTTCGAGGGGGATTCGCCGGATCGAGGTTGAGCGCCCACATGCCGATCACTTCCGCGAGGCTCCGATCGAAGTCGAAGCCGGGGATCGACTGCGCGAAGACGCGGAGGCGTTCCGCGCCGGGAAGCCATCGCGCTTGCGTCTTCAAGTCGCGCATATTCGAGATCGTGAAGAGACGCGCGATTCCAAGCGCCGTGTGTCTGAGCGCGACGTCCTTCGAGTCGAAGAGACGAAGCGCGACTGTCTTCTCAAGATCCCCCGAGGGGGAGAATTCCGCCGGGAGAAAGCGAGGATCGCAAACCGCCGGAAACGCCGTCGCCGCGAGCCCGCCCCTCTTGAGAGGAACGCTCTCCTTCAGTTCGCCAAAGTCCCATTTTTCGAGGCCGTCGCGATTCCACTTCGGATCGTTCGCCGAGCCGATCGAACGGTTCATTTCGACCCCGAGCTCTTTGCGAAGATCGTCCGGGCGTCGTCCTTCTGCGAGAACCTTCCCCCTTTCGTCGACGACGCGAACGTTGAAGCGCAGTTCGAGCGGCACCCGATCCATATCGAAATCGTCCGCCGAGACCGCGCGTCCTGAGCGTCTACAGGCCTCCCGCGCCACGATCTCTTCGAGCTCTCCTTCTCCGTAATTGAGCGTCTTGACGATCTCGCGCGCCGTGTCGGGAATCGGCACGAGATCGCGACGAATCTCCTTCGGAAGCGTGCGAAGGAGAGCTTCGACGCGCTGTTCTACGAGACCCGGCACGAGCCACCCGATACGACGCGAGTCAAGTTGACGCAGCCCTTCAAGAGGCGCGACGATCGACACGCCGTCGTCCTCGCCGCCGGGGTTGAAGCGATACTCGAGCGGGAAACGCGTCTGGTCGTCGAGCGCAAGTTCGTCCGGAAAACTCGCGATCGTTTGTTCGTCGAGGTCGTCCGCCGCGCAGAAGTCCGTGAGCGTCGCAAAAAGGCGCCGACGTTCTTCCGGCGTCGCTTTCTTATGCCATTGCTTGAGCGTTACGGAGTCGTAGACCGTCTCTGGAATTCGCGCGTCGTAAAAATCGTAAATCGCGTCGTACGCCTTCATGAAATCGTACTTGCGCAACTTGTCGCCAAGGCGCTTCGCTTCTTCTTCTACCTGACCGTTGTGCTCGAAGAACGGCAACGCGCAGTCAAATTCTCGATTCACGAGCGCCCCGTAGATGAAGAGTTCGCGCGAACGCTTCGGATCAAGCGGACCGTAATTGATTCGCCGTCGCGGTATGATCGTCAGACCGTACAGCGTCGCGCGTTCATACGCGTGAACGTACCCTGTTTCTCGGTTCCAGAAGGGGTCTTTGCGCGTCCGTTTAAGGAGTCGTCCTCCGATCTCTTCAATCCAGTTCGGATCGATCTTCGCGACCGTATGGAGATACGCGCGCGTCGTCTCAAGGCGTTCCGCACCCACGACCCACTGCGGCTTCTTCTTGAGTCCGGAGCCGGGCCAAATCACGAATTTTCCCGAGTTCGTCGCGCTATATTCCGCGCCGACCTCCGATTTCTGCGCGATTCCGTAAAGGAGCCCCGTCAAAATCGACCGGTGAATCGCCGCGTAATCGTCGCGACGCGGCCCCAGGCGCATATCGAGCCCGCGCAGCATTTGCAGAAGCTGCACGTAAACGTCCGACCATTCGCGCATACGGTTATACGAAAGGAAATTTTCGCGACACGCTTTGCGCAGTTGACTCTTGCTGAGCTTCTCTTTGAGTCCCTGCCAGAAATCCCAAAGCTTGAGGAAGGAGAGGAAGTCGGAGTTTTCGTCCTGGAAGGGGGCGTGTTTGAGATCCGCCGCCTCCTGTTTTTCGCGCGGGCGTTCGCGCGGATCTTGGATTTCGAGCGCCGCGGCGATCGGGAGCGTCTCGCGAAGCGCTCCTTCTTCGTTCGCCGCGAGGATGATGCGGCCAATTCGCGGGTCGACGGGAAGTTTGCTCAACGTGCGTCCGACGTCGGTGAGTTCGCGGTTTTCGTCGATCGCGCCGAGCTCAAAGAGGGTGCGGTATCCGTCTTCGATCGCGGCGCGGCGCGGAGGATCGATGAAGGGGAAGCGTTCCACGTCGCCGAGACGGAGCGCTTTCGTTTGCAAAATGATCGACGCGAGGTTCGTTCGCTGGATTTCCGGCGTCGTGTACCGCGCGCGCGAAAGGTAGTCTCGCTCGCTATAAAGCCTTGCGCAGACGCCGGGCCCGACGCGTCCGCAACGCCCCGCGCGTTGATCCGCGCTCGCTTGCGAGATCGATTCGATCGGAAGACGTTGAGTCATCGACCGCGAAGAATACCGACTGATTCGCGCAGTCCCCGTGTCGACGACGTACGTGATTCCCGGCACTGTCAAGGACGATTCCGCGACGTTCGTCGCCACGACGATCTTGCGACCCGACGTCTTGCCGAAAATCTTTTGCTGTTCCTCCGAAGGAAGACGCGCGTAGAGGGGAAGGATCTCCGCCGGACGTCCGCCGGGGATCGAAACCCTTTTGAGGAGCTTTGCCGTCTCGAAAATATCGCGTTCCGTCGGCATGAAGACGAGCATATCTCCGGGCCCCTTTCGCGCGAGTTCCTGGATCGTTTCGACGAGCGTCGTTTCAAACGCGTCTTCGTCGTCGAGCTCCTTGATTCGCGTCGCTCCCGACGCTTCCGCCTCTTCCAAACGCCGCGCTTTGAGTTCGTCCACCGGGCGATAGATTATGTCGATCGGGTACGTTCGCCCCGAGACGGTCACGATCGGCGCGGGGCCTTTCGGTCCGGCGAAGTGTTCGGCGAAGCGTTCCGCGTCGATCGTCGCGGAGGTGACGATCACCTTGAGATCGCGGCGACGTCGCAACGTGCGGCGAAGAATTCCGAGGAGGAAATCGATATTGAGGGAGCGTTCGTGCGCTTCGTCGATGATGATGACTTCATACGCGTTGAAAAAGCGATCCGTTTGCGTCTCCGCGAGGAGGATACCGTCCGTCATGAGTTTGACGAAGGTACGGTCGGAGGTTTCGTCGGTAAAACGAATTTTGAAGCCGACCTTGTCGCCGACGGAGGTTCCGAGCTCTTCCGCGACGCGCTGAGCGATCGACCGCGCAGCGATACGACGCGGCTGCGTGTGCCCGATGAGCCCGCGCGCGCCGAGTCCGAGTTCGAGGCACAGCTTCGGAAGTTGCGTCGACTTGCCGCTCCCCGTTTCGCCGCAGACGACGACTACCTGATTTTCCGCGATGAGTTTTTTTATTTCTTCGCGACGTTCGCACACGGGCAGGGTCTCGTCGTAAGTTAGACGCGGGGTCTCGCGTCGGCGTTTTTCGACTTCTTCGACGGATTTTTCGATCGCGCGCGTCGCGTCGTTTAATTTCTTCTCCCAGTCTTCGAAGGAGACGGGCTCCGCGCCGGGCGTGTCATGGCGCTTGGCGTTCTCTTGGGCGAGACGCTCGAATTCGCGTTCTAGTTTGTCGAGGGTGCGACGCAGCGCTTCGTAGTCGCGGGTACGCGCTTTCGACAATTTGCGGCGCGCGTTGCGGATCGAGTTTTGCGAGGGAACAAATCTTCTAGTCGAGTCGGACTTCATGATTGATGGAATCAGGCGTGTTAAGGTAATATACAACGGCGCGACGTCGTTCGCGGCGCCGCGCCTAAGGGTGACGTTTCTTATTCGCGGATCGCGCCGTCCCCGATCACTACATACTTGTAACTGGTCAGTTCGTTGACTCCGCACGGACCGCGCACGTGGAACTTGTCCGTGCTGATACCGATTTCGGCGCCAAGACCGAACTGGCCCCCGTCGTGAAGACGCGTGCTGGCGTTCACCATGACCGCCGCGGAGTCGATCGACGCCGTGAACCGGCGCGCGGCGTTGAGGTCGCGCGTCAAAATCGTTTCCGTATGGCCGGAACTATGTTCGTTAATATGCTCGATCGCTTCTTCGATCGAATCGACGACCTTGACGGAGATGATCGCAGCGAGATATTCCGTGAAGAAATCTTCGTCCGTCGCTCTCTTCACGTCGACGCCGGGCCCCGCGAGCGCGAGAGTCGCTTCGTCCCCGCGAATTTCGCAACCTCCCTTCGCGAGCGCGCCGAGAAGACGCGGAAGCGCGACGGGGGCGATCTGCGCGTGTACGACGAGAGATTCCGCCGTGTTGCACGTCCCAAGACGCTGAAGTTTCGAGTTCAAAAGAACCTTTTCCGCAACGTCGAGGTCCGCGTCCGCGTCGACATAAACGTGGCAGTTCCCCGCGAAATGCTTGATAACGGGCATTCGCGCCTCTTCCGTCACGCGCTTGATGAGGGAATATCCCCCGCGCGGAATCGCCACGTCGACGTATTCGGGAAGGTGAAGGAATTCGTCGACCGCGTTGCGATCGGTCGTGCTCAGGAGCTGCGCGGCGTCGACGGGTAGTCCCGTTTCACGCGCGGCGACCGCGAGGAGCTCGCCGAGCGCCATATTCGAATGGATCGCTTCTTTTCCGCCGCGCAAGATGACGGCGTTGCCGCTTTTGACGCAGATCGCCGCCGCGTCGGTCGTCACGTTCGGACGCGACTCGTAGGTGAAGAAGACGACGCCCAGGGGCGCGCGAACTTTGCGCACTTCAAAGCCTTGAGGACGCGTCGCCGAACTTATGACCGACCCGATCGGATCGGGAAAGGTCGCGATTTCGCGCAGCGCTTGCGCCATTCCCGCGAGGGTTTTGTTCGAGAGGGTTAGGCGGTCGATCATCGCCGCGGAGAGTCCCGCCGCGCGTCCCGCTTCAAGATCGAGCGCGTTCGCTTTCAAAAGATCCGACTCGCGCTCTTGAAGAAGATCCGCGACGCGACGCAGCCAAGCGTTCTTGACCGAACCGGGCGTCGACGCAAGCTCGCGCGACGCTTTCTTCGCGCGACGCGCAACGTCGAGACAGTATTCGCTTAAATTAAATGTCATGGGTTTCTCTATGTTGAGTAAAGGGAGACGTCGTCAATCGACTTGACGTTCGCGCAAGGGGAGAACGCCTTGCGCCGCGAGGGCGCAGAGCGTCGGGACAAGGCGGCGCGTCGCCCGCGCACGGTGACTGATCGCGCTCTTGAGCGCCGGAGACAAATCCCCGAACGTCTGATGATATTCCACTACTTCGAAAAGAGGATCGTAACCGAATCCGTTTGAACCGCTCTCCGCGAAGAGAATTCGACCGCGGCAATATTCTTCGCACTCGAAGACGATCTCGCCGCGCGGATCCGAAAGAACCATATGACACGCGTAATGCGCCCCGCGTTTTTCGAGAGGAACTCCCTCGAGTTCGCGCAGAAGCTTCGCGTTGTTGAGCTTGTCGTCCGGGTGTTCCGCGTTTGCGAAACGCGCCGAGAAGACGCCGGGACGACCGTCGAGATAATCGACGCAGATTCCCGAGTCTTCCGCAAGGGTCCATTCTCCAAGGTGTTTCGCCTGTTCGATCGCTTTCTTGCGCGCGTTTTCGCCGAAGGTCGCGCCGTCTTCTTCCACTTCGATCGCGTTGGGAATCTCCGCAAGAGTCGTTAATACGACTCCCGACGGGGCCGCGATGCGCGTCGCTTCGATCCCCTTGTTCTTGTTCCCCGTGCCGAAAACGACGTACGGTACGCGTTCTATCGTCATATTTTCCCCTTCTTTTGAATTAAAAAAGAGAAAGAACCGCGCGGCAAGCGTTGCGCGCGGCTCTTCTTACGGTTGGTTTACTTGCCAAGTTCGTCCGCGAGCGCGGGGGCGTTGTAGATCGAGCGAACCGCTTCGCGAATACCGGTTGAGTGAACGAGAACGGCGCGCGCCTGTTCGTCGTCGAAGACGAAGTTCAGGACGAGGGATTGGATATTGCCGTCGAAGATCAGTCCGACGACTTCGCCGTCTTTATTCACGCAGGGGCTTCCGGAGTTGCCGCCGATGATGTCGTTATTCGTGACGAAATTGAGAGGAGCGTCGAGAGGGGCGCGACCCTCTTTCTCGGCGTCGACCCACGACTGCGCGAGATCGAAGGGATCCGCGAAATTATGTTCGCGCGCGTGATCAAGCGCGCCCTGAACGTACGTCTCGAAGGGGCGTTCCGTTCCGTCGTCCTCTTTGTAGCCGCCGACGCGTCCGTAGGTCAAGCGGAGCGTGAAGGTCGCGTCGGGATAGATCGTGTCGCGATAGACGGCGAAGCGAATCTTCGCGATCTTCGCGTACGCCTGACGACGCGGCTCCGCGACGTTCGTCGCGTAAACGTCGCGAAGATCTGACGCGAGAGGTTCGACCGCCAGCGCCAACTCGATCGCGGGGTCGCCGCAAGAGCGAAGGGCGTCGACGCCGCCGTCGAGGAGCGTCTTGAGGTATTCCGCGTCGCCGAGCTTCGAGTCGCGCACGATCTGAACGGCGCGTTCGCGAGGAGAGACGCCGCCGTAGATCGCGCCGAGCGTGTTCCACGGAATGACGACGTCGCCGAGTACGCGTCCGTTTTCGGTCGGCTTCGCGAGTTCGAGGAGCATGGAGAGCCCGTCGGCGAGCTTGAGCGTTTCGATATCGGAATCTTCGCGTTTAAGGGGTTCGACGAGTTCCTTGCGACGTTCTTCGAGAGACGCGCCTTGGTACGCGGCGGAGCGTTCTTCTTCCGGCTTCGCGCTTTCGATCGCGTAACGCACGATTCCGCGCGCGCGCGTTACGAGACCGATCGAGTACGCTTCGTTCGCTTCGAGGAGATCGTAAGCGACGTAATAGCGGCTCCAGTAGTTCATCGTTTCCTCGATCGCGCGCCACGGATCGTCCTTTTCGAAATCGACGAGACCTTGTTCGGACGCGAGTCTGCGCAGTTCCTTTTCCGCTTCGACTTTACGACCGAGAAGTTCCGGCGTTTGGAGCCCGAGGAGGATCCCGCCGCGATTCTTGCGCGAGTTCTGGATCCGGAAGAGATCCGTCGCGATGCGGCGCTGGTTTTCGGCGTTATAGGAGGCGAAGGTTTGGTAGAGGACTTCGCGGCGACGATATTTGCTCATCATGTGAGGATAATAGACGTCGCGCTGGAATCCGAGATCCGCGACCGTGTCGAAACGGTTTGTGCGCGCGGGGTGACCGGCGACGAGGACGAACTCGCCGTCCTGGGCGCCCTTGTCGCTCCAGCGGAGGAAGTGTTCGGGCTTGTAGGGCTGGTCGTTCTCATACGCGCGGAAGAAGGTCACGTCGAGATTGTAACGAGGGTAGCAGAAGTTGTCGGGGTCGCCGCCGAAGAAGCCGACGCTTTCTTCGGGGGTGAAGACGAGGCGAACGTCCGTGAATTCTTTGTAGCAGTAGAGGTGATACTGTCCCCCTTGATACATCGTAACGACGTCGCAACGGAGTCCCTTTTCCTCTTTAGCTTTGCGTTCGATCTCTTTGATCGCTGCGGCGCGAGCCTGTTCCGCTTCCTTATTAGTCGCGCAGTCGCGGGTCGACGCTTCGACTTCTTCCGTAACGTCGACGATTTCTTGGAGCGCGATGAGTTTCAGACCGGGGCATTTCAGCTCTTCCTCGCGCGTCGCCGCGTAGAAGCCGTCGCGCACGAGGTCGCGCTCTTTCGTCGAGAGGCTCGCGACCGTCGAAAGCCCGACGTGATGGTTCGTCATGATGAGACCGTCGGAGGAGACGAAAGACGCGCTTCCTGAGTTCGCAAACTTTAGGCAAGATTTCTGGAGGTTCGTGAGGAATTCCGGCGTCACGTCGACTCCGTATTGCTCTTGCATCTGTTTGACGGGGGGATTGCTGAAGAGCCACATCCCTTCGTCGGCTATAGCGGCGGCGCTTGCCGCAAAGAACGCGCACGCGCATGACGCCGCGTATTTAATCCATCGATTCATGATTATTCTTCCTTCCAACTTGCGACGACGCGCGGAGCGCCGACTTTCGTAGGGGACGTTAAGCGGCGACCGCCGCCGCGATTATTTCTGATCGAGCAGGTCGCGCTTCTTCGAGGCGCGGAGCGTTTCGTCGACGCTCAAAGGGTCGACCGCGCGACACGTTCTTTCGAGCGAGTCGAGGAGATCGCGAAGTTCATTGCGCCAAAGTCGCGCGTCGTAGTCGACTGGATCGAGCGGGATGAACTCTTCAACGAGCTGAATCAGGCGAAGAAGATGGCGGAAGACCACCCCTTCTTGAGTCTGCAACCGCTTCGACGTGATAAATTTGTTGAAGTCGCCGCCGTAGCGCAGAAGAATATCCCCCGCGGCCCAGACTGGGGCGACGCGCAGGTCGACGCCGGGGTAATGGTAGTCGAAGAGCCGACGCAACTTCTCAGCGAAGGGAATCTGGTAGACGCGCTCCTCCATGTCGCCTCCAAAATGGCGGCGTTCTTCGCGCTCGCGTCTTTCGTCTTCCTCCGTTGGCGCGACGAGTTCCGAGAGCGTCGCGAGACCCTTCTGCAAGAGTTCTTGGTCGAGGCGTTCCGTCGCGAGTTTACCCGCGGGGAGAACGTCGAGACGCGGGACGCGCAGATAACGCGCGACCGTCTGCGGCGTCTCGAGAATACTCTCGAACGCCTGGAGACGCTCTTCTAAATCCGCGCCGCCAAGGTATTCCAAAAGGAACGCTCCGTAGACTGGATGCGCCGTGCGCAAGCTCGTGAGCGTCTTGAGTTTCGGCGTCGGATACGCGTACGACGCGCGATAGCTCGACGCGATTTGGTCGCGAATCTCGGGCGTAAATTTCGTGAGATCGATAACGGGCGGCAGGACGCCGCGCTCGGGATCCGGAGAGGGATTAGACGCCTTCTTCTCGGGCGTCCCCTTCTTCTGCTTTCCCTTTCCCTTCGTGTTGACGGAGGAAGGGAGGGGAGAGGAGGCGCGACCCCCGAAGGTTAGGACTGGAAGCGCGTTAGTTTCCTCGTCGTTGGACGTCTCCTCGCGGGCGTCCGACTCTGGCTCTTGATCGAGGGTGAAGAGGTCGCCGTCGTTGGAGAAAAAGTCGAACCCCTCGGGAAGTCCGGCGGGCGTCTCCGGAAGGCGTTCTTCGCATTTTTTGAGTTCTTTTTCGTAGACGTCGAAGTCGAAGGCGGAGTCGTCGAACTCGTTGAGAGTGGAGTCGTCGAAGACTCCCGCGCCGAAGGGGCGTCGACGGCGTTCCTTCTCCTTGAGATCGCGGCGGCGATCCATGAGAGCCTTCTGCGCCTCGGGGGTCGGGGGGATCCCGTAGTTCGTCGGATTCGGCGCGAGACGGACGAAACCGCCGCGCCAGAGCGTCATGAGCGCTTTGTCGAGAGAGACTTGCATCTCCGCAAGTCTTTTAGGGCCCGTAAGGCGTCGCGCGACGAGTTTGCGGATCGGTTCGACGTCGGGGTTGTGCGCAAGCATGTGCCCTAGAAGGCGCCAGGGAAGGGGACCGCGACTGCCAAGTTTGGCTGGCGACGCGCTCTGAAGAGCGATAAACTGCTCTTCCGTCCACTGCGGTTTCGAAGAATTGCGCTTCGGAAGTTTTTTCTCGCGCTTACGGCGTTCCGCCAAAAGGCGCGGATCTTTCGTCCCGGGGGGAATCGCCTTGTCGAGCTCGCGACGCGCGCGCTCTATTTTTACTTCCTCTTCCGGACAGATCGCGAAAACGTAACCCTTATCGTCGAACTGAGGACGCCCCGCGCGACCAAAGATCTGCTGCGCCACGCTAGGCTCGACGAGCGTCTTGTGATTCGCAGGCCCTTTCAAAAGGGTCGGAAGGACGACGGAACGCGCCGGAAGATTCACTCCTGCGGCGAGCGTTTCCGTGCACATGCAGAAGGAGAGGAGCTTCTTTTGGAAAAGATGCTCCACAACGCGCTTATATTTGGGTAAAAGCCCCGCGTGGTGCACTCCGATCCCCTGCATGAAAAGTTCGCGAAGACGCGGTCCGGCGCCTTGCTTGAGATCGAACGCTTTGAGCTCCTCTTCGATGAGCTTTTTGCGATCTTTGTCTTCCAGGCGCACGTCGGATCGCGCCTTCGCAGCAAGTTCCCAACATTCGTCGCGATTGAAGCAGAAGACGAGCGCCGGGGTGAGAGACGTCCCTTCGCGTTCTCCTTTGCGCATTTCCCGCAGTTCTTCGGCGATATATTTGTCGTCGACCCAGGTGTACATGAGGGGAACCTTGCGCGTCGTCGACGTCACCAGTTCGAGTCTGCGCCCGGACGTGCGTTCGAGCCACTGCCGGAAGGCGAGCGCGTTGCCGACCGTCGCGGAGATCAGAAGCGTGCGAACGTGGAGGGGGAGAAGCGCGAGGGTGAATTCCCACACGACCCCGCGTTCCGGGTCGGAAAATTGGTGGAATTCGTCCATGACGACGGCGGAGACGTCTTCGAAGGAGAAGAAAGAGTCTTCCGGGTCGAAATCAAGGTCGTCTTCGAAGTCGTCGGGATTGGCGGGAATCTCGGGAAGGGGAATAGCGGCGCGCTCCTTCTCCTGGGCAAACTGCGGCTCTTTCGCTTTCTCTTCGTCGCGCCAGTCGACGACGACTGATTTCTTGGCGTTGAGGGACGCCGCCGTTATGCGCGGTTTATCGGCGTCTTGAGGCGCCTCCTCGACGACGGCGGGTTTCGCGTCTTTGCTTGCCGCGAATTCCGCGAAGGAGTCGGAGGAGATGAGGCGGTTAAAGAGAATTTCCGCAACCACGACGAGGATCGGCGCGTCCGCGTTTTCACGACGGTTGCCCGTGATGAGCCCGACGTCCGTGCGCTTGAAGCCCCACTTGACCGCCTTCTCCTGGAGCTCCGCGTATTTCTGTTCCGTCAGCGCGATGAGAGGCGTTGTGTAATACGCCTTTTTGTTCGTCTTGAGCGCTTCGTAAAGCGCCGCTTCCGCGATCAGCGTTTTCCCCATTCCCGTGGGGGCGCAGACGAGCGTTCCATGCTTCGATTTGAACCACGCTTCAATCGCTTCTTCTTGAAACTTATACGGTTCGAACTCGAGCTCTTGGAGATAGTCCCACTCGACGTCTTCTCGATCGATAGACTTCGGGTCTTCGTTTGCGGCGTTTAGCTGTGAGTTCTCGCTCATTATTCTTCTCAATAATCCGTTTCTTTGTTTAATCGATCTTCTATATGAAAAATTCTGTCGGCAAATAGTCGTCGCCGAATACGCGTCCTTGTGTCTCGTGAAAATCCGGCGAACGAGATAGAATAAATTTCGTTCTTTATGCTGTCGTTTATTATATCGGTAGGCGTATTCGAGTAAAGGCGCGCAGGAACGGCAATATTCGAAGAAAGACGGCTAGGGTAACGGCGTGGAGCGTCGGGAGACGATCTTGGAAATTTCTTAGAGTAAAAGACTGTTTTGTGATTTATGGCGTCTAAATTGCATAATTTAAAAGCGCTTAGACCGCGCCGGGGCTTTTAGATTGAGCGCCTCGACGTATAATCGTGGATATGGAACGCCAGACGCGTTCCTAAACTCTTGAAGATACGTTCCCTAAGAAAGGATGGTTCCCTATGGCGATTCGGTTGACAGAGCGCGCGGCGCAGGAAGTCAAAAACATTTTGCTCGCTCAGAAACTCGATGAAAAGACCTTCGTACGTACGACTATCGTCGGCGGAGGGTGTAGCGGAATGCAGTACGCGCTCTCTTTCGACACGGAGTTCAAGCCCGAAATCGACGCAAGATATGAAACCGACGGCGTCGGCGTCGTCGCCGAGAAGAAATACGCCCTTTTCCTCGACGGCGTCACCATCGATTTTATCGACACGCCTACGGCAAAAGGCTTTTCCGTCGACAATCCTAAGTTTCCCGCAGGCGCGGGGTGCGCGGGTTGCGGTCATTGACGGTCTAAGCGTGCAGGCGCGTTATGACGCGTCGCCTTGACTTGCTGATACTAAGAAAATACCACGCGCGCGCGGCGTTCGGCGCGCCAAACTCGCGTCTTTAATATTGGAGGAGTCTGTTCGACAGACTGACCACTGTACGCTATGGCTGATTATTACAAAGTTTTAGGCGTTTCGAAAAACGCGACTCAAGACGAAATTCAAAAGGCTTATCGCGAACTCGCGCGAAAGTATCACCCAGACCTCAACCCCGACAACGTGGAAGAAGCGAAGAAGAAGTTTCAGGAGGTTCAGGAAGCTTTCGAGACTTTGAAGGATCCCGATAAGCGCAAAATGTACGACGAAAACGGCGAGGCTTATAAGCAGTTTGCGGGAGGCCGCGGCGGGTTTGGCGGTTTTGGCGGGTTCGGTCCCAACGGCGGATTCTCCGCAGGGGGCGCGGGCGTCAATATGGAAGATATTCTCCGACAATTTGGGTTCGGAGGAGGAATGGGGGGCGGCGGCGGAACCGGCGGCCCCTTTGGCGGATTCGGACGGAGAACTCGACGTCAGAACGCCCCCGCGCAAGGCGCCGACGCGAATGCGGACGTCTCGATTCCCTTCAAAACGTCGATCATCGGCGGAACCGTCCCTATCGCCGTGCGCGATCCTAACTCGGGGAAGACGAAGAATATCGACGTAAAGATCCCTGCGG
This sequence comes from Planctomycetaceae bacterium, assembly GCA_004556055.1. Classification (GTDB taxonomy): domain Bacteria; phylum Planctomycetota; class Planctomycetia; order Pirellulales; family Thermoguttaceae; genus RUG369. The sequence continues at coordinate 14,390 of SFIW01000030.1, forward strand.
GAATAGAGTCGGGTAAGAAGATTCGGTTGCGCGGAATGGGCGAGCCGGGCGTCAACGGGGGCCCCGCGGGCGACCTCTTGCTGACGGTGAACGTAACGCCGAACCCGAATTATCGCCGCGAAGGGAAGGATCTTTTTGTAACCTTGCCGGTGACGATACTCGAAGCGGCGATGGGCGGAAAGATCGACGTGCCGACGCCTTACGGACTCGTCTCCTTAACCGTGCCGCCTAATGTGACGACGGGAACGAAGAGCCGCCTGAAGGGGTTTGGCGTACGCACGGGCAAGGGATTCGACGGCGATTTGTACGTGGTTTTCGAGTTGCAGGCGCCGAAGAAGTGGCGCAAAGAGGATCTTGAGAAGCTCGCGACGATGAATCTTGAGGTTCCAAATTTGCGCGATTCTCTCCATTTTTAATGGATTTAGTCAAGCGCGGAGTTTTTGCGGGTAGTCCTAATTTGACAAATGTAGGAGTTACCGCGACGAACTCCGCGTTTCTTTTTGACCTTTTCTCTAAAAAAGACGAAATTTCATTGACGCCCCGCGCGCGCCGAAATAAAATTGTATAAGCGTATTGTTGCGTCTTCTGAACTCGTAGAGCCTCTTTAGACGCGACCGCTTGGTTGAGATTGGCCGATTCCGCGTTCGTCTTGCGGCTCGGCGTTCATTGCGTTTCAGTCGACGCGTTGCGCGTCGCTGGTGGAGTACTTTACCCATGCGAAACACGGGCGTTACCGTTTCCCTTATCGTCTTTATGGTTCTGTCGCTTATTTTGGGCGTGACGACCTATATCGGATGGAAGGGCGCTTCTGAAAAGAGAATGCAGGTTGAAGCGGCGAAAAAAGCGACCGCCGACGCTCAGTCGCTCAAATCCTCCATGGAAAGCGAGCTCAAGAGCGTTAAAGAGAAACTCGGATATGACGCCGTCGACGATCCCGTGCAGCTCGCCGATACGATGGCCGCCGACGTAACCGCCGCGCTCGGCGCCGTCGAAGAAGTCGCTTCTTACCGCGACGTCGTCTTGAGACTCGGCGAAAATCAGGCTCGAAAAACCGTCGAACTTACGAATTATCGCGCTCTTCAAGGAAGCGCCGCTAATATCGCGACTCTCAATAGCGATATGACCGCCGTGCAAAAGAAGACCTACGACGATTCCGAATCGACGATTAAGACCGACCATTCCAAAACGATTGCCGGCACTCAGAAGAGCTACAACGACTTGAACGCCGGGTTTGGCGCCCAAAAGAAGGAACTTGACGGTCTCGTCGAATCGACGAACGCTCAGATTGCCGACGCTAAACAACAGACCGCCGACTACAAAGAAGCCGCCGACGGGTTCCAGACCCTTAACGTCGGCTTGAACGAAGAGCTTGACCTCCTCGCTAAGAAGGACTTCGCACGCCACAGCGCCGTCGTCGTCTACGCCGATCAGTTTCTCAAGACCGCTCGCCTTAACGTCGGCGAGTTGGACGGCGTCAAACCGTTGACAACTTTCAGCGTTTATCAGCCTTCCGCCCTCGATATGGAAACCGATAAGGTGAAGGGAAGCGTTCAAGTCGTTCGTTGCATCGGCGAACACCTTTGCGAAGCGAAGATCCTCGAGGATGAAATGTCCAATCCGATTCAGAGGGGCGATCTCGCTTACACGCCTCTCTGGAGGCCCGGAAAGACCATCCGTTACGGTCTCGGATACAAGCTTGATATCGACGGCGACGGCGTCGAAGATCTCGACGAACTCATCAATATCATCCAGTCCGCTGGCGCTGAAGTCGGCGCGTACGTCGATCGCGACGGCAACCAAGTCGGCGAACTCACCACCGATCTTTTCGCCGTCGTTTATGCCGACGAAAATAGCGTCGATCTGGTCGCCAAGGCTAAAAACGACATTGAGAATGAACGTCAGAGTAAAGAACTGGTCAATCAGAAGTTCATTCTCGCCGCCAAAGATCAGGGTATTCGCTTAATCAAACTTAGCGACTTCCTCAAGATGATCGGATATAAGGAAACCGGCAAGATCACGCGTTACCAGTCCGCCGGCGGTCTCGACCTGCTCGACGACGGTAAAGCGATTCCGGAAGCCTCCGACGGAATCGTCGCGCCGATCCACCAGGTGGAGCCCGACAAGGCGCCCGAGTCCTCCGGTATTGTCGCCCCCTCCTTCAGAAAGGACGCGCAGCCCGCTCCCGTCTCCGACGGTAAGGTGAGCGACTACTTCTTCCGCAAGCGCACGCGTAATCCGGAACAGAAGTGATTTCAAGGCTCCTTCAATCATGAACGTTGCGACGGCCCGATTTTCTCACGCGAAGGTCGGGCCGTCTCTATATAACGCTTACTATCCGTCGCTTTATTCCAAATGTAGCAATTGACGGGTAAGACGCCCTCCCTTTATCAACCATATTTCAATAATTCACTTGGATTTTTGTTGACGCCCCCGCGCGCTGTGAATAGAATTTACGGTAAGGCGCTCGCCGCTTTGTTGGAAAACGGCTCCTTTAGGCGCCTGTCGCTAATTCGTCGCGCGTAGCTCAAACTCAAGTCGACGGTCCCGACGTCCGCGTCGCTTTCGTCGTCGTCGCTCAAGGAGTACCTTTCACATGAAAAATCAGGGCGAGATCATTAGCCTAATCGTGTTTGTTATCTTAACCCTGGCGTTGGGCGTTACGACCTATTTCGGTTTCGATAAGTCCTCCGTGACGAAGGCGGAACTCGAGAGCGCAAAGAGCGAGTTAGCCAACGCGACGGAGTCTGCCGACGCCCTTGCCGCGAATCTGGCGATCGTTAAGACCCGCGCTGGGTTCCAGCCCGAAGATAAGGGCGCCGATATCGTCGCCGCTATGTCCGCCGACGTCGCCGCCGCGCTAGGCGCCGGGTCGGAAAACCTCTCTTACAAGGCCGCCGTCGCTCAGCTGCAAAAGAATATCTCCACGCTCGACAAGCAGATTTCCGACGTCGTCGCTGATCGCGATCTCCAGATCAAAAACGCAAACTCGTCCGTCGCTCTCGCCGTACAGCAGCAGACGAAGTACGCCGCTAACGTCGACGCTCAGCAGAAAGCTCAGGAAACCGCGCAGGCCGACGCGCGTCAGAATTACGACAAACTCACTCAAGATTTCGTCGATCAGACAAAACGATTCGACTCCGTCAGCCGCCAAGCGCGCGACGCGATTCAGACCGCTAACGCCGAAACCCAAGAGAATCGCGAAATCGCAACTCGTTTCGCCAATATCAATATCGATTTGAGCAAGCGCATCGACGAACTCACTAACGTCGACTTCTCCAAAGAAGACGCGCGCGTCGTCAGCGTCGACCAAGTTTCAAAGATCGTTCGTCTCAACGTCGGCTCCGCTCAAGGCGTTCGTCCTCTTATGGAATTCAACGTCTATCCTTACGACGTCTTCGCGCAGGGCGAAAAGGTCGCAAAAGGCAAGCTCCAAGTTATCCGCACGATCCAGGACGACGCCTGCGAAGCGAAGATCATCTCCGACGAAAACGGCGCCCCCGTTCAGCCTGGCGATCTCGTCTACACTTCCTTGTGGTCGCGCGGCGAAGTCATGCGTTACGCCCTCTCCCTCCGACTCGACGTCAACAACGACGGTAAGAGCGACCTGAGCGAACTCCTCAACCTCGTCGAAGCGAACGGTTTCCAAGTCGCCGCTTATCTCGACGATTCCGGCGAGATGCACGGGAAAATCGGAACCGACGTCGACCGCGTCGTCGTACCCGATCTCCCGATCTTGTCCGCTCTCGAGGCCGACGCTTCTCTCACTCCGGAAGAACGCGCTAGACTCGAGTCCGCGAGCGATAAGTTCCTCGCCGACGCTAGAGCGAACGGCGTTCGTGAGATGAAACTCTCCGACTTCCTCATTCGTATGGATTACAAAGAGACAGATCAAGTCGTGCGCAACGCTGGAGAATCTTCCGTCGCCGACCTCGTTACGACGAACGTCGGTTCCGCGCCCGCCGCCGCAGTCTTCCGTTCTTCCGATAAGGAAAATTCGAACCTCTCCGAAGACGCTCTTAAAAACGCGACCCTCGAATCGCAAAATAAGGAATCGGCTCCTGCGGATACCTACTTCAGAAAGCGCGCTCCAAATCTGTAATCTTCATTTGCTCATTACGACTTAACGCGTAATTCTCGAGGTTCGTTTCTCTGAAAGGAGACGAACCTTTTTGATTGGGCTCCCTAAACGCTCTTCGCGGGCCCTCTCATTTCCTCACTTTCCTCTGGTCTAGAAAAGAAAGGAAACTTGCCGTGGACGATATGGCTACGACGGTATACGTCATGATTATGGCGATTGTCCAAGGAATCGCTGAATTCCTGCCGATCAGCTCTTCCGGGCATCTCCTGCTTTTAGGAAAATTCTTTGAGCTCCCGGAAATTCTCACTCTCTCGATTCTTCTTCACGCGGGAACTTTGCTTTCCGTTCTCGTCTACTTCTGGCGCGATATCTTTGAGGCGTGTACAAAGAAACCGCGCATGATTCTGCTCGTGATTGTTGGAACGATCCCGACCGTCGTCGTCGCGTTCGGTATTATGGGGTTCGCGTCTTTCCTCGAAGAGAGCGTGTTAGTCGCCGGACTACTCTTCATCGTCACGGGCGTTCTCCTCGTCAAATTCTTGCGAAACGAAACGGTCGAAGACGATCCCGATCTTTATTTCCAGGAGATCGAACGCATCCAAGACGAGATGGACGGGATCGTCGTTGAGAAGTCTTGCGAAGAGACGTCGTTCCTTGACGCGATCATCGTTGGGATTGCGCAGGGCGTCGCGGCGTTGCCGGGGCTTTCGCGCTCGGGAACGACGATTGCGACGGGGGTCGCGCGCGGCTTCGATCGCGAATGGGCCGCGAAGTTCTCCTTCCTCCTCTCGATTCCCGTGATCGGCGGCGGCGCGATTCTCGAGATTATCAAGCTCTTCAAGGAATCGGGCGCGACGAGTTTCGGTCAGCTTTTCGAAGACGTTCCGCATATCAAACTCTATTTCCTCGGCTCCGCCGTTAGTTGCGTCGTCGGACTCCTCGCCCTCGCCGGACTCATGCGGCTCCTCAAGAGCGGAAAGCTCCATTATTTCGCGTGGTGGCTCTTCATCGTCGGCCCCGCGTGCGTCGGATATAGCGTCTACGAACATTGGTCGCAGATCGTCGCCTTCTTGAACTGAGACGCGGACGCGTTTTTTTGCGATTTTCGCGCCGCTCCCGTTTCCAAAGACGCAGATTCCTTTTATAATGGACGCTGGAATTTCAATCTAAGACGACGCTCCGCGCGTCGTCTCTTTATAAGGTTAAAAGGCTATTATCATGAACGTGCTTGTTGTGGGTAGCGGCGGTCGCGAACATGCGCTCGCGTGGAAACTCAGTCAGTCTCCTAGCGTCGATAAAGTTTATGTCGCGCCTGGTAACGCCGGAACGGCGATCGACGCCGAGAACGTCCCGATCTCGGAAAAAGACTTCCCGGCTCTCATTCAGTTTGCCAAAGAAAACCGTATTGGACTCACCGTCGTTGGACCGGAAGCGCCGTTGACCGCCGGTCTTGTCGACGCCTTCGAGGCGGAAGGTTTGCGCGCTTTTGGCCCGAGCAAGAAGGCCGCCCAGATGGAAGGGAGCAAGGTCTTCTGCAAGGAAGTTCTCAATCGCGCCCTCGTGCCGACTGCCCGAAGCCAAACCTTTGAACGCGCCTCCGAGGCGTACGACTACATCCGATCGAGTCAGGAATCGAATTTCGTCGTTAAAGCCGACGGACTCGCCGCAGGCAAAGGCGTCGTCGTCTGCTCCTCGAAGGAAGAAGCCTTTGAAGCCGTCAAGCAGATCGCGGAAGATCGCGCTTTTGGCGCCGCCGGCGCACGTTTCCTCATCGAAGAACGTCTCGTCGGCCAGGAAGCGAGCGTCCTCGCTATCACCGACGGGCAGACGATCATGACCCTTCAGCCCGCGCAGGACCACAAAGCCGCCCACGACGGCGATACCGGCCCCAACACTGGCGGCATGGGCGCCTATTGCCCCGCGTCCCTCGTCGACGATCGAAAACTGCATTGGATCGAAGAAAAGGTTCTTCTTCCGACCGTCTTCACCCTCAACCGCATGGATACGAAGTTCAAGGGCGTCCTCTACGCCGGCCTCATGATGACTCCGCAAGGCCCGCGCGTCTTGGAGTACAACGCGCGCTTTGGCGATCCTGAATGTCAGCCGCTCCTCTCCAGACTCAAGACCGACCTCTTCGACGTCATGCAAGCGACGATCGACGAACGTCTTTGTACCCTCGAACCCCTCGCTTGGGACGATCGTCCCGCCGTCTGCGTCGTCATGGCGAGCGAAGGATACCCCGGTCCTTATGAGAAGGGATACGAAATCTTCGGGCTCGACGAAGCCGCTAAGCTTCCCGACGTCAAGGTTTTCCACGCGGGTACGAAACTCGACGAAAACGGCGTCGTCCGCACCAACGGCGGGCGCGTCCTCGACGTCGTCGCTCTCGGAGACACTGTCGCCGACGCCAAGCGCAAGGCGTATGAAGCCGTCGCGAAAATCCATTGGCAAGGCTCTTGGGCTCGCACCGATATCGCCGATAAAGAAATCAAGGCGACGAGCCGAAATTGATCTGAGTAATCCTACGTCGGGACGACCTTGCGACGCGTCGTCCCGATTTCATCTTCTTGTTACGACGCCGTTTTTGCGGAGATTTGGCTATGATTGACGCTCTTGAAAAGTCTGTGCCTACTTGGAATTATCCCGAATATAAAGGCGAAGAGGTCGCCCTCTTTATCCCTTGCTTTGTCGACCAGATGTTCCCGGAAGCCGGCGTGGCGACCGTAAAAGTCCTTGAAAAACTCAATATCCCGATCGCCTACCCCGAAGAGCAGACTTGTTGCGGACAGCCCGCGTTCAACTCCGGATACTGGAAAGACGCCGCGAAAGTCATCAAGAAGTTCAATAACGACTTCAAAAAATACAAGTGGATCGTGACGCCTTCCGCCGCGTGCGCCTCCATGTGCCGCGTCTTCTACAAGGAATGTCTCCCCGATTCTCCCGAAGCGGAGATCGGCTCGCGCGTTTATGAATTCCATGAGTTCCTTGTCAACGTCCTCCACAAGACCGACTTTGGCGTCTCATTCCCCCACAAAGTCTCTCTCCACATCGGGTGCCACGGGCGGCGCGAGCTCGGAATCGCCGCCGCTGTTCAGACGATTCTCGACAATATCAAGGATCTCGACTACGTCCCGATTCCGAACGTCGAGGAATGTTGCGGATTCGGCGGGACTTTCAGCGTGAAAATGCCCGGTACTTCCGTCGCCATGGGGCGCAAAAAGATCGAGAATATCCGCAAGGTCTACGAGCAAGGCGTTCGCGATATCGTCACGACCGACCTGAGTTGCGCCATGCATTTCGGCGGAATGATGAAGCGCGAAGACGATCTCAAAACGATGCGGATCCACTATCTCGCGGAACTTCTCGTCTGAGCGCGACTCCGAAAATGACGCGCCTCTGCGACCTCACCCAGCCTATCTTCGAAGGGATCGCCGTATATCCGGGCGATCCTCTTTTCGAAGCGCGACTCTTTGCCGAACACGACGTCGACGGCTTCCGCGCCTCGCGATACGTCGTCGGGTCGCACTTGGGCACGCATATCGACGCCCCTCTTCATTATTTTGTCGACGGAGAACCCCTCGAGTCGTTCCCCGTCGATTTCTTTTCAGGAAACGCCGCGTGCCTCAATTTCGCCTCCGTCGTCGGACCCCTATCCCCTCGGTACCGCGACCGCGACGATTTCTCGCGACCCGTCTCTTTGCGCGTCGACGATCTCGCGCCCTTTGAAAAGGCGATCGAAGCGCTCGATATCCTCGTTCTTCGCGTCGATTGGGCCGATCGCGCCGGTTCCGTACTCTACTACTACGATTTTCCCTCCGTCTCCCCCGAACTCTGCGACTGGCTCGCCGATTTCCCGAACCTCCGCGTCCTCGCCCTCGAGACCCCGTCCCTCGTCGCCCCACCTGCGACTCCGAATCTCGACGAACTCCCCGTCCCCGACTCCAAACGCTTTCCCCCTGAACTCGAAGATTGCCGCGTCCTCAATCCTCTCGAGCGTCCCGCGCCGCGCGAAACCGATCCCGACGCGCCGCCCCTGGACGAGCTCGAACTCCTCGCCGATTCTGAAGCGCATCGTATTCTCCTCGGAAGAAGACCCCCGATCCTCATCCTTGAAGGGCTCGTCAATCTCGACTCCCTCCCCGCGTACGAACCTTCCCGTCCCGGAGAAACGGTTCAGCGCGATACGACCCGCGAGTTCCAACTCCTCGCGCTCCCGACCCCGTTTCAAAACGCCGACGGAGCCCCCGCGCGCGTCGTCGCTTTCCTCTAAACGCCGAGTTTTTCGATATGTCGCGTCGATTCCTCATCATTACGGCGCTCCTGTGCGCCGCCTCTTTCGCCGCTCCGCGCGTCCCTCTCCAAGCGCAGACCGTAAAATCCCGCGTCAACGTTAAGGAGACCCCGCGCGTCGATCCCTTTGCCGCCCGCGCCAACCGTCTCTCCTCGAACGCCTCTTCCGCCTCCGAAGAAAAGACCGCGCAAGAGCCCGGCGCGAACCGCGCGAATCCTTCGGAAAGCGTCGCTCCCTCCGCGAACCCCGCGCCGACGAATTCCGCGTCTAAGTCTGCGGCGCCAGCGCTTGCGAACGACGTCTTGATCCTCCGCGACGGTCGCGTTTTACGCGGAGAGCTTCTCGTTCTCTCCCCTTCCTCCGGGGCGACGATCCGCGTCGACGGGCAAGAAACGCGCGTTCCCTTCGAAGACGCGCTCCGCGCCGAACTCGCCGTCTCTCAGAGATTCCTCGACGCCCAGAACGCGCTCGACGCCTTCCGCCGAGTCCGCGATCTTGACGAAGCGCGACGCGCGGTCTCTCTCTTCCAGCAGGCCCGCGCCGACGCCTCGCGTTCCCTCGAAAAGGAATGGGCGACTGCGCGACGCGTCGAAGCCCTCCTAGCGCTCGGAAAGCGCGACGAAGCCGCTCTCGAATTCTTCATCCTATGCCGTCTCGATCCCTACTGCGCGCGACTCGACGCGATCCCCCTCGTCTGGCCAAATCAGACGAAGAGCGACAGATCCGCGTCGTACGTTCGCGCTCGAGACGCCGCGCTCCAAATCCTCGACGGACAGGACGCGAACTCGAATAGTCCCGTCGCAAAGTTGCTCGCCGCGTCGATCCTCGCCCGCGATTCGCAAGGGAAGGGGAAAGCCGCCGCCGCGCTGCGCGAACTTTCCGTCTGCGAAGCGCCCGACGGCGCGAACGCCGCGATTCAAGAGACATGCCGACTCGTTTCGCTCCTCGCCCTCGCTCAGTTATGGCGCGACGAAATACTCGCCGGACCGAAAGAAGACGCGCCAAAACGATGGCTACGCGTCTACGAAAGGCTCCCAAACGAACTCAAATCCGGCCCCGCGTACGTCATGGCGCTCGGCGCCGACGCGTTGCAACTAAACGACGACGCCCTGAATTACGCTTGCGTCGCCGCGCTTTCACCCGACCCCGACGTCGCCAAGATCTTCGAAAAATTCGCGTCCGCCGAACCCGACGCCGCGAGTCAGGCGACCTCTCAAGTCTCTCAATGAAAGGAACTCCATGAGCCAGCGATTTTTACGCGCGGTCGCCCCCGCGCTCTTCTGCGCCCTCGCCTCCGTCGCCTACGCTAATCTCCAGGACGCGAACGAAAACGACGACGCAAAGACCCCCGTCTCCGCGCAAGCTCAAGCCGCGGACGACGATTCCTCCCTCGAAGCGCTTGAGGCTCAAGCGAATCCGATGACCCTCAAGGCGATCGATCTCTATATCGAAGGGAACGTCGACGGCGCTTACGCTCTTTTTAAGCAGGTGTACGAAGAGAACCCTGATTCCGACCCGCCGGGGATCCTGATCGCGACTCTCCATTCTCACGCGGGAAGATTCCTCGACATGCGACGCGCCTTAGAGAAAACCGCCGAGGATTATCCGTTCGACCCCGAAGCGTTCATTCAGCTCGCCGAAATCGACGCGCAAGAAGGGCGGTATCTCGAAGCCGAGCTCCTCGTCGAACGCGCGGAAATCTTGACGCAAGACTATAAGAAGATTCGCCCCGAGTCGACGACCCGCGCCGAATCCTTCAAGGAGCAGACCCTTACGGCGCGCGCGAATCTCGCCGAGAAGAAGGGACACTACGACCTCGCCGAGGAGTTCGTCAAGAAAATCGTCGCCTTAAATCCTGAAAACGCCCAGGCGCAGTGGGATTTGGGATACCTCGCGATGAAGTTGAAGAAGTTCGACGCCGCTGAAGAAGCCTTTGACGCCGCCGCTAAACTCAACCCCCAGCTTTGGGCCGGTTGGCTCCAGACGCTTTCTTTCCTCGATCGCGAAGATCGCGTCGACGAGGCGCGCGCAAGACTTGACGCCAAAAAGGAGAAGATCCAAAACGCCTCTAAGAGCGAACTAGCGCAGCTTGCGCGCCTTTACTTGCGCTGGGAAATGATCGACGAAGCGGTCGCCATCGTCAAGGAATTCGAAGAGAAGAACGAAGACAGGGATATGGAACGATGGCTCCTCTCCGGATGGCTGGCCCTTTACGCGAACGACTATCTCGCCGCCGAGCAGAATTTCCGCAACGCGGTCCTTATCGATCCGAATTCCTTCGAGGCGTCAAACGGCCTCGCCCTCGCGCTTCTCGATCAGAGCAATAAGGAGAAGTTGGGACAGGCGAAGATCATCGCCGCGCGAAATTATCGCGACTATCCAGACTCCGAAGAGGCCGCGACGACTTACGCGTGGGTTCTTTTCCTGTCCGGTTCCGCGAAAGAGGCGGACGCTATCTTCCAACCGATGCTTGAATCAGGGAACCTCTCCGCTTCCGCCGCGTATTACCTCGCCGAGATCGCCAACGTGCGCGGCGACGCCGATTTAGCGCAGAGTCTGCTCATTCTCGCGCTTTCTCAAAAGGCAAACTTCCCCAAACGCGCCGCCGCCCTCGAATTGAAGGAGATCGTCGAAGAGATACTCAATCCGAAAGACCCCGTGAAGGAAGACTTCGACGCCGATCCAGATTTCGGGGAAGTTCCCGAACCCGAAGAGTTCTAGGCGCGACTCCTTCTTTTCGCAGCTCGGCCCGATGCGGCGCCGGGCTTCTTTTATGAAGAGACCTTGATAAATTCTCCCTTTTTCGCTACTCTGAAAACGCAATGCCGCGAATTAAGGGAGGTTGACATGAACCAAAGCGCTCAATTGGACGCGAACGCCTATCACGTTCTGCTTGTTTCCGACGCGAATTACAGCGCGTTTCTAGCGACGACGATCGTCTCTATTTTGAAAAACGCCGCGCCGGAAGATCGCCTCGTCTTTCATATTGTCGACTCGGGGCTCACCCAAGCCGACCGCGACTCCGTCGAGAAATTGAAGGAAATCCGCGACTTCGAACGCATATTCTACCAACCCGACCTTCAGAAGTATCTGCACGTCTTTTGCGACGATATACAGACTTTTCCCGTCGTCGTCAATCATCGCCTCTTCGCCCCGAGCTTTCTCCCCGAGTCCCTCGACAAGATCATATATATGGACGTCGACGTCGTCGTTCTCGATTCCCTGCGCGGCTTATGGAACGTCGATCCCGGCGAGGCGATTCTCGCGGCGATCCACGATCCGAATATCCGACTTTCGCACCGAAGGGCGATCGGGCTCGACGACGACTACAAGTATTTTAATTCGGGCGTGATCGTCATGAATCTGAAAAAGTGGCGCGAGGTCAACGCGACGGACGAGATGCTCAAGATCGCCGCGGAAATTAAAGAGAATATCGACTTCCCCGACCAGGACGTTTTGAACGTCTACTGCGCGCGTCACGCTCACACCCTGGCGCCGAAAGAATGGAACGTTCATCCGCGCGACTATCGCGAAGGGGAGACGAAGCTTCTGCATTTCATGGGCTCGCGACAGCGCTGTCCCCACCTCGATATCCTCTATTCCTACGCTGCGGAGACTCCGTACCGCGCCTTGCCGATGCAGGGGCTCGCATATCGGATCAATCGAGGGGTGCAACGCGCGTTTTGCAACACGTTGTGTTTCTTCTTCTTCCCGAGAAAGATCCGGCGCGCGATTCGTCGGCGTTTTAATTTGCGGTGAGAAGGGCGGTGCGGACGATGGAAAACGAAACGATAGACAACGCGCCTCTTGTCTCGACGGTGATGAGCGTTCACAACACGCCGGAAGAATTTCTCCGCGCGTCGATCGCGTCGATTCTCAGTCAGACGTATCCTAACTTCGAGCTGATTATCGTCGACGACGCCTCCGACGAGACGACTGCGGCGATCCTGCGCGAATACGCGACCAGACCGCGCGTCAAACTCCTTGTCAACGAGAAGAATCTGCGCCTTGCGGGCTCCTTGAATCGCGCGATTCGCGTCGCGAAAGGAAAATATATCGCAAGAATGGACTCCGACGACGTCGCCATGCCCGACCGCTTCGAAAAGCAGGTCGCGTTTCTCGAAAAATACCCCGACGTCGACGTCCTCGGCTCCGAAATCCTCCTCCTTAAAAACGGTTCTCTCTCGCCGATGAGAAAGCGCGACAACGCCCCGTGGCAGATTCAAGGACGCATCCCCTTCGGGTGCCAGGGCGTGTGTCATCCGACCGTCATGCTCCGCGCCGAACTCTTTACGCGCGACGACTTCTATTACGACGAATCTTTCGAAGTCGCTCAAGATTTTCAGCTTTGGTCGAGAATCGCCATGCGCCGAAAGATTTACGTCTACCCCGAACCGCTTCTGCAATATCGCGAAAGCGAGTTCCAGGTCTCGAACGCGAAACGAGACAAAATCGCGTTTTTCCGTTCGAAAGCGATCCTTGCGCAGCTTAAAAATTTCGAGATAGAGCCGACGGAGGAAGAAAAGACGCTGCACGTGCAATTAGCGCTCGGCAAACGCGTCGCGTCGACCGCCGCGCTCTTCGCGTGGGCGCAAAAGCTATGCGACGCCAACCGACGTCTGAAAAACTACGATCCGATCGCCTTCGAATACTATCTGCGCCGACTTCAGTTTAATTCCGCCTTGCACACGACGACCCACGCGGGCCCGACTCCGCGAAACGTCGCGGCGACCTTCCGCGCCCTCGCAATGTATCTCGCCGCAAAACGCGCCTATTCGCGCAAATCGAAGAGGGAAGGGAACCCCTACCAAGAGAAGTGAATAAAAAACGTCCGGTTCGAAGAAAGACAAGACGCTCTTTTTCGATGCGCGGCTCAGAACCATCGGAAAAAGAACGCCCGTCGAATTACTGCAAAAACGATTCGGCGTCAGAAAATCAACTCCACCATGCATTACGCTATGAGAAACAACAAAATATGAACTGGCGTACAGAATCTACATCAGACAGATAGGTAGCTTCAATGAATATATGGCAATCAGTAAAAGTCGCTGAGCTAGGAAGGATTGTAACTGGGAAAACTCCCAAAACTGCCATTACTGAAAACTATGGAGGAGACATTCTTTTTCTCACCCCTTCAGATGATATGTCAGTTAAGTATGTAAGCAATACTGCGAAAACTTTGACTGAGAGAGGGGTGTCAGAAGTAAAAAACGCCTTGCTTCCGCCTGATACCGTTTGTGTTAGCTGTATTGGCTCTGACCTCGGAAAAGTTGTTATCACTTCGAAAAATACAGTGACAAATCAGCAAATCAATTCAATCATAGTAGATAAAAAGCGGTTTGATGTTTCTTTCGTTTATTATGCTATGCTAATCTTGGGAAAGGAATTAAACTTTATCAGCAAGACGTCGACGGCTGTTCCTATTGTTAATAAGTCTTCCTTTTCAGCTTATAAAATATTATGTCCCTCATTAGAACAGCAAAAAAAAATCGTCACTATCCTTTCTGCTCTTGATTCAAAAATTGAGTGCAATAAGCAGATAAACGATAATTTAGCGGCTTAAAGCTGGACGTCTGAAACGTCGATTTCACCGGACATGAGTTTCGGAAGAAGGGTATCTCTGAGACGGGTTAGT
>SFIW01000031.1 GCA_004556055.1 Planctomycetaceae bacterium
CTCGGATATCGGGCTAGACTGGGTCTAATCCTCTCCATAACTCTCGTAAAGCCCCCTCTTCCGATATTCAAGGTTTTTCGAAGCCCTCGGATATCGGGCTAGACTGGGTCTAATCCTCTCCATACCTTTGCGTAAAGCGCCCTCGTCCGATATTCATAATTTTCCGAAGCCCTCGGATATCGGGCTAGACTGGGTCTGAGTTACATCCCCCTTGCGCAACGACCCGACCCGATATTCAAAATTCTCCGAACCGTTCGACATAAGAGGGACGCGTCTCTTTCAAGGCGCGTCCCTTCTTTTTTCTTTTCCGAGTCGTCTTTTCCAATCGAACGATTCCGCGCAAAAAAAAAAGCGACGCGCCCGCGAAGGCTCGCCGCTTTCTCTTCCTTTCTTCATCCCTTCGCTCTCGACTACAGCGAAAGAACGTATTCGATCAAATCGTCCTGTTCTTCCTTCGAAAGACGATCAAACTGACCGTCTTTCACTCCGTGCTTCCCTTCTTCCAGAAGCTCGCGGATCGTCGTGTACGCGCCCGTATTGAGATACGGAGCCGTGCGCCACACTTCGATCAACGTCGGCGTGTCGAACTTATTGAAGAAGTCGTTCGGATCCTGCGACCCGACGCGGTGCAACCGCAAATCGGTAAAGTAGTTGTCCTCAAGGTGGCAGACCGCGCACCCGATCTCTTCGCTGTCGAAGAGCTTCTTACCCCGACGCGCCGACTCGCTCAGCTCTCCGTCGACAAGACGCGGACTCGGCATTGGCTCGAGCGCCTTCAGATATTCGTCGACGCAGCACGCGTTCTCTTCCTTATACGTCGTGAAGAGGATGTGTACGAATCCGGCGCGCACCGCGACTTCGCCGTCCGCGCGAATACCGGTAATCATACACGGGGGCGTCTCGTGCGAAAGGAGCATGCTCTTGGTGTTCTTGAGGTTGCCTGTTCCGTCGTTTAAGAGATCCCAGTTGAAACCGTCGGCGCGCGCGTCCGGGTGGCATGTCACGCAGCTCAACCAGTTTTCGAAGCATGCGGTCGCGTCGTGGAACATGATTTCGCCGCGTCGTCGCATGGTTAAGACGGGACGTTCCGCGAGTCTTGCAAACGCGCGTTCGAAGACGACGCCGCGCATCGGGACGCGCGAAACCAACGGAGTGAAACGCAGAGGGGCGAGGCCGTCGTTATCGTCAAAGAGCGCTTCCGTCGCGGCGGTTTCTTCCTCCGCGAGGGCGTCTTTCACGACGATCGGAACGCCGTCGGGCTCCTTGTCGAGCGCGCCTTCGCGACGCGCCGCCTCTTCCGTCACGGGAGGCTTCTCCTGTCGGACGTATGAGTCTTCGAAGTGGCTGAACGGCGGATTCAAACGAAGAGTTGAACGGCAGATTGCGTCTTCGTAATAAGCGAGAGCATAGACGTTTTCGCCGCGCGCGATCAGTTGCCGCAATCCTTTAAAGCCGAACTTAACGCGCAAGCGCATTGGCAGCTGCACCTCTCCGGCGGCGAAAGTTTGGTAAGAATACGCGCCGTAGCCGGGTCGCGCCCATTCTGGTCGAAGATTGATCTTCTCGATGAGGCTCTTGAGAGGTAGATAGATAAGCTCGTCGGTTCCGGCGATCGAAACGATCAGACGTTCTCCGTCTTCGGAGATCGCGACGCCCCAGGGGTTCCCTGAGCCGAGCTCCGCGTCGTCGAGGAAGTAGATTTCCGCGAGTTTTTTCTCGTCAATATCGACGCACAAGACGCAGTTTTCGGAGATCCATCCCCCGGAGACTTGGCTCGTGATCGACGTGTAAGAGCAGCTCACGCCGGAAATAAAGGCGTATTTTCCGTCGGCGGTGATCGCGACGTCGTGGAGAAGGTTGTGCTGGTTGTTGAGTTCGACGACGGAGAGTTCGCCGGTCGTCAGGTCGATAATACGGACGTTGGCATGGGTGAAGTTGAGGTTCGCGGGCATATCCGTGACGCGGTTGGCGATGACAAGTTTGTCCCTCGCGGGAGTGAGTTCGAACGCGTAGGGTTCGCGCCCCGCTTCCCATTCTCGGGTCGTTTCGAGAGTCGCGGCGTCGATTTCGCGAACGATTCCGGCGAAGCAATTTGCGACGTAGACGAAGGTTTTTCCGTCGACTTCGCGCGCGGCGACGTCGGTCGGAGAGTGCCCGACGCGGGCTGTCTGAAGGATCGTCATCGGTTTGACGTCGCGTCCTTGGTCGTTTTTGGCGGCGATATCGACGATCGCGATTCGACCGTTTGCGTCGCCGCCGACGATCGCGAGTCGTTCTTCGCCTGGCAGGAACGCGAGTTTCGACGGGTTGAATGGGAGCTCGATCTTTTCTGAAGGGGCGACGCCGTCAAGAGGGACGCGCATAAGCGCGTTAGCGTCGCCGCACGCGACGTAAAAATATTCCCCCTGCGCGTCGAGGACGAAATCGGTCGGACCAAGGTAATTTTCGCCGTCGCGTCCGATTTCTTCGGGCAGCGTTTCCCCGGCGACGGCGGAATAGGGAGATGCGACGCCCTGCGCGGCGACGCGCTGAGAGGCGTTTGAAGTCGTAAACAGAAGGGCGAAGACAAGCGCAACGCTTAAAGAGCGTAAAACGCCGCGCGCCAGTTGTGGAATCATTTTCATCGTCTAAAACCTCGAAGGAGCGCCCGACGCGTCGCGCGTCGCGGCTAAAATTCGTTCAAATTTCTCCTTATTATACACGAAATGAAATATTGAGGGGAAGTTCCCCCCTGTAAAGAGGAAAGAGAGACGAAAAAAAGGCGTCTTCTACTGGACTATTTCGCGTGATGTTGTTACAATTGAAGGAGCTAGAGAGAATCGCTTGACGATTTTCTTGGAACGACATTGTTCGCTCGGCGACGAGCGATTGGCGGATACCCTGCGCCGAAAAAAGGCGCCATTCTTTATGGAAGAAGCATAAAATTATGGAACTGCACGAACTGATTCAATCGTTGAAAACCGACGGCGGAAAGATTGTTATGGTAGTCTCCGACGGTATCGGCGGCCTCCCGCTGCAACCGGGCGGGTTGACCGAACTTGAAGCGGCGAACACCCCTAACCTTGACGCGCTTGCGAAGAAAGGCGTCTGCGGCATGTCGCTTCCGATTCTTCCCGGCATTACCCCCGGTAGCGGCCCTGGTCACCTTGGCCTCTTTGGATACGATCCTCTCGTCTTCCAAATCGGTCGCGGCGTTCTCGAAGCCGCGGGTATCGCGTTCCCGGTCGGCCCGAACGACGTTTGCATCCGCTGCAACTTCTGCACGATCGACGAAAACGGGCTCATCACCGACCGTCGCGCGGGTCGTATTCCGACCGAAGAGAGCTCTGAAGTCGTAAAGATCCTCAAGAACGTCAAGATTCCCGGCGTCGAAGTCTTCGTCGAGCCCGTTAAAGAACACCGTTTCGTCGTGGTCTTCCGCGGCGAAGGTCTCGGCGGCAACGTCGCTGACACCGATCCTCAGCGCACTGGCGCCGCTCCTCTCGACCCCGTCGCGAAAGACGCGGCCTCCGAGAAGACCGCCCAGGTCGCCAAAGAATTCTTCAAGCAAGCGGTCGAGCTCCTCAAGGGCCAGCCGAAAGCGAACTGCCTCACCATGCGCGGTTTCGCCACCAAGCCGAACCTCCCCAGCTACGAAGAACTCTACGGCCTCAAAGCCGCCGCGATCGCCGTCTATCCGATGTACAAGGGCCTCGCGAGCCTCGTCGGTATGGAACTCGTCGGCAAGCCCGCGACCTTGCAGGAAGAAGTCGAAGTCCTCAAGGAAAATTGGGACAAGTACGACTTCTTCTTCCTTCACTTCAAGTATACCGACAGCCGCGGGGAAGACGGCGACTTCGAAGCGAAGCGTAAGATGGTCGAAGAGCTCGACAAGGTTATGCCCGAAATCGCGGCGCTCCTTGGCGAAAACGACTGCCTCGTCGTCACCGGCGACCACAGCACCCCTGCGAAGATGGCGTCGCACTCCTTCCATCCGGTTCCGACGATGATCGTTTCGAACATTTGCCGCACCGACTCTTGCCAGAAGTTCGGCGAAACGGAAGCGAACAACCTGGGCGGGCTCGGTCACTTCCAGGCGATTCACCTCATGCCTCTCGCGATGGCGCACGCCAATCGCCTCGGCAAATTCGGCGCGTAATTTTCCGCGTCGCTAGAAATAAGCGCTCGCTCCCGATCCTCGTTCGACGATTGGCGGAGCGGGCGCTCCTCTTTAGTTGGTATTCCCTTTCCCCAGCCCACTTTTATGATAAGGAGACGTAAAATGAAACGATACCAATCTCTTCTTCTCCTCGTGTGCGCCTTGGCGTTAACTTGCGGCTGTAAAAAGAGCGATCCCAACGCCACTGCGCCCGACGGCGCGCAGATTGCCGACCAGCACAACTACGACCTCGCCGAACCGATCAAAATTCCCGAACTCCAAACCGAACAAGAATATCGCGATTTCCTCGCAAACAACGAGATCGCCGTCGTCAAATTCGGCGCCGATTGGTGTCCTCCATGCCGTCAGCTCGACCCTGAGCTCGAAAAGATCGCCGGCTATTTCCAGACGGAAAACGTCGCCTTCGCAACCGTCGACGTCGACGACTTTAAATCCCTCGCCGCAAGTCTTGGCGTGAGCGGAATTCCCGACACGCGCCTCTACTACAACGCCGCGTTCTACTCCAACGTCCTCGGCTGCGCTCCACGCGAAATCGCGAGCCTCGTCGCGTCCGTCTGCCAAACGACGACGACCCTCAAAGAGGGGGACGTCACGAATAAACCAAGCGACGTCGAGACCTTCGCCGCGTATGAAAACGACGAAGAAATCGACTTCGACGAGAACTCCTATCCCGAATTCACAGACCCCGTGGGCGAAATCTTCGCAGACGTCGAACGGGGAGACGTAACGTCCCTTCCGAGCGTCGAAGCGCTTGAAAAATTCGTCCGAGAAAACCCCGTCGCCGTTGTCAAATTCGGCGCCGAGTGGTGCCCCCCTTGCCGAAAACTCGACGAACGCCTCCCCCTCCTCGCGGGTAAATTCCCGAATGTCGCGGTTGGTACGGTCGATATCGACGAAGTTCCGGCGCTGGCGAATCGTTTTGGCGCGAAAACTATTCCGATTACGATCGTCTTCGTCGGGGGCGCGTTGAGATCGTCGTGCGTCGGCTACCTACCCGAGAAGATCGTCGAGAACGTCGAAGCGGGACTCGCCCTCGCTGCGGAAACCCCGACGGAACCTGAAACGACGGAACCTGAAACGACGGAACCTGAAACGACGGAACCTGAAACGACGGAACCTGAAACCGCGCCGACGATCGACGTTCCCGAAACGGAAGACGCCGCAGTTGAAAATCTTCCTGAAGAGACTCCTGCGCCCGACGCCGTCCCCACTCTTGACGCCTCCGACGCGGAGACGCCTCTCCTCGAAGAAAACGAATGAACTTATGACCGAACCGGAAAAACGTTCCTATCGATTCGACCGCGCGCGACGGATCAAATTGCAAAAAGACTTCCGCCGCGTCTATCAATTCCGGGCGCGAGTCTACGATACGCGCGTCGCGATCTGTTGCCGCCCCACGGGCGCGGAGAATCCCGCAAGGCTCGGGCTCTCCGTAGCGAAGAAGGCGGTGCCGAAAGCGCATAATCGGAATCGCTGGAAGCGGTTGATACGCGAGGCGTTCCGGCTCAACTTTTATGAAATCCCGCAGGGGTTCGACTATATCGTGATTCCTCAAAAGCTGGATCATGTTCCGACGTACGCGCAGATCGTCGATTCGATCTTGACGCAGACGCTTCGCGCGAGTCGTAAAGCGGCGCGAATCGAAGAACAGCGGCGCGCGGCGGCGAACCGCGAAACGCAAGACGCGCCGACGCGTCCCGAAGAAAGCGCGGCGACGTCGGAGAGCGCGGCGCAAGAATGACGCGCGTCCTCGAATTCGCGACGCGGCTAATCGACGCGTTTCGTCGTCTCCTTGTGCGCGCGTTACTCTTCGCCGTACGTTTTTACCAATGCGCGATCAGTCCCCTGCACGGTCCATGCTGTCGTTTTACACCGACGTGTAGCGAATACTGCGTCCAGGCGATTCTGAAATACGGAATCGTCAAAGGACTCCTTAAAACGACGTGGCGCATCCTGCGCTGCGCTCCTTGGTCTAAAGGCGGTTACGATCCGCCGTAAACGTCAAATTCGAAACCAGGCGCCGATCCACATCTCATGAAAATCAACTTTCAGTGTCCTAGTTGCGGAGTAAAACTTCGCGTCGACGAGAAATTCTCAGGACGCAGCGTGCCGTGTCCGCGCTGCGCGAAGGAACTTCTCATCCCCGCGCTTGAAAGGGACGCGTCTTCGTCGGAAATCCTTGCGTCCGACGACGCGCGCGGCGAATCGTCTCTTCCTGAACCGACGCGCACACATTCTCTCACGACGTCGCAGGGGGACGGAGAGCTTTTGACGAACGAAGACGCGGATTCCGATTTCGATATCTCTTCGTCCCTTGTCGCAACGGAGGACGAGGAAAACGTCGACGAAGAAGAAAGCGAATTCCAGGGGTTTCGCGACGAGGAGCTCGCCGCGCTCTTCCCCTTCTACGAGCCGACTCCGATCGCGACGGGAAACGTCTACTTTAGCGAAAAATCCCCGAGCGCGAAGGAGGAGGACGAGGAGGTCGTCTCGACGCATTCGAAGATGCCTAGCGTCGACGAACTCATCATTTAACGCGAGGCGTAGAAAGGAGCCTTGAATGGCGTCGTCTTCAAAAGCGGTCGTCTTACTTTCCGGCGGGCTTGATTCTTCGACGGTATGCGCCGTCGCCGCGTCAAAAGGACGCGAAGTTCACGCCCTCACTATCGATTACAACCAGCGCAACCTCTGGGAGATCAACGCGGCGAAGGAAGTAGCGCGCGTCAATCGCGTCGCCGAACATCTGATCTTCCCCATCGATCTGCGCCTCTTTGGCGGAAGCGCGCTCACCGACTCAAGCGTCGAATTGGCGCGCGACGTCCCCCTCGACGAGATCGGAAAGACGATTCCCGCGTCGTACGTGCCCGCGCGCAACACGATCTTCCTCTCGCTGGCGCTAGGCTTTGCCGAAACGCGCGGAGCCTCGGAAATTTGGATCGGCGTCAACCAGCTCGACTACAGCGGCTACCCCGATTGTCGCCCCGAGTATATCGACGCGTTTGTCAAAACCGCGCGACTCGCGACAAAGATGGGCGTCGAAGGCGCCGATATCAAGATCGAAACGCCCCTACTCTATCTCACGAAAGCGGAGATTATCAAACTCGGCACGTCCCTCGGCGTCGATTATTCGTTGACGCGCACATGCTACGATCTCGACGATCAGGGGCGCGCCTGCGGGCGATGCGAATCGTGTCTCTTGAGAAAACGCGGTTTTGAAGAAGCGGGCGTCCCCGATCCGACTCCGTATCGTTGATCCCAGAAGAAGCCTCCCTCTATAAAGGAGAAAAAAATGAACGAAATACTCAAAGCGATGAAAGAACGCCGCAGCGTCCGCGCGTTCAAAAGCGAACTTCCTCCTCGCGAACTTCTCGACGCTGTCGTCGAAGCGGGAGTCTACGCCGCTAGCGGTCATGGCGCGCAGAGCCCGATCGTTCTCGCGGTCACGAATCAGGAGCTGATGGCGAAGCTTCGCAAAGACAACTGCAAGATCGGCGGCTGGGGACCCGACTTCGACCCATTCTACGGCGCCCCCGCCGCGCTGATCGTCCTCGCCGATAAATCCGCCCCGACGCACGTCTACGACGGCGCTCTCGTCATGGGAAACATGATGCTTGCCGCCCATTCTCTGGGGCTCGCAACGTGTTGGATACACCGCGCGAAGGAAGAATTTGAGACGCCCGACTACAAAGCGCTCCTCAAATCTCTCGGCGTCGAAGGAGATTACGAAGGGATCGGGCACTGCGCGATCGGTTACGCCGCGAAGGCTCCCGGAGCGCCCGCGCCGCGCAAAGCCAACCGCGTCTACAGGATTGACTGAGTCGCTACCCCGCGCGCTTCACGATTGACGCATATTCCAAACGGCCTAGTCTTCGGACTAGGTCGTTTCTTTATTTTCGCAGGGCGCAATCGGGCCGCTTGGCTTGAAGTCCGGACTGACGCTGTCGAAACTGTCGATTCATGGTGAGATATAGAAGATAGACGGACTAATAACGAGAGGAAGCGGTTCCCCGCGTCGCGATAGTCGCCAAATGACAGAATGATTCCACGCGAGGCTCGCGTGAACGCCCCCTGAAACGAGACGGCGTTTCTCCATCGACGCTAAGAAACAGAAAAAATTGCGCGTCCAGCCGTCGGGAAGATTAACGGCTCGCGCAAATAAACGCCCTCTCCAAAGCGCGTCTTGTCCCTCGAATATTTCCGCCCCAAGGAGAACGTCGCGTTCGTACGTCGCCTCCTCGATTTTCTCGACGCCGCGCCTTTCTCGGTCGCCGTCAACTTACTCAAGAAAGCGCGCTGAGATACGTATCGCCGCAACGCGTCGCGCTCCGCTCAAGGCGTCAGATTGGAATCGACGCCCGCGTGAAGAACGGCGCGCGGGGCCCCGACGCGCCATGCGAGTTCGCGCATGATCGTTCTTTCGAGCTCTTCGTCGCGCCCCCTCGGAATCCATCCGCGGGACTGCGCGTATTCCCCGACGGGTTGGGTCAGCTGGGAGACGTCGTCGTTAAATTGTTGATGATATCCGACGGTGGAGCCGAGTGGTCGCGGAAGGTCTTCGATCTCCTGAAAGACGGAGAGATAGACGAAAAAACCTTCGCCTTCGGGAACGACTCGAACGACGGCGGAGGTGCGCATCGTCTGAAATGTCGCTTCCCATCGAGAGCCACATTCGTGGCCGTTTTTGCGCCATGGTTCGAGGACGCCCCCGACGATCGAGGGCTCGGTCTCCAACCTTCCTTCCGTGCGGTATTGGTAGGATCGTCCGTCTGTATCTTGACGTTCGTAGACGCGCACGGGTATTTCCGTCTCAATGACGTAGTAGTTGTCGATCACGTCGACGAGGGCGTCCCAAAGGGCGTACGGATCGGTCGTTTCGACAAAGAGGGGATTGGGCTGTTCCGGTTCGAATGCGCCGACGCCCTTCGCGGGGGCGTATTGCGAGTTCTCGGGGGTGCGGCACGCGCAGGAAATAGTCATGCACACAAGAGCGAGGGCGGCGACAAACCGCGTCGACTTCGGCGTTCCTTTTGCTTTTCCCTTTGATCCGACCATATCGCGTCAATCCTTTCGTTAATAAGTCGCGTCATTATGAGCAAAATCGCGGGTCGTCGCAAGGTCGTTTTCTGTTGTCGCGAGGTTGAAGAAAGGGCGTAAAAAAGCGCGCCGCTCTCCGCAAATCGCGAAAGAACGGCGCGCCTCCTCAGGATTCCCCCCCAATGATGGGAGTGTGCGGCGCCAGGGGGGGAAGAACGCGCGCCGCGCCTTTGGAGAACCCAAGTCGTCTCGCTAATTATTTCAAAACAAGGGGAAGACGAATCTCTTTGCCGTTGCGCAAGACGTTAAGGGTCAGCGTTTCACCAGGCTCGTGCTCCTCGACCGCCGTGATGAAGTCCTCGCCAGTCTTCACCGGCTGATCGTTCACGCCCGTTATGAGGTCGAACCCTTCGTCAGGACGCACCACCTGACGCGACTGATAGCGGAACCCGTTCTGCTCGCGAATCGTGACGACGAGCTTTCCGCCGCGCAGGCCCGCGAGATCGGCGGCGCCCTTGTCGTCGATGAGCGCGGGTATCAGTCCGTTTTCCGTCTCCGTAACTTGGACGACTCCCGCGTCGCCGCGCACGACCTGACCCTTCTCAAGCAAGATCGACACGATACGATGCACCGTGTTCACCGGAACCGCAAAGCCGATTCCGGAGTTTTCGCCGACGCGACTCGCTATCGCCGTGTTCATCCCGACCATGCGTCCCTTCGAGTCGAAGAGCGCCCCGCCGGAGTTGCCGGGGTTGATCGCCGCGTCCGTCTGAATCACGCCCTTAATGCGGCGGAACTGCTGCGGACTGTCGATCGAGCGATTCAGATTGGAAATGATACCCTTCGTCATCGTGCGTTCGAGCCCGAAGGGGTTGCCGATCGCGTAGACGGTCTGGCCGACAAGGAGGCGCGACGAATCCCCAAAGACGACCGGAACGAGTTCGTCATTCGGCGCGTCGACCTTCAAGATCGCGATATCCGTATTCGGGTCGACCGCGATCGGCTTCGCGGGGTACGTCTCGCCGTTATATAGGGTAATTTTGACGGAGGTGGCGTTTTCGACAACATGGAAGTTCGTCAGGATGATCCCTTCCTTATTCAGGACGACGCCGCTTCCGCACCCTTCCGCAACTTGCGTGGAGAAATAGGAATTCACCTGTTCTGTCGTCGAAACGTTGACGACGCTCTTATTGCGCTCAAGGTATAGCTCGGCGGCGGCGCGTTCTTCGGGCCCCAGCTCGGAGAGGCGCGACGCAAGATCGTCTTGCGTCGACGCGACCTGTTGCGTCAACGCCGAGAGGGATTGGCGCGACACGTCGAGGGGACGCGTCGTCGAATCATTCGGGAGCGCCGGAATCTCTATCGGGTTCGCGTCGCGCGGCAGAAGACGCCGCGCGCTTCCGCCGTCGTTGCCCGCGAACGGATTCTGCGCAAGACCGGACGTCGCGGCGCCGAAAGTCGCGCCTAAAACGCCGCACGACAAAAGAGCCCAAAATCCATATCTTCGACAATCCTTTTTCATCCTTCGCCTCTCCTTTTTCCGTCCAACAGAATAATGAAACCTCGCAATCCGCGACCATGTCTCAATTTAAAAATCTACTTGAAGCCAGACGCGACAGCCGCGCGTCAAACTACTCTCTTATACGCAATCGTCAGGCCAAAAAGAAGACAAAAAGAAAAATTTTCTAAAAATTTCTCCTTTAGCAACATAAACGCGACTTCTTGCCGTGCGTCTAAGATAATGGAAAATAAGCGTCTTGCGTATAGTTGGCAAAATAGTATATTTAAGTAAAATAGAAATTTAAAAAGAAAGTGTCCCACCTCTCTCTTTACGAAGGGTTCTCCCATGCATGTCATTCTCTTCGAAGACGATCGCGTCGTCAATCTCTACCCTATCACGATCGGTCGTCCAGCGTTCTACATTAGCGTCGGTTCAATGCGTCTTCTGAACCTGGCGCGTCAATTTGGCGACATGGTCGAACTCGTTGCCAGACCGCACCTTCGCGCGATCTTGCGGGAGGACTTCCCCTTCGCTTGGTCCCCTTCCAAAGGGGAGCGCAAGGGCCCTATTCTCTTCATCAACGCGCGTACCGCTCCGCGCGAAGGCCTCTTCAACGCCTGGCGCGCCCTCACGACCGGTCAATTTGAACGCGGGGCGATCCTCCGCTCCGAAAACTCCATTGCCGCGGCGATCGTCAATGACCCGCGCATCCTCCCGCACCAAGAAATCGGGTGTTCCCAGCTCCTCGGACTAATCCAAGATCTCAATCTCCCCGAGGTCGAACTCTTTGAACCGATCCGCCTCCTCGAACGTCCCTCCGACGCGATCCGCTATCACCTCAGTTTCATCAGCGAAAACCTCAACAGTCGCATCGCGCGCGGCGACTACCAAGAGATTCGCGACGGTCTCTTCGTTCCGAAAGACGAAGCGAAGCGTCCGACGATCGGCGACTGCTTCGTGACGGACGCGAGCGAAGGTCCGATCATACTGAGCGAAGACGTGAAGATAGGGCCTTTCTGCTTCATCCGCGGACCGGTCTTCGTCGGCGCGCGCAGCAAGATCATCGAACATTCCGCGATCAAGGATTACGTCTCGATCAGCACGACGTGCAAAGTCGGCGGCGAGGTGGAAGCGACGACGATCGAACCCTTCTCGAATAAGCAACACCACGGCTTTTTGGGGCATAGTTACGTCGGAAGTTGGGTCAATCTCGGCGCGGGAACGTGCAACAGCGACTTGAAGAACTCGTACAACGAAGTTCAGCAGGAGACGCCTGCGGGAAAATTCCCGTCTCATATGCAGTTCTTGGGGTGCGTCATAGGAGATTATTCGAAAACGGCGATCAACACGAGCATCTTCACGGGCAAGACTCTCGGGGCGTGCTGCATGTGTTACGGCTTCGTGACGACGGCGGTGCCAAGTTTCGTGAATTACGCGCGTAGTTTCGGTCAAATCACGGAGCTTCCGGTGGAGCTTATGACGCTTAGTCAGGAGCGCATGTTCTTGCGTCGCAACGTTCAACAGCGCCCTTGCGACAAGCAGTTGATTCGTGACATGTACGAATTGACGCGCGGCGAACGTCAATTAGCGAACGAACCGCTCGCGCTTTAATAAAAAAGAGGTTGCGCAAACGGCGTCAAAAGGGTAATCTAACAGTATCGCGCCGCGCCTTTGCGCCGCGTTTTCCTTATCCAACTCAGAGGGTTTTCAAATGAAATTGGACGAATTAGCCGCACAACCATCTTCCTGGTTACGCGCAGGTGGCGCGTTGAACGACGTCGTCGTATTCTCCAGCGCGCGTCTTTCGCGCAACGTCGACGGCTACGGTTTCGTGAATCGAGCGGCGAAGTTCGACCTCGGTAAGCTTCTTCGCGAGACGCGCGCCGCTACCGCCGACGCCTTGGCGGATTACGACGCGACCTTCTTCGATTATTCCTCCGTCGCCCCGACGCACGCGGAAATAAGCTTCATGCACGAACGCCGTCTCATCGACTCGGACTTCACGAGCGCGTCCGCGCCTAGCGCGCTCCTCGTGGAGGATAGCGAAGCGTTCTCCCTCATGTTCAACGGTCAGGATCATCTGCGCTTCCTCGTCAACGCGCCGGGACTCGCCGCTAAAGAGCTGTGGGCGCGTCTCGACGCCCTCGACAATCTCGTCGAATCGCGCCTACGATACGCCTTCGACGACAATTACGGGTATCTTGCCGCGAACCCGTTAAACGCGGGAACGGGGCTCAACATCTCGGTCAAGCTTCACCTTCCGGGTCTCTTGGAGACGGGCGAGATGACGCGCGCGCTTCGCAGCTTCAAGAAAGTCGGGCTCGAATACGATTTGTGGGAGGGGGAAGAAATGCCGTACGTGCTCACGACGGGCTCCCTTGGCTCGTCGGAAGAGGAGGTCGCATCGCTCGTCGACGAAGTTGTTCAGAGCGCGGCGACGTACGAACGCAAGGCGCGACAAGCGCTCCTTGAAGAGGGACGCCAAGAGCTTCTCGACCGATGCTATCGCGCGTTGGGGATTCTGCAAACGAGTCGCATCATGTCGCTGAAGGAGGCGCGAGGGCTCCTGTCGAGTCTGCGACTCGGCGTAGCGCTCAAAGTACTGGAGGGGCCGTCCCTTCTCGATATCGACCAGATGTTGTTGGAGATCTATCCGGGTCATCTGCGCATGCTTTCAACCGAGGAAGGAGCGACGCCCAAAGACGCGTCGGAAGACGAGCTTCGCGCGCGACGTCTTCGTTCGCGCCTCGCTTCGTTGACTTGATCGGTTGCGAGTCCAGAAAAAGGGAGCGCCGCGAGGGGAGCAAGCCTCTTCGCGGCGTTTTATTATTGGCGCGGAGACGCGATTCTTTTTCGCGACGCGTCGCGCGGCGGCAAGAAACAGTTAATGCCGCGAAGAGTCGATCTCCAACTTTTCACGGCGTCAAAACACTTTTCACAAGGAAGCGAGAAACGACCCGCTCAGGGCAGGACTAGAAGGATGGGAAATCCAAGCGCAGTCCGCTCTTTTTCGCAAGTTGTTCCGTGCACAATTTAAAATAATAAGGCCTCTTGGAAGCGTCTCGTTTCATCGCGTATTTGTACGCGGTGATAAAGATCTTGTAGGGTAGTTCACCCTTCTCGACCTTCTCCACGACGTCGTCCACGTATTTGCCCTGAGCTTGAGTCGTCACGCGCAGTTCCGAACGAAGTCTTTCGGCGTCGAGCGCGGACGCGGCCTGAGCCGAGCGCGCGGGCTTCGAGCAGACTCCGTAAGCAACCGCCGCGGCGAATGCGAAAGCTTGCGCGCAAAACGCGCGTCTCCCTATTCTTCTCATCTTGGCGTCCTTGCGTCTGTCTAAAGTGTCTCCATACCGCCGCCAAGAGTCTTCGCGACCTCGCGCGGCGCGCCTCAAAAGGTCCTTCTACCACGCGCCCCGGACTAATTATTTACAGCCGTTTCGTCCCCAATACCATCTCGGTATCCAAGAACGCGTCGCTCAAAGGGCCCTCTTGCGGTCCTTTTTACGGCAAATTACCTACAAAATGATATTTCGCCTTCTTCATTATCGACCAAGGCGACGCGCGTCTTCAACTTATATTGAAAAAAGAGAATCCTTCATCTCTCATGTCAAACGTATTACTCGCTATCGCGCCATGTCGGGTCGTAATACTTTCCCTGCCACGAGTTCCGACGCTTCAACTCCGCGTCGATCGCATTACGCGCGCAGTGTTTCACCGACGTCCACTCCGGCGCGAGAAGAAATTCTTCCGTCGCTTCCCCCGCGAGGCGTTCGACGACCGTCGTCGGCGGGAGAACTTCGAGCATATCGACCGCAAACGAAACGTATTCCTCAAGGCTCTGAATCGGAACCTGCCCGTCGCGCCAAAGCGCTTCGAGGGGCGTGCCGCGCACAACGTAAAGGTTGTGCAACTTCACTGAATGGAACCCGAGCGCGGCTATGCGACGCGCCGTGAGGAGATTGTCCGCGCGCGTTTCGCCGGGAAGTCCCAAAATGAGGTGAACGCCGAGCCGCAACCCGCGCGCCTGAGCCCGACGCGTCGCGTCGACGAAACACGCGTAGTCGTGCCCGCGGTTGATCCAGCGCAAGGACGCGTCCTTCGACGACTGCAATCCGAGTTCGAGAACGAGCCACGTCTCTTTCGAGAGGGTCGCGAGAAGATCCAAGACCGGATCGGGAACCGCGTCGGGACGCGTGCCGATCGCGAGGCCGACAATTTCGGGACGCCGCAGGGGAACGCGGTAATATCGTTCGAGTACGTCGAGGGGCGCGTGCGTGTTCGTCGACGGCTGGAAGTACGCGATGAATCGGGAGGAATCGAAGCGACGCGTTATCTTGAGGATCCCGTCGTTGATCTGCGCGTCAAGATCCTGGAGTCCAAAGAATCGGCTCGGACTGAAGCTCCGCGCGTCGCAGAAGACGCAACCTCCGGAACCGACCGTACCGTCGATATTGGGGCAGGAGAAGTGCGCGTCGACGCTGATTTTGCGCACGACGCCGCCGAATTCGCGCTTGAAATATGGGCCTTGCGCATAGTAACGCAGCCCTAAAGCGCGCCAAAAGGGAAGTTCGCTCATCGTCCTTTTGCTTTCTTGAGAGGGTTGAAGACGTGGAATTTCGTCGAATGGTGAAAAAAAAGACGAGCCGGGCGCGAGGTCAAAGTCGCGCAAGCTCGTCTGGAAAAGGCGACTGCGGCGCGTCACGCGCTCTCGGGCATGAAGGAGGGTACGACGACGCCCTTATACGCGGGTACTTCCCCTAAAGACTGCGCGATATGCGTTTCGATATTCTTGGCGCCGAGGCGATACATCGCTTCGCGCAGCTCGACGCGCTCGCCGGGAACAAGAAGGACGGGAGACCATTCGCCACGATAGCGATTGAGTTCGCGTCGCACGAGGACTTCGGCGACGGCGTCGTTTCGCGCGACTCCCGGACCGATCATCTTGCTGCCTGGATCGTTGACGGACGCCATGACGCCGAGGATCGAGCCCGTCGCGTTCTCTTCAAGGACGCTCACGCCCCAGATTCCGTCGGCGTTGTCGATGAAGAAGCGGTAGTCTTTCGCGCGATCGACGCCGAGCGCGTCCATCTCAAGTTCGACAATCTTGGGGACGTCGTCGCTCGTCGCGTCGCGAAGCGTCGTCCCTTCGGGAACCGTGATTTCGACGCCTTCCGCTGGGGACGGTAGGAGCATGTCTTGATAGAAGACTCGAGGGACGAATCCAAGTCGGTTGTAGAGGGAGAATGAGTCGAGATTCATCGCGGAGGAGACGAGGCGGAGCGTCTGATTGCGGCGCTGCGCGACGTCGACGATATACGCGAGGAGTTTTGTGGCGATCCCCTGTCCGAAATAGTCGGGGGAGACGTTCATGATTCCAAGGGAGACGTGGGTCGGGCGCGGGTGGAAGAAGCAGGAACCGGCGATTCTTCCGGTCTCAAGATCCTCGGCGACGACGCAACAATTGGGATCGAGCGCGTCGTAAACTCGCGTGAAGATCGACGCCGCCTCGACGGACGGAACGCATTCTTCGACGCCCATATGCTCGCGATACCAAACGTTCAGCGAATCGCGAATGAGCGCGGCGACGGCGGCGTTGTCCGTCGATTCCTTGAGACGCACGATCGTTTTAGCCATGGAATACTCTCCTCATGCTACGGTGAAAAAATGATTGACGAACGATTTACGACTACATTTTAATAATATGAAACGCCCAAAGCCCCAGCGCGACGGGAGCCGCCAGGAGGAGGGAGTCGAAAATATCCAAGAAGCCCCCGAAGCCAGGAACGTTAAGACCGGAGTCTTTGCGCATCACGTCGCGCTTAATGAGCGACTCCGCCAAATCCCCCACCGCGCCGACAAATCCGACGACGACTCCATAAATTATAATTCCGATCCAAGTCGTCTCAGAAGGCCTTCCCGTGGCGAGAGGAAAGAGGAACTGCGTCGAAAGCCACGCCGCCAAGACGGAAAACGCAAGCCCGCCGATTCCGCCTTCGATCGTCTTACCGGGGCTCAAATATGGCGCCATCTTATGCCGTCCGAAGAGACGCCCGACCGTATACGCGCCGATATCGCACATCTTCGTCACAAAGACCATCGAGATCACCGCCATGAGCCCGTACGAGACGCGAAGGAGCGCCATAAACGCCCCCAACATCCCTATATAGACGATCGCAAAGACGGCGCCTCCAAGATTGATCAAACTCCCGCCAGGCTGACGATACCGGAACATCTCGCCAACAAACGCGATCAACACCCCCGCGGCTATCGCCAGAAGGACGTGAAAGCACCCGTACGTCGCGACGCGCCATTCCTCGGTCGTATCGTACGCCTGAGCGACGACTTCGCCGATCTTATTCCCGGCAAGATCGGATATCTCGACGCGACGCGCCGACTCCGCCGTCGCGAGTTCAAGGCGACCAAGATGCGGCGTCGAGATCGCGCTCGATATCCAAGACAGCAGAATCGTGCCGATGACGCCCACGTAAACCGTCGATCGACGCGGAAAGACCCCGCCCGCGTTAAGCAGACGCAAAATCTCCCGGCAAAGAAAGAAAGAACAGACAAGAAAGAAGGGCATGAGCGCTACGCCCGGAAAGGGCGCGATCGCGTCGACCCAACAGATAAAGGCGACAAATAGTACTAAAGGCGCGCCTATCAACAATCGCCATCGCAACATAACAGTTTCCCCCGACGCTAACGGTGTAACCGAGCGCTCCAAAGCGTCGTATGAAGCGCGCTCTTCGTCCCTTTCACCCTTTAAATTATAGAGACGGGGACGTGAAAATCTACATATTTTCGCTTTTTTCTTTTGTATTCAAAAAAGGAATCGATCAAAAGTGAGAAAAGGGGATTTAAAAGCGCTAAACTGTTAAAACTAGGAAGAATAGAAAAAATAACGGTTGTAAATTATGCGTTTTTCTGTTATAATATACGGAACGCATATTATTGCTTAGCGGCGCGTCATACGCATTTTGCCTCTAGTTCCAGAAAGATAGAAGAAGGGCGCGGAGATGGCGCGCGCAAGCGGAGGACTACAAATGACACAATCCGAATCTCTCGACAAAATGAAGTTAAAGGAGCTCGTCGCGCTAGCCGAATCGATGCATCTTACCCATTTAGCCGGAAAGAACAAAGCGCAGCTACGCGAATATATTCTCCAGAATCAGCGCGCCGAGGGATCGGAGCAGAAGACGGAATCGTTGGAGTCGACGGAGCCGCCGACAAAGAGACGGAGTCGCCGCGCGAAGGCTACGAAAGTCGTCGAAACGCCTGACGTAGAGTCGTCCCAGCCCGAGGTCGCGACCGCGCCAACTCTCGTCGAAGAGACGTCCGCCCCTAAGAAACGCGGGCGACGTTCCAGGAAAGTCAAAGTCGCTGAACCGTCTGTCGTCGAAGAGACCGCGGCTGAAACGCCGGTCGCTGAACCGTCTGCCGTCGAAGAGACAGCGGCTGAAGCGTCGATCGCTGAACCGTCTGCCGTCAAAGAGACCGCAGAGCCTCAAGTCGCGAAAACCTCAGTCAAACCGAAGCGCAAATACACTCGACGTCGCAAAACGCAAGACGCGAGCATTGAAGCGACCGTCCAAGAGCCTACGCTCGTCGCGCCCGAGCCTGCGCCCCCCAAACCGGCGCAAGAAGAAGACGCGCCAGTCGTCAAGAAACGTCGTCGCTACACTCGACGCAAGACCGCGCAACCAGACTCCGCTCCAAGCTTACTTGACGCCTTCGCCGTGCCAGTCGAAACGCAAGCCCCCGACGCAGCTTCAGAACCAGTCGAAACGAAGGCCTCCGACGCAACTTCAGAGCCCGTCGAAACGAAGGCCTCCGACGCGACTCCTGCTCCCGTCGAAGAATCGGCGTCGCCTAAGCGTCGTCGCCGAGCGCGCGCCGCGAAGCCCGTCGTGGAAGGCGCTCCGAAGTTGTCGCGGCGTTCGCGCAAAGTCGACGTCGCGTCGAAGGACGACTCCGCGCTCCAACCCGCGCCCGTCGGCAAAGACGCGCGACGTAAGCTCGCGAAGGACGATCGCAACGCCAACGCGTCGCAAGAAGTAGAAGAATATCTGCGCCTGAGCGTTTGCGGTCCATTTTGGCTCTTGGCGCAGTGGAAATTGGCGGAAAAGAGCATAAGCCGCGTTCGGGCGGCGATGGGGCGGCGATGGCACACGTCGACGCCTCAAGCGCGCGTCTTCCGCGTTGATCGCGATCCTCTCGTCTCCGTCTTCCGACGCGTTCACGTCTCGAGCGTTCCGATCGTTCCGGACGTCGAATGTTGGTATCTACCCGTCGAAGATCCGCCGAGCGCCTTCATGATCGAGCTCGGCTACGAAGCGCGCGACGGCGAATTCTTCACCGTCTCATCGAGCAATATCGTCGACACTCCCCCGCGCTTCATGCAGGAATATCAAGGGGCCCCCTTCTTTTACGCGGGAAACGCGTTCGATCGCACGCTTCAACAGAGCAACTTCGCAGGACGTCGCGGCGGGCTTGTTTTCGGGTCGGACGAAGAGCTCGCGGGCGCGTTCGTCGACGGTTCCACTTTCTCCCGCCTCATGGGAGAGCCCGCGTTCCCGGAGCCTAAAGAGCTGCGCGTGTCGGTCGAAGCGGAAGTCGTCATCAAGGGACGCGTCAGCGAAGGCGCGACCGTTACGGTGCGCGACGAACCCACTCCCGTGAACGACGCGGGTGAATTCGCGATTCGCGCGCCCCTACCCGAACGTCGGCACCTCTTCCCCGTCGTCGCGACGAATCTCGAAACGCTTGAGACGCAGACGATCGTCGTCTCCATCGAGCGTAACACGAAGGTTCTCGACCGTGTGTTTCGAGGCGAAGAGGAATAACGGCGCGGGGCGCGGCGCCAGATTTCGCGCTTGTTCTTGGGAGACCTTGGCGGTCTGGAGTTATGGAAATAATCGACGATATTGACGCGTTCCCTCGCTCGTTGAGGGGATGCGTTCTCACTCTTGGCAAATACGACGGTGTTCATCTCGGGCATCAGGAGACGCTTCGGCGCGCGCGCGACGCCGCGCAAAGGCGCGAGGCGTCTCTCGTCGTTTTCACGTTCACGCCTTCCCCTGCGCAGATTTTGTCGCCGGAGAAGGCGTCTCCGCCGCTCGTTGACGAACCGACGAAGCGCGCGCTCCTCGCCGCCGCAGGAGTCGACGCGCTCGTCAACTTTCCGACGACGCGCGAATTCCTCAACCTCTCGGCGGAAGCTTTCTTTGACGAAATAGTGTCGGCGCGTCTGGGCGCTGTTCAGATGGTCGAGGGCGCCGATTTTTCGTTAGGACGCGGTCGCGAGGTCGCGGGACCGACGCTCGACGCATTGGCGAAGCGTTTCGGGGTTCTTATCGAACGCGTCGCGCCCACGACGCTCGACGGAACGATCGTCTCGAGCAGCGCGATTCGCATGGCGCTGCGTCGCGGAGACGTGCGCTTCGCGTCGCGTCTTCTGGGACGTCCTTACCGCGCGGCGGGTCGCGTCGCGCACGGTGACGGGAAGGCGCGCGCGTTAGGATTTCCGACGGCGAATATCGTTCCCCCGGCGATCTTTCTCCCCGCGCCTGGCGAGTACGCGGTTTACGCGACGACGGAGGACGGGAAGAAATACAAAGCCGCCGCGCATTACGGGGGGAGCCCGTCGCTGGGGATAGAAACGTCGAAGTTGGAGGCGCACCTGCTCGACTTCGAGGGAGATCTTTACGGAACGCGATTGGAGTTAGAATTTTGGAGCCGTCTTCGCGAGACGCGTAGCTTCGCGTCGCTATCGGAACTTCGAGCGCAGCTTGCGCAAGACGCGGCGCGCGTTGCGGCGGAGTTGGACTGAGAGATAAAAAAGGACGCGACCCGGATGAGTCGCGTCCTTTTTTGAGTCGCCCAACGAAGGTTGACTACGAGGCTTTTCGTTCTTTCAAAAGCGCGTCGATTTCTTTAAGCGTTTCCTTCATATGCTGATATTTGTCGTCGGCGGCGACTTCGGCCACCTGCGCTTTGACGATCTTCGCGACGGCGCTAGAACGATTCATCCCCCACTCTTGAGCGCGTTGATCGATAGCGTTCAAGAGCGCGGTGGAAATCGTAAAGGAAACTTTTTCATAACTATCTTGCCGACGCGGGCGGCCCGTCCTTCGCTCATTTGGCACGATGCGAAGCGTTTCGGCGGCGTTAGACATTGCGATCCCTCTTCTTAAAATATATTGCGTAGCGCGGAGAACGCGCCTTCCTTACGCGCGTCCCCTCCCTGTGGAAGACGGGCTCAAACATGTCTAGCGACGATTTCGCCGATACGTTTAAGCGCGTTTTCGAGCTCCAAGGGGCTATCGATTCTTCGGTTGTCAATCTCCGCAGTCAAGATACGCGAGACGGCTCCGGAGCGATTGACGCCCCATTCCTTCGCCAACTCGTCGATCTTTTGAATCAGATCGGAGGCGATCGTGACGGAAACGCACGTATAATCTTCCGCGCGTCGCGGTCGACCCGGCCTACGCTTCACTTGCTCGACTCTTTGCGGTTCGTCCGTTAAATTATTCATAACGTCCTCGTAACAATTCTCTAATTCGCGCGGCCGTTCCGCGCGCCCAAGCGTTGTTGACTGGATGGTAACGAATTTTTAAACCCGACGCAACATGGAAAAAAGGAAATCGACAAAGATTCTCCAATTTTCCGACCTTTCTCCGACGACTCAACGCTCCCCGACTAAACTAGATTTCGTCATACTCGTCGTCGGAGTATTCGTCTTTACCCGATGCGACAAGAATCGCTTTCTTGATCGTCTCCGCATGGTACTGAGTCAAGTAAACGAGAAGCATGAGGTGCTTATACAAGCAGAACAATGCAAGAATAATTGTGGCTAAAATGCCAACTTCAGAGTCAATATTCCATAAGGATAAAGAACAGAACGCCAAAAATGGGATAAACCATACGATATGGGAGATGGTCTTCTTAACCTGCTTAAGCGCCGTCCTTCCTTGACGCCTGTCTTCCTGTTTAAGTTGCTCTCTTCTTTCTTTTATATTAAGCTTGTTTTGAGCTAACTTTTGCCGATAGCGTAATTCCTGTTCCCTCAAAAGTTCTTCGCGACGTTGGCTTTTCTCCTGCTCTTTTAGCTCTCTTGCCGCTTCGCGTTCGCGCTCATCCTGCACCCTTGCCGCTTCGCGATCGCGCTCACCCTGGTCGAAGAGTTCGGCGACGCCTTTGATTTGGTCGCAACGAAACGTCTTTTCCTGCGCGGAGCCGTCGTCGGAAGTCTCCACGACGATTACGAGATCCGTTTTTTTGATCTTCGCGTCGTACGCCATCTTTTTGAGATTCTCTATCGAGATTTCATAGCGATTTCCGCCGAGTCCGGCCATGTACAGTTTGCGCTCCAACATATGCAACTCCCTTCAGAACAAGACTTTTAAACGGTTAAGAAACGTTAATGCGGGATTATACCCCCAAAGGAACGCAGTTCAAGAGTAGATAAGACGCACTTCGTTCCATCTAGTAAAAATTTTTTATTTTTTCAAAATATTTTTGGGAATAAAAAAACGGGGTCGTTCTTCACGATCCCGTTTCGTGCGTTTTGTCGGCGCGTATCGACTTAGAAGCGGAGGCCGGTTCCGCCGTCGTCTCCGCGATTGAGGCCGCCCTTGAGGGGCTTCTTCGACTGGAGTTTGCGAATCTTCTCGCGCGACGCGGCGAGCGCTTCGTCGTCCTTTCGACGTTCTTCCGCTTCAGCAGCGGCGGCGTCCGCGTCCGCTTTCGCCGCAGCCTCGCGCTTCGCCTTCACGCGCGGGTCTTCCATCGTCTTCTTGATCGACAAGGAGACGCGACGTTTCTCCGGATCGACGTCGAGAACCTTCACGTCGACCCAATCGCCGACTTGAAGCGCGTCGCTGACCGCCTTCACGCGCTGATACGCGATTTCGCTCACGTGAACCAACCCCTCGATACCGTCGCCAAGATCGACAAAGGCGCCGAACTCGGCAATCTTGGAGACGCGTCCGCGGAGGACTTCTCCAACATGAACCGCTTCGTCGACCTTGTTCCACGGGTCGAGCGCTTTATCTTTGAGGGAGAGTGAGATACGATTCTTCGCGAGGTCGATTCTCGTAATGGTGACGACGACGCGATCCCCTTCTTTGACGACTTCGCTCGGATGCTTGACGCGCGTCCAAGAGATCATCGAAACGGGTATGAAGCCGTCGACGCCGCCTAGATCGACGAAGACGCCCGCGTCGATAATCTTGCGGACGAGACCTTCGCGCGTCTGTCCTTCGGCGAGTTCGGAAAGGGTCTTTTCTCGGTGCTCTTCGCGTTCCTGTTCGATAAGCGCGCGACGGCTCACGACGAGATTACGACGCTCAGGATTACATTCGGTGACGACGCACTTCCAACGCTCGCCGATGAAACGTTCGGGATTCTCAACGCGGAAGACGTCGATTTGGCTAAAGGGCAAGAATCCTCGAAGCTTTCCGACTTGACATTCGAGTCCGCCGTTATTGGCGGCGACGACGACGGCTTCGACGATCGCGCCCTTCGTAAGGCTGAGCCAGTCGCCGACTTCAGCGGCGGCGAGGGGCAACGCGACGTCGTAAACGCCTTCTGCGGCGTCGAATTTCGTGACGATAACTTCGATCTGCAGACCGGGTTCCAAGACGAAATCGTCCGGGAACTGTTTGAGGGGCGCGAGTCCAAGTTCGCGCGCGCCGAGGTCGATAAAGACGGAATCTCCGGAGACGGAAGCGACGCGCCCTTGAACTTTCGCGCCTTCTTCAAGCTGAGTGGCGGCGGCGGAATCGTTGACGGAACTCATGATCGAATCGATCGAGGCGTCCCCCATGAGGGCCGCAAATTCGTCGGCGAGATCGCCGGAGAGCGCTTCGCGACGATTCGGGGTCGGAATCGAGGTGACAGGACCGCGCTGTACATAGGTCGGACGATCGTTTCCACGACGTTCGCGCTTCGGACGCTGGGGACGATCCCCCTTCTTTTCGCCGTCGGCGGCAGCGGAGTCGTCGCGACGGCGGCGCGCTTCGTCTCTCCTACCCGCGAGCGGCGCGGCGGTTCCGCCCGCGGCGCGCAGTCTTTCGGCAATCACGTCCGGCGTCACAGCCGCCGGTTCCGACGACGCGTTGATCGCGTCGTACGTGGGAAGAGAGGACGAATCCGCCGCTGGGGCGGTATTTTGAAGATCGACGTTTTTGTTTTCCAAGTTATCCATAATTCACGCTGCCTATGATCGGCGCTGTAAACCGATCGATCTATATCGAACAAATTATTCCTTGAGGACAAACGCCCCATGTGCAACGGCGATTAACACGCGTTTTCCCCGCTTTGCAAGCGTCGCCATTTATCAATATTCACACAATTGTAACAAAATTGCAGAAGGTTAAAAGGGCCAAAAGGGCAAAAAGACCCAAAAAGCCCTTATCGACGCGGCGACGCGTTCCTTCGCGCGTCTTTCCTCAAAAACGCGCGGTAAAAAGAGGCGAAACCTTTACGATTCCGCCCCTAAAATCCTATCGTCCGCAGCTCACGGCACGACCGCGAAACGCACAGGCACGACGACAGTCTGCGCCGTTTCCTCATCCTCGCCGATTTGGAAGACGATTTCTCCGAGCTGATCCTTTCCAGGCCCCATGAATGCGCCTTGAGGAGAGCCTGCGGGAACTTCGACGTCGACTTCCACCTGACGAACCTTCGTCTGTTTCTGCAACTCCGCGTCGGGATACGTAAAGGAAACGTTGATCCAGTCGGGACGGACGCTTTTGACGAAGACGGACTTCTCGTTCACGTCGATCGGATCGAAGATCAAGAAGCGCAGATTCGTCTTCTTACCCTGCTCCTGACGGATCGAATCGAGTCGGAGCGCGCCGGAATTCTTATCGTCGTAGAGGGGCCCGAGGACTTTGACTTCGCTCCCCATAATCGCGCCGTGAATCGGCGTTTCGAGGATCGGCGTCTTCTCGCTGTTGAGACGAATTCGCAGGATCTCTTGGAAGGAGCCTTGGGGCATACCCGGCTTCATCGTGACTTTGCCGTTGAAGACGCTCGTTGCGAGGGAGAAGAGGCGATTTTCCTTCTCTTCTTCGGTCAGATTGGCGACGTCGTCCTCTTCGAGCTCAACTTCAAAATGCTCCGGATCGGAGAGTTCGAGGCTTTCGACCTTGAGCGCGAAGGGGGTTCCGTCGGGATTGCGTTCAAAGCCGTACATACGGAACGTGCGCATCGTTTCGGACGACTTGGTCGCGTTGTTGAAGGCGAGTTCGCTCGGCGCGGTGACGACGGGGGCGGTGTAGAGTCCCTTGACGGAGAAGGTGATTTCCTTGGCTTTAGGATCGTTCGTCAGGACGCGCACGCCCTGATTGAAGACGCCGCCGGAGCGCGCGCCGTCCCATTTAAAGAGGATTTCCGCCTTATCGCCCGGCTTAACGGTCGTTTTCGAGATCGAGAAGGTCGTGCAGAAGCACCCTTTCCCACCGTCGGCGAGAGAGAGATCCGCGTTTCCGACGTTCTCGATATAGAAGGGATGCTCCCCCTTCTCGGTCGACGGGTTCTTCTCGATGATCCCGAAGTCGAAAGAGACTTCGTCGACTTTGACGCGAGGCACCTTCTTCGTCGGGTCGGCGGCGTCGGTTTCCGCCGTCGTTCCCTGCTCCTCGTTTTGGACGAATTCGCGTCCGCGATTGATTTCAAGTTCGGGAGTCCACGGCATGGAGTCGGCGGAGTAAAAACCAATCCCGGCGCCGACGGCGACGCCTAAGAGAATACCGGAAAGAATAGCAGTGAGAATAACGCGCATAGCAAGTATCGCCTACTAGAAGGATTGTCATAGTAAACGCGGCGTCCGCGAGGGGCGAGCGCCGCGCAACGAGTCGGAGAAAGAGCTCATTCGATCGTGTATTGATCGGCGAGACGAATGAAATTCTGGAGTTCCTCTTCGGTGAGGACGCCGCGACGTTCGATCTCGATCTTCGCCTGCGTGTTCGTCTTCTTTTCACGCGCGGAGACGGAGATGCGCCCCGTCTTGTCGAAGGCGTATGTCACTTCCACGAGGGATCCCTTGGGCAAATTCTCGGGCAAGCCGACGATGCGGCATTTTCCGAGGAACGAGCACGCGGTCGGATCCGGCGCGTCCCCTTCCATGACCTGAACGCTGATGCGGTTCTGTCCGTCCTTCTGCGTCTTAAAGGTCTTCGTGACGGAGAAAGGCAACGTCGTGTTGCGCGGGATCATGATGTAGTTGACGACCTGCTTCGTATTCGGATCGGTCGCAACGACGCCCAGGCCGTGAGAGTTGACGTCTTCTTCATGAACGTTTTCGAGGAGCTTCTTGACGCGTTCGTCGAGGTTTCCGCCGCCGTTATACTGCGCTTCGAGGATCGCCGCATGGATTGCCGCGCCGCGCGCGACCGCCGTATGCGGGTCGAGATCGTCGCTGCGATACGGGACGAGGCCGGTGACGCGTTCGAGCATCTTCGCGACTTGCGGCATGAGGGTCGAGCCGCCGATCATAACGATCGCGTCGAGATCCGAGAACTTCATATTCGCCTGCTGGATCACGTATTCCGTCGTATCGGCGGTGCGTTGCAGGAGGTCGTAGGTGAGTTCTTCGAAGAGATCGCGCGTCACGGGCACGGAAATGGAGAGCCCTTCGTGACGGACGGAGATCGACGTCTGTTCGCGCGTCGTGAGTTGAATCTTCGCGACGTCGCAGTCGTTGCGCAAGATCTGCATCGTCTTGGGGAACTGATGGAGATTGACGCCGTGCTTTTCCTGGAATTTCTGGCAGACGTAGTCGGCTAGACGATCGTTCCAGTCGACGCCGCCGAGTTTCACGTCGCCGTCCGTGGAGACGACGTGGAAGTTGTTTCCGGTATATTCGACGACGGTGGAGTCGAAGGTGCCGCCTCCGAGGTCGTAGATGAGGATGCGACGCGTTTTGGTCGCTTCGGTGCGTCCGAGTTCGCCGCGATGCCACGCGTAGGTAAGCGCCGCCGCGGTCGGTTCGTTAATGATGCTCACGACGTTCAAGCCCGCGATCTTGCCCGCGTCTTGCGTCGCCTTACGGCGCGTGTCGTTGAAATAATAAGGAACCGTGATCACGGCGTTGGAGATCGTGTCGC
This sequence comes from Planctomycetaceae bacterium, assembly GCA_004556055.1. Classification (GTDB taxonomy): domain Bacteria; phylum Planctomycetota; class Planctomycetia; order Pirellulales; family Thermoguttaceae; genus RUG369. The sequence continues at coordinate 26,807 of SFIW01000031.1, forward strand.
CGAGTTGGTTTTCGCAGTCCTGCTTGAGTTTGCGAAGAATGAGGGAGGATACGAATTCCGGGGTGACCTCTTGACCGTCGAAAGTGCGGTGATAGCCGACGGCGCCCATTTGACGTTTGATGCGCTCGACGACGTGTTCCGGATCTTCCATCGCCGCGCGGCTGCGGTTCGGACCGACGATGATGCGTTTATCGCCCGCAAGGAGAATAATACTAGCCGTTTCGACGTCGTCGTCTTCATTAGGAATAGGAGTAGGCTCACCTTCGTTATTGACAATCGCCAAGGTGGAGAAGGTCGTGCCCAAGTCGATACCAACTGTTTTTCCGGGTAAAAATTCCATGTTAAACTCGCAATAAAGAAGAATATATAGCGCGTGTCGCTGGGACGGCGGGCTTCGATCATTCGCGCGCGACGGCGACGACGCCGCGCCAGGCCCTACCCCTATTATGATATTATCGTACCCGTTTCAAAATAACGCGTCAAGAAAACCGCGAAAAAACAGAGAAAAATTTTCACTCCGACGCGTCGGAACGTTGTCGTATCTACGACAACGTTAGCTAACTCAAATAGGATTGACAAGAACGGCGCCTATGTATGATAGACGTCTCCTTGTTTGTTTAAGTTTTTGTTTCCGTGTTCTCACCAAACACGATTAGTAGAAGAGGATCCCGTCGTTGCGAGACCCTCTTCCCTTCTTTCTTGACCTTCTTTAGATCAACTCTTCCCTTTCCCCTTGAGCGTCAACCGTCCGGAGCTCTTCTTCTCGTCGGTCTTTGGCGCAGGAGCGGGATCGGCCTCCTCGTCGGACTTTGGCGCAGGAGCGGGATCGGCCTCCTCGTCGGTCTTTGGCGCAGGAGC
>SFIW01000060.1 GCA_004556055.1 Planctomycetaceae bacterium
GAAAGAGCGGGCGAAGGGGCTCGAACCCTCGACAACAACATTGGCAACGTTGTGCTCTGCCAACTGAGCTACGCCCGCAAAATTTCACGTTTAAAGACCGCAAATCGTCTTTCTTCAAAACGCTCACAAAGAACGAATTGAAAGAGCGGGCGAAGGGGCTCGAACCCTCGACAACAACATTGGCAACGTTGTGCTCTGCCAACTGAGCTACGCCCGCATTACGCTATATAACGCGTTTGAATCGCGTCAAATAGTAATAGAATTATATCAAAGGCCTTCTACGGCGCAAGGGGTGTTTTTTAAAATTTCTATTTATGCTTTAAACGCCCTGCCACGCCCTTTTAAACTTACTCTCGGCCCTTAAAAAACGCGCTTTTTTTTGTCTATTTTGTCTGAACGCTTGATTTTTCATGTCCGCGTAAGTATATTTAAAGGAATGTGCGTTTCCACAAAAGACGAAAACGCGCGTTTTTGCTATTATTTTAATGTCACCGTTTGAAACGAAACCTTTGTAATGGAAGTACTTCTGACTATTTACAGCGACGAAAAGGAATACTTTTCGCGCGAAATCAGTCTCCCGTGCGTCATTGGCCGAGGGAAACAGAGCGACGTCGCAATTGTTCACCCGCTGGTCAGTCGGCGTCATTGTGAATTCTTTGAAGAAAATGGAGTCGTTATGGCGCGGGATTTAGGCTCGCTCAACGGCACGTTTTATAAAGGCGCGCGAATCGGACGCGGGATAAAACTTCCCTTTGGGGACGTCGTCTCGATCGGTCGGCTTATGCTGCGCGTCGATAAAGTTCCCGGCGCGGAACTCGATCCGAACGACGTCTCCTCGGACGAAGAGAGCGCCGCGATCGATATCGTCGATATGGAAAGTCTTCTCTCCGAAGCTCCGTTGCAGCCCTCCTCCTCGGGGGGCGACTCGAGCGTAATCGATCTTGACGCGTATCTGAAAAACTGAACGCGCGTAAGATTCGGCGCGTCTTTAAAACTCGTATGGTTCTCAAAGCCGCTCGCCGCGTTGTTAAAACTCGACGGGCTCTTTTTTTTAACAATTATTAGGTGATTCAATGTCCATTTCAAAATTCAGCGCCGCGCGTCTCTTCTCGCGCGTCCTGCTTCTTTGCGCCGCGTCGACCGTCGCTCTCTCTTCCGTCGACGCGAATGACGAGCAGAATTGGCCCGATCGACTCAATCCGAAAGTCGTCGGGATCAACAACCTCGCGCCGCGCTCAATCTTCGCCGCTACCGCTTACGAACAGCATACCCTAAACGGCGACTGGAAATTCCAGCTTGCGCTCACTCCTAACGACGTTCCCTTCAACTTCGAAGCGGAAGACTTCGCCGACGTCGATTGGGACACTATTCCCGTTCCTTCCAACTTCCAGACTCAAGGATACGGATACCCCGTCTATACCAATGTCCCGTACCCCTGGCCTGCCCCCTGGAATCCGCCCTACGTTCCCGACGAAAACAACTGGACAGGTCTCTATCGCCGCGAATTCAACGTCAGCCCCAGCGACGTCGCTAAAGGCAAAAAGATCATCCTTCACTTCGACGGCGTCGAATCCTGCTATTACGTCTACGTAAACGGCAAGGAAATCGGTATGGGCAAAGACTCGCGCACCTTCGTCGAATTCGACGTCACCAAGGCCGTGCGACCAGGTAAGAACACGATCGCCGTCAAAGTCTATCGTCGTTCCGACGGTTCCTATCTCGAAGACCAAGACTTCTTCCGCCTCAGCGGTATCTTCCGCGGCGTTTACTACTACGTGCAGCCCGTCGTCGCCGTCGCCGACTCGAAGGTCGAAACGATCTTCGCTAACGACGACTTGACTCAAGCGACCGCTCGCGTCGTCGTCTCCCTCAAAAATAATACGCGCGCGGCCCAAAAGGGTTCCGTTAAACTCGCGCTCGACGTCGCCAATCCGACGAATATCAATATCGAAACCGCGAAGGTCGACGCCGATCAGCCTTCTCAGTCCCTCGAATACGCCCTCCAAGCCAACGAAACGAAGGAATTCTCATTCGAAATCCCCGTCTCCGAACCAAAACTATGGTCCGCCGAGACCCCGTGGCTTTACAAAGCGACCCTCTCCGTCGCGAACGAACAGGGTGAAGAATCCCTCGACGCGCCTTTCAACGTCGGTTTCCGCAAGGTCGAGATCAAAGACGGTCAGCTCTGCGTCAACAACCGCGCCATCCTCGTCAAGGGCGTCAACCGTCATGAACATCACGGTTTCTCCGGCCATACCCTCACCGAGGAAGGTATGCTCGAAGATATCGCGCTCATGAAGTCCTTCAACGTCAACACCGTTCGCACCTGCCATTATCCGAACGATCCTCGCTGGTACGATCTCTGCGACCTCTACGGCCTCTATGTCATCGATGAAGCGAATATCGAATCGCACGGCATGGGCTACGGAGAAGACTCGCTCGCCAATCCCCCCGAGTGGCTCGACGCGCACATGAACCGCACCCAGCGCATGGCGTATCGCGACCGCAACCATCCTTGCGTTATCGTCTGGTCCCTCGGCAACGAAGCGGGGAACGGCCCCAACTTCCAGGCGACCTATAAGTGGCTCAAGAGCTTCGATCCGTCTCGCCCCATTCAGTATGAACGCGCCGTTCTCGACTGGAACACCGATATCTACTGTCCGATGTATATGGGCGTCGACGGTTGCGTCAACTACTCCAAGAACGAAGAGAAGAAAGAAGGAAACAAGCGTCCGCTCATCCAATGCGAATACACCCACGCGATGGGGAATAGCAACGGCAACCTGACCCTCTACTGGAACGCGATCCGCGAAAACAAACACCTCCAAGGCGGTTGCGTCTGGGACTGGGTCGACCAAGGTATCGCGATGCGCGTTCCGAAGCAAAAAGCGACGGACGTCTCCGCGAACAACTATCCGATCACAATCGCCGGTATCATCGGTTCGAAAGACAACATCGGCGAAATCTTCGGCGGCGAAAAAACCGCGCCTAAGAAGGGCGAAAAAGGCTTGAAGGGATACGCTGTCGTCGGCGGTTCCGATATCCCCGGCGTCGGCGCTCAGTATCCCGAGTACGCAAAGAGCGTCGAAAAGCTCAACTTCGTCGGCAAGGTTCCCTTCACTCTTGAAGCGCGCGTCTTCCCCTACAACGGCAATGAAGGCGCTTACGTCGGCAAATCCGATTATCAGTACGCGCTCAAGCAGCAGAACAACGGCGCTCAGCTCTACCTCTACGACGGCAAGAGCTGGATCAGCGCGTCCGGAACCGTCGACAACTGGAGCAAGAACTGGCACGACGTCGTCGGCGTCTACACCACGCAAGAGCTGATCCTCTACATCGACGGCAAAGAAGTCGCTCGCAAAGAGTGCGACGCCGCGATCGTCGAATCGCCCTACCCGGTCGAAATCGGTCGCAACTCCTATCATACGAATCGTCTCGCGGGGGCTCTCATCGGTTCGGCTCGCGTCTATAGCCGCGCTCTTTCGGCGGACGAAGTCAAGACGAACTTCTACGAGCGACAGTCGCGCGAAGGGCTCGAACTCTTCGTCGACTTCAACAAGGCGGAAATCGAAAAAACGAACGACGTTTACTACGGTTACGGCGGCAGCTTCGGTCCAGTCGACGTTCCTTCGGATCAGAACTTCTGTATGAACGGTCTCGTCGCGACGGATCGCACCCCCCACCCCGGTTGCCAGGAAGTGAAATACAACTACGCGAACGTCTTCGTGAAAGCGGACGCTTCCGACGCCTCGGGCAAGACCTATACCGTTTCGAACGACTATTCGTTCCGCGATCTCTCGGATATCGAGATTCGCGCGACGCTCCTTGAAAACGGGGTCGCGATCGCGAGCAAGACGTACAAACCCGGCGTCGACTTCGACAACCCCGCGCCAGGCGCGAGCGCGAAGTTGACTCTCGACGGCGATCTTGCGAACTTCGACGTCAAGAAGGGCGCCGAGTACATCGTCTCCTTCGACGCGATTACGACCGGGGGCGAAGCCCTCGTTAAAGCCGGTTCCGTCGTCAACACGGAGCAGAATCGTCTGAACGTCTACGAAGCGTGCGAATCCTCCTTCGAAGCGGACGCTCCTGAAAACGCCGCGAAGATCGCCGCCGATAAGCTCGACGCGATTCAGCTCGACTTCTGGCGCGCTCCGAACGACAACGATCGCGGAAACAACATGAGCGATCGTCAAGGCGCGTGGCGCAACGCCGGTATGGAAATCAACTGGAGCGAACTCAAGGAACTCGAACCGGGCGTCTTCGAACGCGTTGGAACCTTCAAGAACCTCCAAAACGCTTCCGTGACCGAAAAGATCACCCTGGGTAAGAACAACGCCTACAAAGTCGCCTTCTCCGTCGATAAGAAGGGCGCTCCTTATCTCCCGAGATTTGGCGCCTACATTCTCTCCGACGCGACAAACGTCGAATACTACGGACGCGGCCCCGAGGAAAACTACTTCGACCGTCATGACGGATCCCCCGTCGGACTCTACAAGACGACCGTAGCCGATATGTTCGTCCCCACCTACTCCGAACCGGGCGAATTCGGATACCGCACCGATTGCCGCTGGGTCAAAGCGACGAATAACGACGGACGCGGAGTCAAGATCACAGCGATCAACGCCAACGGCGTCGTCACCGGTAAAGACGCCGCCGCGACGATCTCCTTCAGCGCGAAGAATATGCTTAACCGCGACCTCGAAAGCGTTGAACATCCTTGGCAGATTCCCGTGAGAAACTTCACCGTCCTGAACTTCGACTTCCTCCAGAGCGGCGTCGCGGGAGACGACAGCTGGGGCGCTCAAGCCTACCCGCAATATCGTCTCAGCGCCGATTCTTACAGCTATGAAGTTCTCGTCGAAGAACTCTGATTGAAGCGTCGCGCAACGCGACGATCGCCTTACGACGCCCCGATCCGTCTTGAGTCGGGGCGCCTTTTTATACCCTTCCAGTCCTTCCAGACCGCGCCTTTCAATAAATCGACGGGAAATGTTTTTTTCGTCTCGAAGCGACGCGCGAAGTAAAACCTTGAATTATAATTATCCTAAAGTCGCGTTCTACAACTATATATGAAATCGACTTTTCTCTCTTCATCCCACTAGTTACACGCGAGGCGCTTCGTCATGCAAGAGCTTTATAAAAAATCAAATGATTATCTCAAAAAATCCCCAGTTTACGGGCATTTCCGCAAGACAGCAGCTTGAATTTACTACCCATTTACTACTTACGGATTGAGCCTTGATATGCTTTGAAGCTCTTGCGGATAGACCAAACAGGCAGCGCACACCAGTATTGACCTACCATAGATTGAAAAATTTCATACAGCACCGTACAAGCGGCGTTTCCCACTCCCTACACAGGGAGAACAGGAACGCCGCTTTTTTCATGCCCTTGTTACGCAGTAGGGGCAGAAAAAGCCTTGCTACAAGCGGTTTTGCGGGCGCGTATCTGGCGCGGCAAGGGATTTATACCTTATCCCCCGAAACCGCGCTTCTACTGCGTAACAAATCCACAGCAAAAGGAGTGATTTACTATGGCAGTTTTCCGGGTGGAACGAAACAAGGGCTACACCGTAATGAGCAACCACCACCTACGCAACAAGGAGCTTTCCTTAAAGGCAAAGGGGCTGTTGTCGCAAATGCTGTCACTCCCCGAAGATTGGGACTACACCTTGAAAGGCTTATCCCTTATCAACCGGGAGAAGATAGACGCTATCCGCGAAGCCATACGGGAGCTTGAACGCGCCGGGTATATCGTCCGTTCAAGGGAGCGCGACGAGAAAGGACGCTTGCGGGGCGCGGACTATGTGATATTCGAGCAGCCGCAGCCGCCTACGCCGGATTTACCTACATTGGAAAATCCAAC
>SFIW01000004.1 GCA_004556055.1 Planctomycetaceae bacterium
TCTTCACTCCGTCAAAGATTGGTTCAATTCAACAAATCCTCAGAGCTCGCTATACAAGATGGTGAAATAGACGAACAGAAACTCGAAGAGCTTCAAGAACTCTGTGACGATATACTCTCGAGCATAGTAGTAGAAATGATTTCTTCCCAAGATAATCCCACGAAATCATCATCCCAACCAACCTTCCCGACGTCGCTAAAGAAGGCGTCGTCAACAGATCTGGCGACAGTCCAGAAAATGCAACAAGAGATGTTTCAATTATTAGGAGCGCAATTGCACTGCGCTGGTAAAACCTTGCGCTCAAAGATCGACCGTTTAGGACAACAAAAAGACGTTTCAAAGTCAGTCATACAGAAGCTGAATCAATTTGAAACGGAAACAGACGAAGTTTTGACTCATAATCTCATTAAACCAGACGCCGTCGCCAAACTACACAAACTCGCTCTAGAAATACAGCCGCTTCTTAAACCGACGATCGACGCCATTCGAGCAAAAAACACTTCTTCTCTAAAGAAGTAGAATCTCGCGTTTAACGCCCGAAACGTAACGCCTTAACTCGATATCGCGGGGTCTTAATTACAACGCCAAAAGCGCGAAAAATAAGGAAACGACGATTTAACTCGATAATATCGCAAGACGTTTCGTCTCCGTTATGAAACCAGAGGTAGTCTTTAGCTCCATTTTTCGAGCATATCGCCTCGCATAAAAGGCTCGCCTCTTCGGGATCAACTGGCGGAGTCAGTACAACGCCTATCGTAGTAAGGCGCGGATAGGAGTCCGCGCCGCCTATAAGGTCGTTTTCTACTTCAACGCTCTTTTGAGAGATTCCAACGACACGCCCCACGCCCAGAGCAGTTTCTCCATCGGAAGACTCATCCTTCATGTCTCGAATCAACCATGATTCGCTAGAAGAAAGAGCGGACGCGTCCCATGAAGCTTCTAACCCTAAATATCCTATAAAAAAAAGGATACCCGCAATTAAGATCTCTTTTTGCCCAAACAACTGTTTAACGCCTCTTTCCATAGAATTCAATGAAAATCAAAAGACAACTCTTCCCAAAACAAGACGATTCGTCGCGAAGGATTATCCCTATGCTCCGGTCGTTCGTCAAGAATTTGAAAATTAATCGTTTCATAGAGGGCGCGTCTTTTTTTTTTTTGCTATACTTACAATTAATTAGTCATGAAGCGCAACTCTTACCATAAAACGCTTCTTAGTTTGTAACTCGCTTGTAATGAGAAATAGATTGCCATGAACGACATTGAAGGCGCCAGCCCCGCCACTCCTAGCCCAGAAGCTTCCGACGCCTTGCAGGAGTTAAACCAAACCCCGAAGTCCGTCGACGAAATAGCGCAAACGTCTCAAAAAGAGCTCCCTAACTCCATCCCTGAAGAAAAGCTCAAACGATTTGCCTCTCTCTATGCAAGCTTTTCAACCGAAATCAGCAAAGTCTTCGTAGGGCAGCAAGAACTCGTTCTTGGTTCACTCGTCGCCTTTTTTTCGGGAGGGCACGTGCTTCTGGAAAGCGTTCCAGGTCTTGGCAAAACGCTCTTTGCCTCCGCCTTAGGAAGGGCTCTCGGATGCGATTTTGGAAGAATACAGTTCACCCCGGATCTAATGCCTTCGGACGTCGTAGGGGCCCCGATCTATAATCTTAAAACGCAAGAGTTTCACTTTCATAAGGGACCGATCTTCACGCAGATTCTTTTAGCGGATGAAATTAACCGAGCCCCCGCGAAGACTCACTCAGCGCTTCTTGAAGCGATGCAAGAACGCGCCGCGACGGTTGACGGCGTCACCCATCCCCTCCCTTCTCCCTTCTTTGTTATCGCTACCCAGAATCCTATCGAATCGGAAGGAACATACCGACTTCCAGAGGCGCAGATCGACCGCTTTATGTTTAAGATTATCGCAAACTACCCTTCAGAAGACGACGAACTTAAAATTTTAGCGGAACACGGGAAGAACATCGACTCCAAAGAAAAGCTTCTCTCGGTCAACCCGATTTCGTCGGCAAGCGAAATCCTCGAGTTACAAAAGGTCGTGAACGACGTCTACGTTGCCCCTCAGCTACTCGACTACGTCAATAAAATCGTGCGTTTAACTCGTTCTTTTCCGCGCCTTGCTTTTGGAGCCTCGACGCGCGCCGGACTCGCGCTCGTTCAAGGAATTCGAACGCTCGCACTCTTCCAAGGTCGCGCCTTTGCCACTCCGGACGACGTCGCCAAATTAGTCGCGCCAACCCTTCGTCATCGAGTTTGCCTTTCTCCCGAAGCGGAGATTGAAGGACGGGACGTCGACGAAATCCTCTCTGTTGTGGTTCGTTCTGTTGAAGTGCCGAGAATGTAGACCCTTAAATTTTTTGGAATAGTCGTCGCGGCATGCTTATTCGTGGGGTTCCTACAGATATAAATATTTAAGGATCGTTTATTATGGATGCGTTGACCCAAATAATGAAGATTTCGCAAACCTTGGAGAAACGACTTGAAACGCGTTACGGCGCAACGGGAAGCGGACTAACTCAAAGGATACGAAGTGTTGAAAACAAGATTCCAAATCACATTTGCCAAAAAATCAAACAAATCGCTTACGTGAGAAATCAGGCGGCGCATGAAGACGTGTCAATCGCGGAAAAAAAACTTGCCTCCGTTAAGGATAATTTCGATTACGCGATGAACGCGATGAACTATACAGATTCAGTCTTAATCAAAATAGGGGATGCGTTGGCGCAAATTATTGACATAAATAAAAAGCTTTGTAATCTCCTCGAAAAACGTTATGGCGCGTCTGGAAACGGGCTTCATCAGAAGCTCAACAGCGTCAAATCAAAAGTCCCTTTTAGAGTTCAAGGAAAGATCCATAAAATCGCTACGATCTATACGAAGGCTGCGCATAAAGATTATGCAGTCGCTTTGCGTTCCCTTAAGGACGTTCAGAAACTTGACGATGAAATTTCTACGATCTTGAATAGGGGGGACGTCTCGCGATACAAGAAAAATGATCTTGTCAATAAAGGAAGTAAATCACGAAGAGAAAAGTTTGGTTTATTTGTCTCGAAACCTAAACAAGGGCGCGACTCTTCCAACTCCAATAATTCTTTTGGAACCTCAACAAAGCGTTCCGATCATTCGCAAACAGCTCAATCACATGGCTACAACCCCAACTTTCATCGCGGGTCCACTTCTAGCCCGTTTGATCGTTATCCGAGAAGAGGCGGCAACTCTCGAAATCAACTCAATGGAGGGACCTTTTCTCTCAAGCCCATTCTCATTAGCGGAGGCGTTTGTCTGGTAGCTATCCTTTTGATCGCCGTCTTAGTCGCATGTTTGAAATAAATAGCCACACAATATAGATTGAAAGTAAAAAAAAGAGTCCGCAGAACGAAAGTCTTCTGCGGACTCTTTTCTTATACGAATAACGAAACGCAAGCTCAGTCGCGTTCCGTTGGCATACGTTTAAACTCAAGCCCAATACTTGATATAGAGGAGGATCGTAAGAACGACCACCACAATACCAAAAATCTTGGCGTTCTTGGAATCTTTGAGGAAGTCGGACCACTTTTCAGCGGACATTTTATGCGAACGAAGATTCGTAAGCCGAGTCTTCTCTTCCTCGGAGACGCCGTCGGCGGCAAGAGCAGTTGCAAGTTCGGCGTCAAGCGTCGCTTCTGTCGGATATTCGGGCATAGGCTGAACGAAAGCCTCTTTGCGCGGAGAGATGAAGCGCATAATGAACGCGGCGACGATAAGAATACCGAAAACGACTCCCATTCTATTCAAGAAGTCAAGCTCAGGAACGAACTTCGAGAAGAGGAAGTAAAGAATCGGGCATCCGACCAAAGCGACCACGCCGTAGCTATTAGGCGCTTTTTTCATCCAGAAACCGACAACAAACGCAGCAAAAATACCAGGCGAAATGTATCCCTGGAATTCCTGAATCGCCGTAAAGACGCCGCGATACTTCGGATCGGCCCAAATAGGAGCGACGATGCAACCGATCAAAACGAAGACGACGACGGCCAAACGACCGATCGCAACCAGTTTCTTTTGACGCGCTTCCCCTTCAATCTTCTTAGATAAAATATATTCGTTGAATATATCCATCGTAAAAATGGTGGAAGCTGCGTTCAACATAGCGGCGACAGAACTAATGATCGCGCCAAGAAGCGCGGCGAGCATAAAGCCTTTAAAACCGCCGGTCGGAATCACTTTACTCATGAGGAGCGGGAATGCGGAATCGGTGTCGTATCCGCTAATTGTCACGTTGTTTTCACCCCAAACGACATTTTTCGGAGCCTTCTTCTGGAGCTCCATGAGAGCGAGGAGGTACTCGTCCTCAACGGCCATGTTTTCTCTACCAGCAGTCTTAACGTTAGGAACTTCTACGCCAAGCGCTTTGGCGTCGTATTCGAGCATTTCACGAGCCTTATCGGGCGCAAACGCAACGTAACTGCGGTTGAAGAGGAAAAGGGGCTGTGAAGGGTCAGGATTGGCGGCTAGCTGTTCAAAACGCTCGAGTTCGGAAGCGGAATGTTCGAGAGCGGTTTTATTCATATCCGCATGATAGAGATTGAAGGCGATCATACCCGGGAAGATGACGATGAAGGGGATAATCAACTTCATAAACGCCGCGAAGACAAGACCCTTCTGACCTTCGCCAAGGCTCTTCGCGCCAAGGGTGCGTTGAATAATATACTGGTTCAAACCCCAGTAGTAGAGATTAGGGATCCAAATGCCAAAGATCAAAGCCGTGACTGGAAGAACCAAGTCCCATTTAGGAAGATTCATGCGCAGTTTATCGGCGTTAAGAGCCTGGAAACGATCCATCGCGCCGCCGGAGAGGCTTTGTACAAAATCACTAAACTCGGGAGTTCCCTCGACCAAACCAGCGCCCTGAGCAAGAACGACAGGATCCGCGCTACCCAGTTGACGCATAGAGAAATATAGTACCACAGCGCCCGCAACGATCAGCGCGGACCCCTGCAAAAGGTCGGCCCATGCGCACGCTTTGAGGCCGCCCGCGAAAATGTAAAGAGCGGCAAATATACCAATCAACCAGCAGAAGAAATTCAAATCGAGCGACATGCCGGCAAATTCCTGTCCCTGGAAGAAGACGGAATACGCTTTCGCGCCCGCGAAAGTCACGATCGTAATATTAACGGCGACGAGCATAATCATCATGAAGATCGACATGATCGTGCGCGCTCCGCGATTGTAACGCGTTTCTAAATACTGAGGAATCGTGTAGATTCCAGCCTTAAGAAAACGCGGCAGGAAGAAGAAAGCGACGATAACAAGGGACAAAGCCGCGATCCACTCGTAACTAGCGACCGCCAGACCAATGTAGTCGGATCCGTTCCCGGACATGCCGACAAATTGTTCCGCAGAAATATTAGCGGCGATTAGCGAAAAACCGATCAACCACCATTTAAGGCCGCGCCCTGCAAGAAAATAAGATTCGCTATCTCCCGCTGAATTGCGGCTCATTCCAAAGGCTACAAAAATCACCGCCGCAAGGAACAGGAAAAAAACGACGAGATCGCACACTCCGCCAAAAGAGTTCCCGGCAGAACCTTGCGCAGCCTCTGTCGCTGCAAAAAATAAGTTGGACATATGTTACCTACAATCTCCTAGCTTTACATCCGCTAAACAAAAAAGACGGCGTTCCCTCGTAAAAAGAAGGAACGCGAAGTTCAACAAAACTTTTGTAATTTATTTGCTCAGGTGAAGGAAGCAACCTCTCTTGTTTCCGACAAGAATATCACCGACTCCGTCGCCGTTAATATCTTCAACAACAACCTGAGTTCCAACGCCCGATTCGTCGTCGATCTGGTGCGCTACAAAGGAGACTTCGCCATTTTCTCCACGTTTCGTTTCGAACCAAAGAAGCAACGCAGGATCGTTAGTGGCGACGTCCCCTTGCGATCCGTGCGCCCACCAGCGCTTACCTGTAACTACGTCGACGACTCCGTCGCCGTTAAGATCGCAGAGCGCCATTGCATGAAGCTGGCTGACTTTCGGGAAGAATTCGTCGCTCGGTTCGGTCGGAATCAACCATTGGGGCGTGAAAGAAATCGTTCCATCTTCCGCGCGAGTCTGAAGCCAGCAGACGAGCCCGTAGAGATGGCAGTGCCATGCAGTGAATACGTCATTCAAACCGTCTCCGTTAAAATCGGCGACCAGAATGTTAGAGGCGGCGTCTGAGAATTTAAACTCATGGAATATCCAAGGAACGTTTTTCAGATCTTCAGGCTGTTCCCACCAACCGTCCATCTCAATGAGATCAACGCGACCGTCGCCGTTAATATCGCCGGAACCATTTCCGTGGAAATAACGCTGATACTTTCCATTTTCCGTAGAGATTGCGGTGAAATCCCAGGGACCGTCGGCCTTAGGCTTCGCAAAGCCATACCAATTGTTACGATTGAAAATCAATTCCTTAGCGCCGTCTCCGTCAATGTCATCCCAAGCCTGAGACTCGTTTCCAAGTTCGATCGTGGACTCGTGTTTTGGCCACATTCCTTCCTTATTCTGAGGATTTTCATACCAAAAACCGTCGGTTCCAGGATGTGGACAAATAATAACGTCGTCCCAACCGTCTCCATTCACGTCGTCTACAAAATTGACGAACGAATTAGAATAGCTCTCGGGATCATACTTATCCTCGCCTTCCATGAACTGATGTTCCGTCTTAAAATCAGGTCCCTCGTACCAGATGTGTCCCGAAACGACGTCCATCACCCCATCTTTATTGAAATCGCCGAACGCGGCTCCTTCGCTACGAAACTTCTCAGTGATAACGATCTTCTGCCATTCAGGCGTTTTCTGCGCTTCTGATTCTGACACATAGGATAAACTTATCGTTCCAAATCCCAGAGCGACAAAGACCAGCTGTAAAAATCGATGATTCATTCCATTCTCCATTTTTTGCAAACGCCTCCACTACTATTAAACGCCCGCGCGTTCTGAGTAATATAAAGAGGTTTGAGGCGCAAAACGCCGTCTATAAACACGATTAGAACAGATAATTAGAACTGTTACAAGCCATAGAAAAAAATTTTCCGAGTTTTTCTCTAGAGATTCCTAAGATGTAGGCGCCTTTTTCGCTATTATGTTGGAAAAACGCGATTATCGCAGGAGTCCGCTCTCCGCTTGAATTTGCGCTAACTCTTCAAGGCGTTCTGTCGCGCGTCGACGAATCGACTGCAAAGTCGGATCGTTAGCCATCCCTTCCTGAACGTCGTCGAGAACGGCAATCGTCTCGGCATAGTTTCCCTTCAACATCGTCGTTTCTGCAAGTTCAGCGCGATACTCAATAGAATTAGGATCATAGCGCACGGCGATTGTATAAGCGGTTTCCGCGTCGGAATAGTATCCCAACCCGACGTAGGCGCGTCCCTTCGCCGCAAAAACCTCCGCCGGTTCGTGATTCGTTGGATAAAGCCGTTCGAGGCATTGGAGGGTTGCCAAGCTCGAATCGTAATCCTGCAACTCAAGCTGGAGAGCCGCTATTTCCAGCAATATTTCACGATCGTCCAGAGAAAAATGCCACGCGCGTTGCAAATCTAAAAGCGCTTCTTTCGTATTCCCCAAAGCTCGATTAGCGTGACCGTGCAGTTCCCATCCTGCGACGTCTTTAGGCGCAAGTGAGACTACGCGTTCCGCATAAACGAGAGCCTCGTTCGGATTGCCCAACTCTAACGCCTTCTCGCCAATAGAAATATACAACGACGTCTCTGCGTCTAACGCGCCATGTTTCCCGACGGCGTTTCTCAAGGTCTCAAGCGCCTCCTCACGCTTGCCGAGCTTCCAAAGCGTTTCGCCATAATAACGATTCGTTTCCACATCTGATTCGTTTAGATGCAGAGCCTCGGCAAACTTCTCTTCGGCAAGCCTTAGATCTCCCCTTTCATACGCGACAATTCCTTCGCGACGCAACGGAAGGCTCTGAGAGGCCTTGCTCGTCATTCGATAAAAGGGGGCGTTGCGACAACCTAGAAATAGAACGCTTAATAGTATAAAGAGCGCCGTCGACCGCCAGCCCCTGTCTGATACGCCGCATATTTTCATGATCTATTATTATTGCGTCCCTGCAAATAAACGTTGACAGATTAATCCGTGCTCTATTTTAAATTATTCTATCGGGAGGGTATAGACCAAAAAGCGGCGTTTATAAAAAATTCGACTTTCTTTTCAATTCGCCTCGCGACGAAAAAACGCTTTAACGCATCTCAACGTAAATAGAGCTAAGGTGAGAGCAACAAAACCAAACGCGCCTATTCCTAGAATAAAAATAGGATCCTCAAACCATGAAGCCAAACTTTCCGAAAATTCATCGCGAAATACGACATATACGACGGTTGCCAACGCAAGAAAGGGACCGTACGGTATTTGTGGTCCCGATGAGAAGAAATGCCTGATAAAGCCAAAAAAAAGACCAAAAAAAGGCGCAAGGAAAAAGACGATCAACACGCCCTGCCAACCAATATACGCGCCTATCATTCCGGTCAATATAACGTCGCCAAACCCCATCGCTTCAACGCCAAGCGCGACGCGTCCAACAATCCGAACCCCCCAAATCAAAACAACGCCGACAAAAAGTCCCAAAAGAGAGTTGAAGAGGTAATCAACCGAGGTCAGAGAGTTGCCCGAGTCTCCTGTTTTTAACGCGTAGAAAAAGAACGCTAACCCCAAAATCCATACGAAGCCGACGACTCGCGTCAATGAAGATCGCGCTATTCGACGCCAAAAGATGAGAGTCGCCTTTTTTATCCCTAAACGTGGATAAAATCGTCGGTCTAAAAGCGCCGCCGACCAAAAGGACCAGATAAGACAGAAAAAAATAAAAAGGGCGCGAGTCGTAGCAAGCGAATCGCCGCCTCCTCTTACTTCCAAAAGTCGTACGATAAAAGCGCGCGCGCTCTGAGTCGTGTCGCCTGGTTCAAGACTCAAAGGAAGAAAGGTTGGAGTCAAAGGGGTTGCCGACGTGAAAAAAAACGCCCCTAAAATTCCCAAGACTGCGCCAGGAATTGTAAAAGAATCGGGGATTACATAATCGTCCAAATCGACTAGGGACGCACAGAGAAGAAGCCAGAAAAAAACCAGCTCGATCCCCCACGGCGCAAAGGCGCCCACAAAACCTCCTTCGGCGCTAAGCATGATAAAACGCCAAGAGAGAAAAAGAGCGAAAATTAATTCTGTCAGGAAAGGTCGCAACCAAAAACAAGGCGATTCCCAACCAACGGGAAGAAGGTGAACGCGTTTATCCCTTCGGAGTTTACGCGAGACATGCCGCAGAATAATGGGACCGACAATCGGAAGTTTCGCGCTCCACGATATCTCTTTCTCAAACGAGGAAAGTTCTCGCGGAAAACGACGCCACGCAGAACGATAGCGAGGAACCCAGCCCAACTTGTCGACAAAATAATTCGCGACGCTCGCGGCAAAGGCGCCTATTGCAAAAACAGTTATGAGAACTGCATTACCGCTATTAGCTGCAAAAATTACCGATCCCATTTGACTTACTCTATTCCCTTTTCTACCGCGTTCTTCAGACTAGATCGATTATTTAAAGGAAAGCGTCGCCACAATCGATACGTGATCGCTCGCAAATCGCCCATTGGAATGTTTCACGGGATTGATCTTGAATTTCTCTACGTTCACACGGTCGTTCACAAATATAAAATCGATAATCAACCCCTTCTCAGGCTTCACCTTACCCCAGTTATGAAAGGTGTAGTTTTGAGCGATCTCACGTTCTTTTGCAATCTTATTGGTATCAATCAAGCCGGGAACGTCGTCAACGCCTTGCGTGATTGCTCGATACGCTTCCGACTTCTCCGTCACATTAAAGTCGCCTGTAACGAAGTAGGGAAATTCGCCGTGATTCGTCAGTTCCCATCCCTTCTGCAAAAGGAGCTGAGCGCCCTTTTCACGCGCCGCTGTGCCTACGTGATCTAGGTGCGTGTTGCAATAGACGAATTCTTTACCAGTTTTCTTACACTTGAATTTTCCCCACGTCGCTGTGCGGAAGCACTCCGCGTCCCAGCCTTTACTAGGCTTCTCGGGCGTCTCGCTTAGCCAAAACGTTCCTGAATCAAGCAACTCGAGGGCGTCTTCCTTGTAGAAGATTGCCATAATTTCTCCAGTATCTTTACCATCCTCGCGACCTACGCCGATTGAACGGTAGCCCTTAAGTGTTTCGTCAAGGTACTTTTTCTGGGGTGGCAAAGCTTCTTGAACGCCAAGGAGAAGCGGATCGCTTTCCTTCACAACCTCCACAAGCGTCTCTTTACGATTATCCCAATAATTGTCTCCGTCGGATTTCGTCGCCAGACGAACATTAAAAGACATAACGTTGAAAGCGTTCGATTGAGAATCGTCTTGACCGGAGCAAAAAGTTGAAAATGCGCTAGCAACTCCGAGAACAGCCGACAATAAAAGACAAGATCTAAAAAATCTCATAGCGTCCCTTCCATTTATCTAGAAACTAAACGACGTCGATAAAAACCGGCGTCGTTCTAGAAACTACAATTGATAACCAAACAGGTAAAATTTACTTCTGGATCGCCTTCTCGTGAATCGGGCGTAACACAGCCTCAAGAGCGTCCGTCATGCGATACATTCCAAGATCGTTCGGATGTGAGCAGTCGACTGTCCCGTCGGAATCAAGATCTTCGCCTAAAAGGGTATCGGCGGGAAGATAGAACAGATTATCCGTTTCTTTTTCGAGAATAGCAAATCCATTCTTCATCGCCTCATGATTCGCCACGTTCGTATTGTGACGATGCGTCACAATCCAATGATTAGAGTACCAACGATCTTCAACAAGGACGATCGGAGTTTCAGGGCGCAACTCCCGGAGTCTTTTAACAAAGGGAACCATTCGCTCATTAATAAGATCCGCCGACATATTAGGCCCGGCGTCAAGGACATATATTTCGGCGTCAAGCTCGCCCAAGAGGTCGGCGATGGCCATTTCCATGCGCGCGTTTCCTGAAAAACCAAGATTGACGACGGGCACGTTTAGTCGACGTCCCAACATCGCCGTATAAGCGTTGCCGGGACGCGACGCGCAACCGCCATGCGCGATCGACGTTCCATAATAAACAATCGGCTTGTCTGTTCGAGGAGAAAGAGGAACGAACTCGCATCCCTCAGGAACGCCAAAAGAGAGCGCTTCAATCCCGTTGTAAAGGGGGAGATACGCCATATAATCGCGAGACTTCTTCTCCATGCCGGAAATCAGAACGCCGTTGAATTCACGAGAAGACGGTTGCGTGCAAGCCGCCCAACGCCAGGTTTGTGTCTCGGTATCCCAGGCGTAAAGATCAACGCCTGAGACGCCGGTCGCAGGCATGTGGGGCATTGCGACAGAACCGTTTAGAAGCGTATAGCGTATCTTAATTTGATCAGTGTTAGCGCGGAAACGGACAACCTCGCCTGCAGAATGTTGAGAAAGATTCCACACAGCGGAAGGAATAAGCTCCTTCGCACGACTTGGAAAACGGGCAAAATATCGATCGACGTCGAGCCAGCCTTTATTCTCGACAGGCCATTTCGTCGCGTCATACCATGCCCATCCGTCTTCAATAATCGGTTCGACTGCCACGGGCTCCTGCGCGCGAAGGGACGCGTTCCAAAGGAGCGCCAGAAGAGTCAAACCTGCCAATACGCAGGGAATTCGTTTCATAGCTAACACCTCAAATAATTACATTCTTTCTACCGTTTGAATTCCTAAGAGGTTGAGTCCTAGGCCTATCGTACGCGCCGTCAAATCGCATAAAAGAAGGCGATTGGAACGAATACATTCATCCTCGGTCTTAAGGACTGGGCATCGTTCGAAGAATGACGAATATTTATTAGCAAGATCGTAGAGATACGCGGTAAGGAAATTTGGACGATAATCCTTAGAAACGTTTTCGAGCGCCGACTGAAAACGCACAAGCTCAAAGGCAAGAGCGCGTTCAGCGGGATCGTTCAACGTCAACGTTCGCGTTCCATTTGCATATTCCTCACGAAGCGCTTCGACGTCGACGGAGCCCTTCGTAAAAATGGAGCGCACGCGTGCGTAAGCATACTGCATATACGTCGCCGTATTACCGTTCATCGCCAGCATCTTGTCGAAGCTAAAGACATAGTCGCTCTCGCGATTTTGCGAGAGATCCGCGTAGACCAAAGCTCCAATGCCAACGCGACGAGCAGTCTCGCGCATCTCCTCTTCGCTGAAACGTTCGCCCTCGGGACGAGAAGCATTATTCTCGGCAACGACCGCATATGCGCGCGCTTCCGCTTCGTCAAGCAAAGACTTAAGTCCGACCGAGTCTCCCGAACGCGTCTTAAAAGGCTTTCCGTCGTCGCCAAGAACCGTTCCAAACTTAACGTGAGCCAACTCGACATTCTCCATGCCGATAAACTTCGCGGCTTCAAAGAGTTGTTCGAAATGGTGCGACTGACGGAAGTCGACAACGTAAAGAATCGCGTCCGGATGGAACCGATCTCGGCGGTATTCGAGGGTGGCAAGGTCGGTCGTCGCATACAAGAACGCCCCGTCGCTCTTTTGAATTAACATCGGAACGTCTTGATCCGGGAAAAAGATCCCTAACGCTCCCTCCGTCTTACGCGCAACGCCCTCGTCGACAAGCTTCTGCACGAGAGGACCAAGCATGTCGTTATAAAAACTTTCGCCAAGAGTTTCGTCGAAGGTTACGTCAAGACGTTTATAAATTTTGTCGACCTCGGCAAGACACAAGGGGATGATTTGTTGCCAAAGGGCGCGATTCTCCGCGTCGCCGTGATGAAGTTTCGACGTTTCCATTAAGACGTCTTTGCCGATTGTTTCACGTCCGGCTGCAAGCTTCGCAAGCTCCGGAGAACTTTCGACGGCGTCAATCTTACCGCGTACGCTCTCGACGTTTTCCTTTGCGACGGCGGTTTGTTTGGCAAGACGCTCGCGCTCCTTCGCGATAGCCTTCGGATTTTCTGCGCTTGTCTTCGCGCGTTCAGCGGCGTCCGCTTGCGCTTTTTGCGCCGACGCAAGTGATTCTTCGAGCTGCCCAATCTTACCTTTTGCGTCGTAGTAATCAACAAGCTGACGCGTCAAACGATAGAGTCGCGCGAGTTCGTCGACAGGAGCTTTCGAATAAGCCTCCGCGTCTAGGAAATTGCGATACCCGTAAAAAATCATGCCAAACTGTGTGCCCCAATCGCCTAAGTGGTTGTCGGAAACAACATCGTTGCCGAGAAATCTCAAGATCCGTGACAAAGAATTACCGATCATCGTCGAACGGATATGTCCAACATGCAACGGCTTCGCGACATTTGGGGCCGAGTAATCCAAAACGATACGACGCGGTTTAGCGACGCGTTCGACGCCAAGACGCTCGTCGCACGCCTCCTTTTGAACGAGGTCGGCGAGACAATCCGTTTTCACGCGAAGATTGATAAAACCGGGACCGGCAATCTCCGGCGCTTCGAAAAAGTCGGCGTAGTCAAACTTGGATACGATGTCCGCCGCCACTTCACGCGGCGACTTTCCAAGCTTTTTACCTAAGGGCATTGCGAAATTCGCCTGATAATCTCCAAACTTTGCGTCCTGACTCGGGCGAATAAGGTCAAGATAGGGAGCTGGATCGACGCCGATCCCTTCAAGAGCGACAGAAAAACGATCTGCTAGTATTTTAATAACGTTCATTCCTATGAGCCCTTTCCTCAGACCTCGGATTTTTTCTCATCTTGAGTTGCTGGAACGTCTTCGAGGGGAACCTCTTCCCCCTTCCCCCAAAGATCTTCCAGGGCATAAAACTCGCGAGTCTCTGGTTCGAAAAGGTGAACTACGACGTCGCCGTAATCAAGCACAACCCAGCGGCTTTCTTGATATCCGGCGACGCTTCTTCGCGCGTCGCCAAGATGCTTTTCAAACAGGTCGTCTATTTCATCGCTAATCGAATGGAGCTGACGACGGCTTGTTCCAGAGCCTATCACAAAAAAATCAAACGCTTGGGTAACGCCTCGAAGATCAAGAATCTTTACGTCCTCCCCCTTATTGTCGATGATCGTGCGAGCGGCCAAACGCGCGCGCTCAAGAGACGACGGTAAATTATTCCCCTGCTGTATATCAGTCACTGTTTTCATCCTTTATTCGCTAAAAATGGTAAAATGCACACTCGATCAAACGGTCTTCGCACGTCAAAGAAAACAGACGTTCGTCATATCATTACGCAAGATTCCAAGAGCCGACCACGTCTGTATTATATCGTGAGACGCCCCCTTTTACAAGAGCGCACAGACCGACGTCAACGATCAAGGAGCCTGAAGAAATAAAAAAGGCCGTCAAAAAGACGACCTTTATTAGCGAGGTTGACGGGAATCGAACCCGCAACCACCGGATCGACAGTCCGGGACTCTAACCAATTGAGCTACAACCCCACGCTGTTCTGAAAAAAACTATATTTATTAGCGAGGTCGACGGGAATCGAACCCGCAACCACCGGATCGACAGTCCGGGACTCTAACCAATTGAGCTACGACCCCTCGCCTTGATTCTCTTAAAGAGAAACAACGGATCACACAAATTAACGAGGTTGACGGGAATCGAACCCGCAACCACCGGATCGACAGTCCGGGACTCTAACCAATTGAGCTACAACCCCTCGCAACTCGTCATTATCATTGCTAACGTCAAGTTACAGCGATTAGTTTACTCGAGATCCTGTCTTTGCCAAGGGGGATATCAAAAATATTTCCAAAAAGGCTCTCTCGAACTCTATAGACTCGACGACTCTCTCGTTATGCGTAAAATCAAAAGCAACGTTCTTCCCTTCTTCCCTCTATTTTATGTAACCCGTACGAAATATCGGCGTCATGTCGGATCAAGAAAAAACAATTCAGGCAACGCCTCAAAAGCGTCAAAAAGAACGAAAAAAGGGGAATGTCCCCATAAGCCAAGATCTGGTCGCCGCTCTTACCTTTTGCGTCGGAGCCTTCGTACTCATTGCTTCTGCTCGAAACGCGGCGACACGCGGAGCCGCATTCTTTTCAGATTCTCTTGGCACGGAATACGTCTTGCAGATGGACATAGATCAGTTTGTCGCAAAAATTCTGACGCTTATTTTTTCAGTTTTGAAGCATTGCTTATTCCTTTTCCTGGCCGTAGTCGTTAGCGTCGCAACGTCAACGCTGTTGCAAACACGCGGGCTCTTCCTCATAAAAAAGGCGGCGCCAGATTTCGCTAGACTCAGCCCCGCCAAATACGTCAAAAGACTATTTTCAGGAGAAACGGCCTTTCAAGCGTGCCTAGGTCTCGGTAAAACGTTCCTCTATATCGGTCTAGTCGCGTTAGCTATTTACCGTGACGCAGAGACGCTCGCAAGTCTTCCGTTCGGAAACTTTCCCAACATACTCCTCTTTTCCTTCAAATTCTTGTCGCGCTTGATTTATCAGCTCTGCGCGCTCTCCCTTATTCTTGCGTCTTGCGACTATGCCTGGAAACGCTGGATCTACGAGAAAAACCTTCGTATGACCGTTCAGGAATTTCGAGAAGAACTGCGCGAAGAGTCCGGATCGCCGCAAGCGAAGGGAGCGCGAAGATCTGCGCGACGATCTCTCATGGAAAACGTTGCGGAGATCACGAGTCCCGCTCCTCCGCGACCGGTCTCGTCATATAAGACCGACGACTCTAGAAAACAAGCTCAAAACAAAGAAAAAAGGGACAAGACTCCGACCAGTCGTCGATGACTTATCCCTTATGCTCCATAAAATTAGGCCTCAAATCTGTTAGTTCCGATAAACGCTCCGTCCACCGTCAAGGAGCAAGCTGTGTAAAACGCCGTCTTCCAACCGCGTTTCTAAAATGGCGCCGTTGCGAGCGTCGGTTCCTTTAGTTAAGATTCGTCCGGTCGTCAAATCTCGCGTTATTGAATAACCACGACTCAAAACAGCTAATGGACTAAGCGCATCCAATCGTCCGACCGCTTCACGAAAACTGGCTTGCCGTCGTTCCAATAACGACTCCATACACGTCGTCAATCGATCCTGCGTCTGAGACAACAAATCCGCTTTCTTCGAAGAAATCACTCCTAATGGATCCTTGAAGATAGGACGCGAAGTCAGCGCCTGGAGCCTTTCTCCAGCGCGAGACCAATCCGCCTCTACAATCCGTGCAATATGCTTTCCCGCCTCGTCTATCGCGCGTTCGAAACGTGTATCGACGTCTTCAATCAGCGTCGCGACCGCCGTGGGCGTCACGCGGCGAACGTCCGCTGTAAGATCGCATATCGAAACGTCTATTTCATGTCCGATCCCTGTTATTACCGGAAGAACCGACGATGCAACCGCGCGCGCGCTAATTTCCTCATTGAAGCACCACAAGTCTTCAACGCTACCGCCGCCGCGAATCAAAGCGACGGCGTCAAGACGCATTGCCTCGCCGTATCTATTGAGAAAATCAAACGCCTGCGCAATCTCCCGCGCAGCGAATTCGCCTTGAACCCGCGTCGGAATCAACACGATCTGCACGTATGGACACCGTGTTCGAAGCGTGTTAATAAAGTCGCGAAACGCTGCGGCCGACGGGCTGGTCACAACGCCGACCCGACTTATAAAAGGTGGAAGAGAACGCTTTCGCGACTCGGCAAAGAGTCCTTCTGCGCGAAGCTTCTCCTGAAGCGCTCGAAACTGGAGTTCGCGAACGCCAACACCAACTGGAATCATCTTCGAAACGGAGAGTTGGTACTTGCCTTGAGTCACATAAACTTCCAGATTGGCGGAACAAACGACTTTGAGGCCGTTTTTAATCTGAAAAGGCGTGCGCTGAATCACCGACTTCCACATAACCGCCGGAATTTTCGATTCTGGATCCTTCAAGTCGAAAAAGCCATGACCATTATGGACGGTAAAACCGGAAATCTCACCCACAACGTTGACGCGTCGAATCGTTCCTTCGATGAGCGACTTCAACGACTTATTGAGCTGCGTTACGCTCATAGAGAGCTCGTCTGGCGCCTGCTCAGGCTCCTCGTCGATAAAGCCGACAAGATCGGATTCCGCTTGACTCGCGCGATTTCTCTTCGTATAGGCCACTTATTATCCCCTAAAAAGACTCGCCTAAAAATGTTGATTCTTGAGGCCAAGGATCCTCTTCGGCAACTTGCACGTCAAGGCGTTTTACACAGGTCCACGCTTTCTCGGCATTAAGATCGCTCGTCTGTATTTCCAATTGGTAAAACCCCGTAGGCAATGTTTCTGGAAGAGGAATCGAGACGTTAAGGACAATGTCTCTCAATTTTGTTTCCGACAAATTCGAACAACGTTGCGACTCAAAGCTCGTTCGCGGCGTCCCGTCGGCGTTTAACAAACGCCAGCGACATTCAACGTCAATGGCGAACCCCTCCTCCGTCTCGCGACTCGTCACATACTCGAGTTCTGAGTACGCAAAAACGGTCTCTCCTGGCTCATACGCGTCTTCGCGGGCTTTAAAAAGTCCGTAACAGGCAGGAGATTCCACAAGGAGAATCTTTCGTACTTGAAGCTGACACAACGCTGATAGCGAATCGAGGCCGGAACGAAGACGATCAGCAACGAACGCCGGATCGATCTCCTCCAGTTGATTCTCCAGGAGAGTCTCTAGACCGCGGCACTCCTTCTCCCAGAAGCTCCGAAGCGGGTCGTTCTCATCCTCTATTTCCTGAATAGAGCGTTCGTATTCTCCAATCACTAAATAGAGAAGGCGTAAACGAGCGTCGCAAATCCGCACGTCGTCGCCACGCTTCTTACACTCTTCACGCTCCGCCAAAAGAGATTGTATCGCATTCTTGATCTGATCAATCCAAGCGATCTCTTCTTCCGTAATTGGAGCGGAGAGTCCTTCAACCTTTCGCGCTTCGACGGATTCCGGAGTCGGAGCGCTTTCACTCAATTGAGTCGCCTTTTCCTCAATGAGATTTGTTAGAACACTAGGTTCTTCGCAAAAAGAACTCGCGGCTTCTTCGGGCTCCACGCTTTCCATAATT
Organism: Planctomycetaceae bacterium; assembly: GCA_004556055.1. Classification (GTDB taxonomy): domain Bacteria; phylum Planctomycetota; class Planctomycetia; order Pirellulales; family Thermoguttaceae; genus RUG369. Next base: position 18,009 of record SFIW01000004.1, read on the forward strand.
GCGTTCGCCAAATCCGTTGCGATAGTTTGTCCGGAGAGTTTTGGCGAATTCACTATGTCGTCGTTATTTTGACTATTACTAGAAAGCAAGGATGCGTCTTGATTAGCGGCGGAATCGACAATGTCGTCCAAAGCCTTAGCCACAAGCGGCTCCGGCGCGTCTATAGGAGCTTCTTCTGGAGTCGGTAATTTCTCGACGGGAGCGGACGACGGTTCGAGAGCTGTTTCACCGCTTGGAAATAATTCGTCGCACGACGTATCGACGGAGCTAGGAGCAGGAATTGTCATATTCGTAGCGTCGTCAAAGGAGTCGGGCGTAGGAACGCTTTCATCGGAATCTGAACTAAACCAAGAAAACGAGCGCTGACTTCCAAGTGAATTGCGAAACGTTTCATCCACGTCCGCATGAACGGGAGGCGTTGTCGGCGTGGTGGAACTAGTCTCCTGAGAGGAAACGTAAGAAGGCGATTCGAACGCTTCCACTATTTGATATTCCTCCTCTTGCAGACCGTAAAGCGAGTCGGAGTCAAGGATTGCCCCGTCGTTACGGTTCTCCTGTCCTTGGCTCTGGAACGAAACAGCGGAAACTCCCCCTTGATTGGGAACGACGGAAGGGATAGATCGCGTTATCCCCCTATTGTTGGAACGCGCCTCGCTCGTTTTGACAACCGAACCGACGTTGGGAGAATTGGAAGTTTTCGTCGCAGGGATCGGAGAAAGACTCGCCGCGCCGCTACGTTTTTCATGGTAATCGCCCTGAACTTGCGACGGAGAAGTAGGAATCTCAACCTGTTCGTCTTCCACGTTGATTTCACCCTGTACAGGTGTGTAATAACTTGAACGATAAGAATCCCTGACTGGCAAAGCCGCCGTTTTTTCTACGCGCTGGGCGGACGCAGTCTTCGAACGGAACGTAGAATCGCCGTATGCATAACTTTCGACGCGATCCGTCCCGGTTCGCACGGGGGGGACGCTTCCGAGAGAATAATATCTTTCGATCATCCTCATGGGAGGCAAGAACCTCGATTGATTGAAGTTCTGTATTTCAAGAGATCGCCAATTCGCGTTTTTATGCGCAGACGTTCCCATATCTTTACGAGAAAAGGGATTTGAAAAACTTACGATCGAACGGGGAGAGAAATTACGCTCGCTGTTGGCCGCGTCGGCAGATCGAGAATTTCGACCGCCTAAAAGCACATTTTCGTCATTCAATTCTTCACGAGTCGGAAAAAGTTTTGTGAAGAAATTCGAGCTTTTTCGTTCCTTCTGGAAATTATCAGAAGACGCTGTTTCGACAGTTCGGGTCTTCGTATCATGGGCAGCGAGATCGTCGTATCGCCGTTGCGAAATTTCGTCGGGATTGGGTTCCGATTTCGAAAAATTTGGAAAAGAAAGTTTAGGTAAATGCAAAGGCGCCTTAAACTTATCAAACCATGAAGTTTTCGACTCGGCTCCGAGATAATCTTCTTCATCCGCGTTGAGACTACCGCGTGTAACAGAAGAATCATAGGGCGCTATCCCACGCGCCGACGTCTTGACGATTTTTCCTGAATATGACTCAACAGAGTCAAACGCCCCGGATTTTGCGCTATCCTTAGACAATTTCGCTCGATTCCAGTCGGAAGTTGCATCTTCTCCGTCCAAATAACAACCGTCGCCAATAGATCGATTCATTCGATATTCTGGAGGGAAGAATATTGAACGACAACCAAACGCCGAAAGGAACGTCACGCCCAGAGCCGCGCTTATCAGAAACGCGTCGACGCGTCGAAACTTCGATATGCCGACGTTATTTCGCCCTCTAAACCGAACTTGTTCCTTTTCCTGATTCATTGTCACTTCCTTGTGCAATTGCGTCTGAAATCCACTAAACGACGCGTCTATACGAAAAAAGTTGTTGTGAGAATAGACGTTTTCTGCCAAAATGGCAGATCGCACGGCTTCAAGGACAATCCTTAGAAGTCGCAGAGCCCTTTTCCTTTTTCCCGTCTAGACGATCGAGCCACGCGCACGTGCGTCTTAATCCTTCTTCTAAAGAGATTGGATCGTATCCCAATTCCTTTTTCGCTTTATCGCAACTATATTTCCAGTCGACAAGAAAAGTCTCGACCCAACCGGGAGTAATGCGAGGGTATGCGCCAGTCATGTCAGCCCATAATTTCATACTTCGCGCCACGAGCAGAGGAATAAATTTATATAACGGGAGCTTCCAGTGTTTCTTGCCGTCAACCTTGTCGATCATTCGATAAAGTTCTAAGAGAGAGGCGTTGTCGCCTCCAAGTATATAACGTTCTCCAACGCGTCCATTTGCCAACGCTAAGTAGTGACCGCGCGCGACGTCTTCCACATACCCGTAGTTGCCGTAATTGACGCCGTAATTGAGCAAAAACGGCCCCGTCCCTCGTCTGTAATCCCGAATAAGGCCCGCCATCGCGTTTCCTTCAGAAAGTTGACCTGGCCCGTAGACGCGAGTCGGATTCACGATCACGAGTGGCAATCCCTCTTTGACGAGTTTTAACGCAGCCCTCTCCCCCATCGTTTTAGACTCTTCGTATTCGGTATAAAACTTATCGGTAATCCTCTCAAGCGTCTCGTCGCAAAGCTGTCCCTTAGGGGTCGGACCAAAGGACACGATCGTCGACGTCGACACAATCTTCTCGACTCCAAGCTTCAACGCCGTATTAAGGACATTTTGCAAACCGTCGACGTTAATACGATAAAAGACCTCGGGGTCTCTAGAATAGTTTCGCGCATAGCCCGCTAAAGTAAAAACGTACTTGCATCCCTTCATCCCGCGTTCAATCGATTCAATGTCGCTAATATCTCCCGGAACGTGCTCGAAATTAGGATGTTCCCATAAGTCCTTGACGTCCCCTTCATATCCCGGCGGTAGAGACGGTTTTGATCGACTCATTCCGCGGACGCGCCACCCGTCCGCCAACAATTGACGCGTTAAAGTAGAACCAATAAATCCGGTGGCGCCGGAAACAAAAATCGTCGCTGATTTATCTAGGGACACTTGATTACTCCCTGTTATGAATCATAAAGGCGTCAGACGCCTATTATAGTGAACGCTAAACCGCCGCAAACATATGGAACTACTCGACGTCTTCCCTTGCTGCGGAAGGAACCTCGGAGGAGAGATACCGACTCTCTCCCTCGGTGAAAAGATCTGATTTTTCTCGATCGAGTTTCTCGACAACCTGGCAATTATACTCCAAAAAACTCGCAAAACCAAACGCGCCAGGAACCGTCTTTTTAAAATTCAACTCCGTACGCACGGCTAATCCTAATTCGCGATCAAAGAGCGCAACGCCAGAAAACAATCGTTCGGCAAGAGCGCCCTCGACGACAGGGTCGTCAATAATCGACGTTAAAGTCGTCTTGAAGGAGATCGTCGCGTACTTCTCATCAATCTTGTCCAGACGGAATCGTTCAATAATTCGGCACGGTTTTACGGCCTCGTTCGCCCCCTTTAAATACAGAGTATACGGTATCGTCCAAACGTCGCCGACGGCAAGCTCGCCTTCAGGAAACGGAGTCATCACATTAGAATCGCCCTCTCTACCTTGATACTCCGCCACCAGCTTCTTTTTATTTGACATAACGCCAAGCGGATTAATATCGAAGGTCTCAAGAACGACTCCAACGGCCTTCTCTGTTCCGAACGCGGCAATTTCCTTTGGCACAACCAAGTCGCGCTCGCTATCGTAGTCGATTGGTTCCTTTCCTTCCTCGTTTTGACGCAGAATCATCCGATCAATCCAATGTCTCGCCTTGACCTTCCCGTCAGGAGTCGCGTCTTGGAATTCCCAGCGCCGCCATGTCGTCGACGACGTCTCTATCAACGACTCAGTACCCCCGTAAGACACGCGTTTACGGACGAGATGTACGACGTTCCATGCAAGATTCGCCCGTTGAGGAAACTTATATTCCAATCGATATTTAGGAGCCGCCTCTAGCTCCTCTCCTCGCTGTGCAAGAGTTGGAGCAATAAGGGTTCGGTCGTCTGAATATTTCCGTTTCGTTTCGTCGTCAACAAGCGAAAAATCAACGCCTCCAGCCTCTTTCGTGTCGTCGCCATCCTCCTCTTCATCGGAAAAAACCCCCGAAAACTGATCCGCCGCGCGCCCTAGAACGTCCGCGACGCCTTCTGTCTCGGAAAGGGTCGAATCGGTCGATTTAACGTCAGAATCGGAATCTTCTTTAAAGGTCGAGACGGTCGTTCCGGAGTCGACGAGAGGATTCTCCGCCGTCTTTTCCCTCTCTCGACACGCCAATAAAGCAAACAGCGCACAAATCGCCGCCGCTGTCAATATCTTTCGCGACACGACATATCCCCAACGTAAACTTAACTTATCGACGAAACCTAAAAGGCGCGACGCTCTCTACGTCGCACGACCTAAACACAATCCCATGCTCAGAGTAATCTTTCAACTCCCTTGAGTCTAGAGCAATCAATCTTCATTTTACAGACGTTTTAAAGAAAATGAGAGAAAAGGAATTGTTCAAGCGTATCTAAGCACATTGACGCCAACAAGGACGCTGAATGCAAGCAGAACCCACGGACTCTATGGACTTTTTTCCGAACTGCATATAATGGACTGAAATTTGGGTTCTAAAAAATTTAACTTGACGCGCTTTAATGAGCTTTGGCGTCTATATTGCTTCAAGATTTTTGACGACAAGCCGTATCGTTACGGTTTTGTGTAATCTGATTCACTAGATAATAGGCTTATATAGCTATGGCATACGAACGTTTTACCGCAAAAGCCAAAAACGCGATGAAACTTGCACATGGCGAGGCAATGCGCCTCAACCATGAATACATTGGCGTAGAGCATCTACTGCTCGGACTCATCAGAGAATCGGAAGGAATGGCGGCAGGTGTTCTAGAGAAATTTGGAGCGGATCTACGCAAAACCAAAAACGCGATTGAGAGTATTATCACTCCCGGCACGAGCCTTGTTTCTCTCGGTAGACTTCCTCAAACGCCTCAGTTAAAGCTCGTGTTAGGTCGCGCGATTGATAACGCTAATGCGCTGCACCACTCTTATGTCGGCACGGAACACCTACTGCTGGCAATCCTTTCCGACGAATCAAACAGCGCTTGTCAAGCTTTATTGAATATGGGTTTGAATTTAGACGCCATTCGCGACGAAATAATGTCGATGATCGGCGCAGGCGAGAGCGATTCAACCGATTCTGGCGCCTCCGGAGAACCTACCTCAGGTTTCGGCGACGACGCCAACAACGCTTCAAAGGGTGATACTGCCGATCAAGCGCAACCTAAATCGACGGCAACGTCACCTAAAGGATCCGACCGAGTCAAAACCCCGGCGCTGGACAGCTTCGGACGAGACTTGACAGAATTGGCGAAAAAAGGCGAACTTGATCCAGTCGTTGGTCGCGTAGTGGAAATCGAGCGAACAATGCAGATTCTCTGTCGGCGAACAAAGAATAACCCTGCTCTTATTGGAGAAGCGGGAGTCGGTAAAACAGCCGTCGTCGAAGGTCTCGCTCAAAAAATCGCTAACGGAGACGTTCCGGAGATACTTATGGAGCGCCGAGTTGTAGCGCTTGACGTTACTTCCATGGTCGCGGGAACAAAATATCGCGGTCAGTTTGAAGAACGTATCAAGGCCGTTATGAACGAAGTGAAACGCGCCAAAAACATCATTCTCTTCGTCGACGAGCTTCATTCGCTTGTCGGAGCGGGAAGCGCAGAAGGAGCCAACGACGCGGCAAATATCATCAAACCCGCCCTCTCTCGCGGCGAATTCCAGATCGTCGGTGCGACAACCTTTGACGAATATCGGAAATACATCGAAAAAGATCACGCCCTTGAGCGCCGTTTCCAAACAGTAACGATCAATCCACCGACGCCTGCCGAAACCCTTGAAATTCTTAAAGGACTCCGCAGTCGTTACCAGCAGCATCATAACGTCACGATTACGGACGACGCGCTCACTTCCGCGATCGAACTTTCAGAACGTTATATCACCAATCGTAGTCTCCCGGACAAGGCGATCGACGTCGTCGACGAGGCAGGCGCTCGGATTCGACTCCAAAGTTGCACGCGTCCCCCCAATATCAAGGATATCGACCGACAAATAGAAGCGTTGCAAAAGGAAAAAGACGCAACGGTGCGCACTCAAGAATTCGAGCGTTCTGCCATTCTTCGCGATCAAATCGACAAACTTCGTGCGGAAAAGGCCGAGTTGCAGGAGAATTGGCGCAATAAGCAGAAAGAAGCGCGAGGCGTCGTTAACGCCCAGGTAATCGCCGAGGTTGTGTCGAAAATCACGGGAGTCCCTCTCTCAAATGTTACGGTAGAGGATTCGAAGCGCCTCCTTCAAATGGAAGCGGAACTTCATAAGTGCGTCGTAAGTCAGGATGAGGCGATTCGCGCGGTTTCCAAAGCGATTCGTCGAAGTCGTGCTGGGATTCAGGATCGGAGTAGGCCGATTGCGTCCTTTATCTTCGCTGGTCCAACTGGAGTCGGAAAGACGTTGCTCGCGAAAACGCTAGCAAAATTCATGTTCGGCGACGAAAATGCCATTCTTCAGTTCGACATGAGCGAATATATGGAGAGTTATAACGTCTCAAGAATGGTCGGCTCTCCTCCAGGCTACGTCGGTCACGATGAAGGCGGTCAACTTACGGAACGCGTGCGACGCCGTCCTTACTCGGTGGTTCTTTTCGATGAAATCGAAAAAGCGCATCCAGACGTCTTCAATCTCTTCCTTCAAGTCCTTGAAGACGGACGTCTTACCGATTCAGTTGGCAGAACGGTCGATTTCCGCAACACAATTATCATCATGACGACCAACGCGGGCGCCTCGGCAATCAAAAACGAATCCGCCTTTGGTTTCCAAGAGCCCGACGCTAATGCGTCGTACGAGAGTATGAAAACGCGTGTCAACGAGGAGATTGAGAGAGCCTTTAGACCTGAGTTTATTAATCGCTTTAACGACGTTATCGTTTTCCGTCACCTCACGGACGAAGACCTGCTCTCCGTCGTCGACATGGAACTCAATAAACTTCGAAAGCGTTTGGTCGAAAAAGAGCTGTGCCTCCATATTTCGGACGAAGCGAAAAAATACGTCGTCAAAGTCGGATCCAAACTTGAGTTTGGGGCTAGACCGTTGCGTCGCGCTATTGAGGAGTACATTGAAGATCCTCTTTCTGAAAAATTTCTTGAAGGAACCTTCACAAATCGTGAAGTTATCGATATTTCGCTTGTCGAAAGGGACTGGACAGAGGAAGAACGTAAGGCCCTCCTTCCTGGCGAAGAGGAAAAGAACAAAAAGAAGTCGGTTCTCCAATTTGAACCTAAAGACTGCGCCGATTATTCTCAAGAAGAACTTGACGGTTCACAGTTCAAGGAGTATCGCGAGCAGATCGCTGAGCGCGCGAAGATCCGTGCGATGAAGGAAGAAACGGTTGCTAATGAAGAGGATTCGACACTAGAGAAAGAGGATTCATCAGATTCCTCCACGTCCGTTCAATCTGAATCCTGATTTCACTGTCAAATGATCCAGCAAGGGGAGCGTTCCACAAGCTCCCCTTGCTTTTTTCGTACGCGTCTATTTAGAGGATTGCAGAAGCGCTACATCTCGAAACAACATATGGTCGTCACATGCCGCTTGATCTCCTTTTTTCCCCTTTTACTCTATTAGTCGGCTCTATAGCGGCTTTTCTTATCGGTCTCGCAAAGACAGGAACGCCGGGAGTCGGACTCTTTGCTTGTCTCCTGATGATTTCGGCCTTTCCCAACCATGAGATGTTCGCCTCGGGAGCAGTCGTGCCCCTCCTGATCCTCGGAGATTTGGCCGCAGTTTACTTCTATCGAAAAGAGTGCGATCCTCGTCTTTTAAAAAAACTTGCTCCTCCTGTCGTTATAGGACTTCTCTTAGGGACGATCGTCCTGTGTTTCATGAAAAACTCGCAATTTCGATTAACGGTGGGCGCGTTGGCCGTCTCTATTTTAGTCTTTGAGTTTGTTCGTCAGCGCCTCGGATGGACAAAAGTGGCGACGAACCTTCCTTTCAGATGGTTTTGCGGCGTCCTCGCCGGAACGACGACCATCTTAGGAAACGCCGCTGGCGCCGTTTCTGCCGCTTATTTTTCTTCTCAAGGACTTGATAAAAAAAGATTCATGGGCACGAACGCCGTTTTCTTCTTCCTCGTTAATGTCGCAAAAATTCCTCTCATGTTTGCCGCCACCTTCATCAAGGAAGAAATTGGATTTGAGAAAGAATCTGCTCAAGTCATGAACGAGACGAGTTTTCTACTCACTTCCATTTTCGCTCTTCCCCTAATCTTTGGCGGAATCGTCGGCAGAAAGCTCTACCGCGCTATCCCTGAGAAGATTTTCGTTCCTTTCATCCTCACCCTTAATTTCATTACTGCCCTTTATCTTCTGATTTCAGCCTTCTCCTCTAAGTGAGGCGCGGTGGAGAGCTGGAAAGAATAATCGGCTTCGTTACAATACTCAGTAACAACACAGAAACTAGAAGCTTTAAATAAATCTTAACAGAAGGACGTATCTCCCATGATCAAAGCGCTAATTTTTGATTTTGACGGCACGATTGCCAACACCCTTCCCGCCTGCTTTAACGCTTTCAAACGAACAGTCGAACCAGTATTGGGAAAAGAGATGTCTTTGCAGGAAATACGTTCTTACTTTGGCCCCACGGAGGAAGGTATTTTCGCTAAACATTTTCCTGATCGACAAAATGAACTTGCGCAAATATACTACAAAATCTATGCGGAAGAACAAGCCAAAATCCCCAATCTTGTTCCGGGCGTGATGGAAGTTATTCGCGAGGTTAAGGCACGCGGTATCCGCGTTGCGTTAATCACTGCAAAGGGGCCTGTTAGTTGTAAAATCTCCCTCGATTTCTATAAAATAGCAGACGATTTTGAAGAGGTTCGCACAGGAGGATCCAACGGTCGGGTAAAAGACGTTGCGATACGTGAAATACTCGAAATCATGGGAGTTGGAACCGATGAAGTCGCCTACGTTGGAGATTCCTGGAAAGACGTGATCTCGTCGCATAAAGCGGGCGTTCCATCCTGGGCGGCCGCTTGGCTTAGCACTGCTGAACCTGAAAGAATACTCTCCTATAACCCCGAAAAGATTTTTTACACCGTGGATGAGTTCAGACGCGCACTTCAGGAAGAAGGAATCCTCGAATGAACACAGTTCGTAGAATAACTCGTAAGATCAAGGTGGGATCAACATTCATTGGCGGCGACGCCCCTATTCTCGTTCAAACCATGGCCGCCACGAAAACGAGAGACGTCGACGCCACCGTCGCAACCATACAGAAGCTCGCGGCGCACGGCGCTGGAATGATCCGCATCGCCGTCGACGCCCCTATCGACGCGGAAGCGCTCGTCGAAATTCGTAAACGCGTTGACGCCAATCTTTCCGTCGACTTACAAGAGAATTTCCGGATGGCGGAAAAGGTCGCCCCTTATGTCGACAAGATCCGCTATAATCCCGGTCATCTTCATCGACTTGAACCTGAACTGTCATGGGAAAAAAAGGTGCAATACTTGGTCGACGTCGCTCGAAATAATGATTGCGCCCTTCGAATCGGAGTTAACTCGGGAAGCCTCGATCCGGAAAAGCTTCGTCAATACCACGAAAAGCTGGCCAGTCTCGACGCAGATCCTGCGCTCAAAGACGACGAAGCGAAATTCTTCGACCCGCCGATACGAAGCGCTTTGGAACATGTTGATTTCGTCGAATCGATTGGCTTTGACAGATTCTGCGTCTCTATTAAAGATTCTGACCCCGACACAGTCCTTCTGTTAAACAGACGTTTTGCCGCCTTACGCCCCCTTGTTCCTCTCCATTTAGGCGTTACGGAAGCAGGCGCTCCTCCAAGGGGAATTCTCAAGACTCGTTCTGCGCTAGAACCCCTACTCTCAGAAGGAATTGGCGAAACATTGCGCGTTTCTCTTACTGTACGCGCCGACCAAAAAGAACAAGAAATTGAAGCGGGCAAGTTGATTCTGAGCAACGTTGCGAATGGAATCGTCGCTAAACCGAACGATTATAAACAGACCGCGCTTAATATCGTCAGTTGTCCTGGATGTTCGAGAACCCAAGGAGCGAAATTTGTCGACCTCGCCCTCGAGATCGAAAAAGCGACTCAATTCGCCAAGGACTATCCTTTCACGATCGCCGTTATGGGATGTCGTGTAAACGGACCAGGCGAGACGGACGACGCTGATATCGGTCTCTGGTGCGGCGGAGATAAAGTCAATCTGAAAAATGGAGGCGCCCCCGTGGGAGCTTTCGCTTACGACGTCGTTGTTGAAAAAGCAGTTGAACTTCTTAAGGAGAAAATTCGACTCTCACAACTAAAATAACCCTCAGGAGAAGGTCATGCGCAGATTCTGCTTTTTGTTTCATCTCGGAGTATTTGTCTCCCTCGTCGCCTTTGCAGTCGGCGTATTATCCTTTATCCCAACCAAGGGCGCATACGCGCTTGACGAAGAAACAGCGACGGTATTGAAAAAACCGACGCCAAAAGATTATCGCCGTCAGAGTCGTCAATTTAGAGGACTCTGGGTCTCCGTCGTTTCCAATATCGACTTTCCGTCAAAATCTGGGCTTTCTCCTGAGCAATTGATGAAGGAAACAGACGAGATCATCGATCGAGCGGCAGCTATGCGTTTTAACGCGATTTTCCTCCAGGTTCGTCCTATGGGAGACGCCCTCTACCCATCAGAACTATATCCATGGTCTAGTTTCCTTACCGGAGAACAAGGCAAAGCTCCCGATCCGTTCTTCGATCCGCTACGCTATTGGATCGACGCCGCTCATGCGCGCGGAATGGAACTTCACGCGTGGATTAATCCCTATCGCGTTACGATAGGCAAAAAGGAATTATCAGATCTTTCCCCCGCCAATCCCGCCGCGCAACATCCCGAATGGACCTTCAAACACGGCGATCGTATTTACTTAAATCCAGGTGTTCCAGAGGCGAGAGAACATGTCGTTAAGGGACTCGTCGAAATTGTCCAAAACTACAACGTCGACGGCGTTCATATTGACGATTACTTCTATCCCGAAAGGAATATCGAAGAAGATCGTCAAACATTTGAAACCTACGGTGAAGGTTTTGACAATATAGAAGACTGGCGCCGCAACAACGTCAATCTGTTCATACGAGACGTAAACCGCGCCGTTCATAAGATTCGACCTAAAGTCATGTGGAGCGTTAGCCCGGCGGGTATATGGGCAAACAAAGGAAGCCACCCTCTTGGAAGCGAGACTCGAGGAAATCAGTGCTATTTCAACCTATACGCCGACGTTAGAAAATGGATTAAAGAAGAAACAATCGACGCGGTCATTCCTCAAATCTATTGGCATATCGGGTTTGACGTCGCAGACTTCTCCACCCTCGTCGACTGGTGGTCCGACGTCGTCTCCGACGTTGACGTTAAACTCTATGTCGGAATAGCCGCTTATCGAATGGATCCCAATTCCAAGACGGAAGCATGGCGCGACGGCAAGGAACTTGAGAGACAACTTAACTACATGGCTACATCGCCAGACGTTGATGGGCAGGTCTTCTTTACCGCCAATAGCTTTAAGGAAGGTAAACCGGCGCGCGACGCCATTCTAAACTATGGAGACAAGCATAAATGGATGGCCCCCAAGGCGAGGACGAGATAACGCTAAAGACGCGAACTTTCCTGTCGCAGAAGGTTCGCGTCTCTTTTTTGCACGCGCTATTCAATTCGCCGAACAACGACGGATTGGGATCCTTGTTCAAGAAAGCGGGACCGGACTAATCCTTTATCATATCCTATCAATCCGTGATTTTTGTAGGGATCGTTGAAAAAATATCGCGTCGAATCATATCCTACCAGCACAAGGCAGTGTTCGTTACCGTTCCAGGTAAAATAATCTCCCAGACGCAAAGAGGAATTCTCGTCAACATAGTCGATAATCCATGAAGTCCCCAAATGCGAAGGTTCCATATCCATCGTCGCCCAAAGGATTACCGGCTCTCCCTTATCGACATAATTCGCCGTAAGATCCACAAGTTTGAGACCGCTCGTCGCCACAGCCCTCAATTTCTTCTGCAACAAAACCTTATTCATCGACTTCGCAAGACAGGGGGCATAACAGCCATAACCGCAGTTGAGACTAGATTCTTTGTAAGGATCCCCAGGATATGCCGCCCATGGATCCGGCCCGTAGATAACTCCGTTGTCGATTCGCCAATCGCGCCTAATAAGATAAGAATCGGTAAAATCGCGCCAAGAAAGGTCGCAACCGTAGAATTGAAGAACCATTGTAGCGCTTACAGCCTCGCATCCAAAAACGACGTCTAATTGATTGAGATAGGGAACGTCGATAATCTTCTTCTTTGAATCGTCACTCAACTTTCGCATGTTATTTCTCCCTTCTTTTTAAGCATCAGCGGATAGACGTCGACTCATTTCGTCCTCAGCTCTTTCCCCTGTAATTATAGCTTTCGCCGACCTTCCCTAGTATAGTCCGCCTTTTCCGAAAAAAATAAAAAGAAAGAAAAAATCCTTAAATTACGCTTGACGCATAAAACTGGAAAATCTACAATCCAACCGCTTATGATAACCGCATTTAAATAAAGTTATCTTATCAATTAAGCATTCAGGAAGGATATATAGGCTAATAGAAGGATTATGAGTATGTCGTCGCAGATCAATTCGGTTCCGATGTTGGATCTTAAGCGTCAGTTTAAAGTCATTGGCGAAGAAATGAACGACGCTCTTCGACGCGTCAACGAAACCGGTCAGTTCGTACTCGGACCTGAAGTAAAAAAATTGGAAGAAGGAATTGCGGCATACTCTAAAACCAAACGCGCTGTTGGTTGCGCCTCTGGGAGCGACGCTCTTTTGTTAGCGCTCATGGCCATTAAGGCGGGCGAAGGGGACGAGATTATCGCCCCCTCCTTTACATTTTTCGCCACGGCGAGTTGCATTCCGCGCGTCGGAGCCGACGTCGTCTTCGCCGATATTGATCCAGTCACTTTTTGCTTGAATCCAGAAGACGTCCGTAAGAAATTGACGAAAAAAACGAAAGCGATTATCGTCGTTCATCTTTTTGGTCAAGCCGCCGATATGCGCGCCTTCCAAGAAATAGCAAACGACTATCAGAAGAAATACGGTCGCAAACTTTACTTGATCGAAGACTCGGCGCAAGCGATTGGCGCCGAACTCGAAGGAATTCAGGTTGGAAACTGGGGAGACGCCTCCTGCGTCAGCTTCTATCCGACCAAAAATCTGGGCGGCGCTGGCGACGGCGGCATGGTTCTTTCTAACGACGATGAAATCGCTGATCGAGTCCTGTTATTGCGTGGACACGGTATGTCGCCACGTTACTATCACAAAGAAATTGGAATCAATAGCCGATTGGATTCCTATCAAGCCGCTATCTTAAACGTAAAGTTGCCGTATCTTGACTCCTGGTCCAACTCTCGAAACGCTAATGCCGCGCGTTACGAAGAGCTCTTCGCCAAAGCAGGTTTGCAGGAGAAGATCGTTACGCCAGTCAAAGTCGGCAATCGTCGTCACGTCTGGAACCAATATACGATTCGCGTTTTAAACGGTCGGCGAGACGCGCTCCGCGCTTACTTACTGGAAAAGAAAGTCGGCGTTGACATTTACTACCCCCTCGGGCTCCATCAACAAGAATGTTTCGCGTATCTTGGCTACAAACCGGAAGCGCTCCCAGAGACACTAAAAGCGGCGAACGAAGTCCTCGCACTCCCAATCTTCCCCGAATTGCTTCCCGAAGAACAACAATATCTCGTAGATTGTGTGAGCGCATTTTATAAATAAAATGCGATAAGCCGACTGATTCTTCCAGTCGGCTTTTTCCTTTTTAGCAGCATTTTTCTAATGATCGCTAAAAAACACGTTGTCCAAATTTGCTTTCTTTTCGTTAAAAAGCTCAAGTTTTCTCACATAACGTCGAATTAAGAGATAGAGAGCTTGCTTCTGCAAACGCTGTGCGCTGAGGAACTCTCAAGAGGTAAGTTAAGGAGATCAACAAGATGACGTTTTGTGAAAAACCCGATTATTCGCGTGTCGGCGGCGAAAATTGTGCGGAAGCGGAGGGAACAACCTTCGAAAACGTCGTCAACATACCAGACGTCAACGATCAACTCCGCGAAGACGAAAAGATCGCTGAACTACAAGAGCCTAGGGTCATAGGTTTTATTCCCGATTTGCATGATCCAAGTGAAACGTCGGCGGTAAAAATGACAACAGCGAAAAAGTTTCTAAAGCAAACAACCTTTTTTGCTGTTGCTTTTTCGCTCGGAGTTACGACCGCGTTCCTTTACAAAGGAAACTCTGTAAGTAACGATCAAGCTGTTGTCGAAGCCAAGATCGGCGTCTCTGTTGAAGAATCGAACAAAGTCGCGAATTCAGAATCAGAAAAAACGAACGCCCCCGCAACCCCTTCTTTTTCTCCCTACGACAACGCCTACGAACCTGAAGTAACGCCGCCCGCCTTCTCTCAATTGGACGAAAGCGGTAGTTACGCCGATTACGACCGAATCGATTTCTCCGCCCCTTCTCCGGTCGATCATTTTGATTCAAGCGACTTAGACGCTTGGGCGGCTCTCGGAGACATGCTTCAATCGACAGAATCGGACGCCTATGACGCTGGCGTTTCTCCTGACGCCCCCTACGGCGTTGCCCATAATGTCGCCTCCTCGTCGTCCCTACAAAGCCTTGGCGGGGGATTTGCCAATTATTCCTTCGGATCCGACCCAGTGTCTTCGAATTTCGAAAGGAATGGAAATCTCACGTCTGTTCCTACGGCTGGGTATCAAGACGAACGCGTGGCGGCGAATAGACTTTCCACCTCCCCGACAGAACCAAATTATTCCTTAAATACCGATTATCCCAATAACAATGACAATACGCGTATTGGCTTTTCAGAAAATAACGCCAATTATGGCGCTTTTTCTCGAAAAGATAATTACAATGAAGATTTCAATAGAGACGATTCGCGAGGGATCGCAAGTCAGCGGAATATTGATTTAGAATACGCGACAAACATGGATCAAGGAAGATCGCGTTTCCAAGGTTTTGAAACGAGGACGTCGGCGCTTGCTCAAAGCGACTCCCCCTCTACTGAACGCCAGACAAGCGCGTACGTCGCTCAACGCGTAGACGAGGAAACGAATCTTCCTCTTCAAGGAGCCGCGTCGTCGCGTTCTGTACGTTGGTAGAGATTGCCTCATATACGCGAGGGCGTCCTCTTCAACAATGAGACCATTAACCCTAACATCCTAAAGAAAGGGCGCCGCGCAATGAACCGCCGCAACGACGATTTCATCCATGTCTGCATATTCCTGTTTCTTATGGGATATAGCGCGCTGGCGGCGACCCTTCTTCTTCGAGGAAATAATCAGGAGAATCTTGACGCGGTTCCTAACTCAGCTGGAATAGTGGCAAGAAGCGTTGTTCTTGAATTACCTTCCAAAGAAAATAATCCACGCAATAGCGAAGGAGATTTCATTCGTCTAAGAACCGGAGAAATTCTGTACGTATACACTCATTACGAGGGAGGAAGAGGAACAAATAAAAATGTAACAACGCGTCTAATGAGTCGTGTTTCGAAAGATCAAGGACGCACTTGGTCGACGCAAGACGAGCTCGTTCTAGGCGACAAAGAAATCGTTAACGCCGCCTCGGTCTCCCTCTTGAGGTTGCGCGATCAATCGATCGTCCTTTTCTACTCAGTAAAGGATTCTGCCGGAGACTGTCGTCCCTATCTTCGGTATTCTTATGACGAAGGAAGAACATGGACGCGTCAGATTGAAACAATCATCCCCCCCTCTTACAATGTCCTCAACAACTCTCGTGCAACTTTGTTAGCTGATGGGCGTATCCTTCTTCCCGTCGCAAGGCACGCTTATTTGGGAGGCGATCTCTTCAACTACGAAGGCAAGGGGAACCTTTTTTGCTTGATTTCAGACGATGGAGGACGAAAATGGAGCCAGAGTTCTGAGGTTCCCAATCCAGATTCGCTTCTCTGCCAAGAACCTGGAATAGTAGAGCTCGCCGACGGGAAATTACTGATGACCATCCGGACAGATCAAGGACGTCAATACTATTCCTATTCGTTAGATCGCGGCGAATCATGGTCTCTTGTCAAACCGTCTCCACTAACGTCGCCGCAGGCCCCTGCGACAATTAAGAGACTGCCAGACAGCGATTACCTTGTCGCCGTGTGGGACGACTCTCCCTCCGAACGAGATCCTTTAACGATTGGGATTCTTTCTCCGGACGGTTCGAAAGTACTCTCGAAAAAAATCCTCGATCGTTCGGGAGATGAAGAATCGCGATCTTTCAGCTATCCTGCAATTTTCTTCGTCGACTCTAGCGTCCTACTAACGGCGTACTGTGCGGGCAGAACGAGCATGGGACTCGATTCTTCTCGAATTACGCTCGTAGGCTTGCAGAGTCTTTTGGAAGACGTTTCAAAAATCATGTCCAAACAAACTCTTTAAATTTTATGGTTCCACGCCAGAGGAGAAATCATGTTGCGAACGTTCGCTTGTTCGTCCCTTGCCACGCGGCGTCAATTCCTCTTTCGATCCCTTTTCGGCGCGGCCTTCGGCGCCTTCTGTTTAAACGTCGACTCGACGTCGGCGGCGGAGGAGGCAAATGCCTTTCTCGGTAAAGAAACGGTTTTGCTTCTTCCTCCAGGAAAAGACAATCCGCGAAACAGCGAGGGAGACTTTATTCGCCTCAAAACAGGCGAGATCCTTTTCGTCTACACGCGGTATTACGCCTCTTCGGCCAACGACGACGCGCCCGCTCGCCTCGTCTCCAGAATTGCGGATTCCGAAGGTCGAAATTGGTCGTCTTACGACGCGCTTGTTCTCGAAAATGAAGGGCGACTCAACGTGATGTCCGTTACCTTGTTACGTTTCACGGACGACTCCATCGCTCTCTTTTATCTAGTTAAAGACGCCCCTGGGGATTGCAGACCTTATCTGCGCGTCTCACGCGACGAGGGAAAAACATGGTCTGAAAGAACCTCTATCATCGACGACCCAACTTATAATGTGCTCAATAATTCTCGGGTTGTAGTCCTCTCCAATGGTAGAATTCTCGTTCCCGTCGCTCGGCATGGCGCGTTAGTAGAGGGACAATTCCAGTGGGACTCCAAGGCGCTTTTATCCTGCTACATTTCCGACGACCAGGGCGTCTCATGGAAACAAAGCGACGGCGTTCCCAATCCGTTCTCACATCTCTTTCAAGAGCCGGGAGTTGTTGAACTAGCCGACGGTCGGATTTTAATGACGATTAGAAACGAAAGCGGGCGTCAGCTTTTCTCCTATTCCCAGGACGCAGGCGAAACGTGGTCTATCCCTACGCCATCGTCCCTCGTATCCCCACTTTCTCCAGCGTCTATAAAGAGACTTCCTCAAAGCGATCTACTTGTCGCTGTCTGGAACGAATCCCCCAAGATGAGAGATCCGCTCGCACTGGCAATATTAGACCCCAAGGGGGAGAAAATCCTCGCCAAGAGGATTATCGACGCAGCCGATGGAGATGGAAAACGCGGATTCTGCTATCCGGCGCTCTTCTTTCTCAACCAGACGAGCCTTCTGGTCGGATATTGCAACGGCGACGGCGCATACGCCTTAAATTCCTCAAAAATCATTCGCGTCGATTTGAGCGTACTCGTCAAAGAAGCCATGGACAACACCGAGAAGTAAAACCTTGCCTCTAATCGACATTACTCATTCGAGGAGAACACGATATGTCAAATCATAGATCCGGCGTTCAACTTTCTCGCCGTTCATTTCTTTCGCAAAGCGTCCTTGGCGCGGGGCTTCTCTGCCTCCCCTCTTCCGTCTTTAAGATTTCCGAGATTCATGCGGAAGAGGAAAACAATAGCGTCGTTTTAAGATTTTGCGCCCTAAGCGACGTCCATTTCAAAACCTCGCCCGACACGAAAGAAGTCGATCGATTTCGACGCGCCATACGGTTTATGTACGACTATTCGGCTCAACAACCCTATTCCAAATTCGACGCGCTCCTTATCGCTGGCGACGTCTCCGACCATGGGCTAGATGAAGAGCTTTTACTCTTCAAAAAGACGATGGACGAAGAAATTCATGACGACGTCAAGACGATCATGTGCATGGGGAACCATGAATTTTACAGCGGAAACAAACCGCGTTGGCGAGAAATTTTCCAACGAGACGACAACGTCGCCACAAAAGTCAACGGCTTCTCTTTTATCGGAGTCTCTCCAGAAAGAGGATCGTGCGAAAACGGAGACTATTTATACGCGCTCGACTGGTATAAAAAAGCGCTTCAAGAAGCCGTCGACGACGACCCTAAAAAACCAATTTTCACATTCCAGCACTACCATATATCCTCAACCGTTTACGGGAGCAAGGGCGAAGACGTCTGGGGTATCAACGATCTTTACGAAACGCTCCAACAAACCCCGCGCGTCGTTAATTTTTCAGGTCATTCCCACTATCCGATCAACGACCAGCGTTCAATATGGCAAGGCGCTTTCACGGCCCTCGGAACGGGCACGTTAAGCTATTTTGAAATGAGTAGCGAGGGGGGGAGATTCAATAAATTCCCTGAAGGACACGAGAATGCCGCCCAAATGTACGTTGTCGAAGTGCGCAAAGATAATTCCGTCGTTTTCAAACCCTACGATCTTATTACCAATTCTTTCTTTGATTGCGTCTATTACCTACCTCAACCAGGGAACGCCTCAACCTACGCCTACACGGACGCGCGTTCGGAAACGAGCGAGAGACCGACGTGGGGCAATGACGCCGTCGCTTCTTCAACGGTTTTGGACGATTCGACGACACTCTGCGTCTCAATTCCTCAAGCCTCTTGTCCCGACGTCGTTCATAGTTATCGCATTGATTTGGAAAGACAAGAGGAACGCTCCGGCGCTCTCCAATGGGTGAAAGACGAGCCAATATACGTGTGGTCGCAATATTATTTTAAGGACTATCCCAATCCGCTACAGGTGAAGATCGACACGCTTCCTCCTTTAACCATGTATCGCGCGAAGATTTTTGCTCTTAATCCTTGGCTCAAAGAGAGTGAACGTTTCCTTGAACTTCAGTTCACGACTCCCGCGAATCCTTACGCGCCGATAGATCCGGACGCGGCCTGCCCCACGCCTAACATGCTGGACGTCGCGTTTGTCGACGGTAAGCCGGTCAATCTCGCCCAGAACGTCAAACAGCTCGTAAAAGAAATCCGAGTCGAAGGCGCCCCGCAGATTACGCGCGTAGACAGCTTGAACGGACAAGAATGCGCGTCCTTCAACGGAAAAGATCAGCGCCTTGTCATTCCCTTCACGTCGAGCGATTTCGCGCGATTGGGCGTCATGACCATCTCCGCGCGTTTCCTTCTTGAAAAGGCGCCGGAGGAGGCGCAGTCGCTCTTCTCCTGTACCGAAGGGAGGGGAATCAGTCTGGAAATCAATAAGGATCAGATAGAATTTTGGGCTTCTATCGACGGAGAATATCGCATTTTGCGCGCCCCCGTACCACTTGGACGTTTTGTCGACGCCCTTGGCTCATACGACGGAGAGACGCTCAAGTTGTACATTGACGGCAACCTCGTTCAAACGCTCGACGTCAACGGCAAACTTGTCTATCCAACCGATCCCTCCGCGCAAGGATTCTGCGTCGGTTGCGACATTGCGCGCGGCATGTCCGGAACGAATTATTTTCAGGGCAAAATCGTGCGCGCCCAGCTTTTCTCATGGACGCTCTCTGCGGAACAAGTCAAAGAACTCGCCCGCTAATCAGAAGAACAAGAGTCGCCCTCGGAACGTTCGAAGAGAAACTCATACGCCTTTCTCGATATTGAATGCGACGTCGGCGACCTTATTGACAAGCGCGTCGCTGTGAGACGCGAAAACGATTGTCTTCCCTGCGTCCCTAAGCGTCTGGAAAAGATCTATAACGATCGCTTGACCAGACGCGTCCAAACTTGCCAAAGGCTCGTCGACAACAAGCGCGTCGGGATTGAGCGCTAACACACAAGCGAACGCAACGCGTCGTTTCTCTCCCCCGGACAAGGAATAAGGAGCGCGGTAACGCAAACGCGTAATCTCCAACAAGGAAAGGCAATCGTCGACTCGCGTTCGTATTTCTGATTCTTCAAGATTGAGTTGTCGCGGGCCAAACGCGATCTCGTCTTCAACGCTCCCGCAAAACAGCTGAGCGTCCGCGCTTTGAAAGACAAATCCGACGCGACGATGAAAATCTTTCGCAAAACAAATATCAGAAAGTTTTTTTCGCGTTATCTCCGTCCCGTCGAAAAAATACTTTCCTTTATTGGGAAAGGAAAGTCCGTTAAGCAACCGCAAGAGCGTCGTCTTTCCGCAACCGTTATTCCCGGTTATCGCCGCTGCGACGCCTTTCTCAATCTTCATCGAGACGTCGTCTAGTATTATATTGGCGCTGTCATAAGAAAAGGTAACGTTCTTCAGGTCAAACATCGCTTTGCATACTCAAAATAAATGAAGAGAAGTATCATCGCCAACAAGAACGCGACGCCTAAAAAATCCACGCGTCGCCAAGGCGCCCAATAACGGCGATATACTCCGGAAAAGCACCGACACGTCATGGCGTCAAACTGTTCTTGCGCCGCTCTTTGCGCTCGTAAAAAAATGACGCCGACAACGCCTCCAAGGGTTCGCGCTCGCCGACGATCCCACCCAGGCGAACGCAAAAGAACCGCCTCGATCGTCTCAAGACAAATCTCGCACAAAACGACGACATATTTCATCGTCAAGTCAAAAATGAAGATGAGCGCGTCCGGAGCTCGGAAAAATTTGAACGCGCACGTCAAACGATTCCAATTCATCGATTGAATAAGAAGGGAAAGAATCGTCGTCGTGATAAGCGTCTTAGATGGAACGACGACAAGAGCGCGCGTCTGATCCCATAAGATCGCCGCCGGCGCCAGAATTAAGAGAGACGCTACAAACGCCTCGAAGGGCAACGCTAGAATTCGCGCAAGAACGCGGGCGTCTAAAGTCGCCAAATAGACAAGAATAACCGTGCCCACAATCTCGACAAAAACGAAGTTGTACGACGCGGACACAAGGAGAATCGAAAAGAAAGCAAGCGCAAGGCGCATCGGGGGAGAAAAGGCAAACCGACCCGGAGGAGTCGGTTCGCGCCTCACGCTTTTCAACACGCCTAACAGCCCCTTAGCGCTTTTGCGTAAGAACGCGCCGCCGTCTCGTAATGGTTCGCGTTTCTCGCTCGTCAAAAGCCACTTCGGCGTTTCCTTTTTGTCCATAGTCAAGCCGAGACGTCGTTCCGCTTGAGAAGCGTCGCCAATTTAAAAACAAGAATTGATAGTGCGACGCCCGATATCGCCGAAAGAACGTAACTTAACCACTCAGGAGCTCCAGGCGCAGAGTAATCAGGAACAAGAGCAGACCAATGGAACCCTGTCGTCATTCCCTGAGGAACATACCCCAATTCTTCGCCGTTGACGACAAGAGACGCTATTTCATCTTCCCCCCATTCTCCCCACGCCGTTCCTTCAGCCAGAAGCCCAAGGGGCGTCAACGCTACAAGAATGGCAAGGAGGATATAGACTGAATTGAAAGAAGAGTTTTGCTTCTTCCAATCCATTTCGTTCTCAGACGATTTCTCAGGAGCAAAAAACGCGGGATTGGCCGCAAAACCAGGAGCGGCGCGCATTACAAAGACGTAAACGCCGACTGAAAAAAGAATTTCCGCTAGACCGAAGAGGGTTAGATGTCCGATCGCCATCGCGGGGACGGAGACCGAAAGAGGGTACGGACAGAAGAGCGCCTGACCTTCAGGGGTGTGAAACAGAAGCGGTTGAACGCCGAACTGAATCGCCGCGGCAAGGGCCGCAAGGTTCAAACCGACATAGGAAGCGGCGCCGACGCAAAAGACGTCGAGCCGAGAGCCTGTTTGCGCACGAAGAAGCTTACGAAACGCGCAGTACGTCAAATACCCGCTGAACGGAAGTATACAGGCGATATTGAAACAGTTGGCGCCAAAAGCGAGAATTCCGCCGTCTCCAAAGAGAAGAGCTTGAATCGCCAGCGCGATAGTCAACGACAAACACGCCGCCTCAGGGCCCAGAAGAATCGCAAGGAGAACCCCGCCGACGGCATGTCCCGTCGTCCCTCCCGGAAGAGGAACGTTAAACATCATCGCAAGGAAGGAAAACGCCGCAGCTACTCCTAACGCAGAAAATCGTTCCTTGGGGAATTCTCTGGTGATTTTCTTAACAGAAACGCTCCAAACAGGAATCGTCGCAATCGTCAATGCGACGCAAGTCGAAGCGCTCAAATAATTGTCAGGAATATGCATATCGCAATTTCTCCTAGCATAACTCTCTTCGAAACTCCGCTGAAATGTAAAATCTTACGCAATTGAAGTATACAAAAAAGGTAATGAGAGTCAACTAATGAAGATATCGCGAGGAATACTCGCAGCGAACCAGCAGCTAACGCCAGCACGACCGTTTAGATCAAAAGCGTCGGGGCTGACTAATAGGGGCATTTGGGGTATAATTCGCGTTTGATACTTTAGAAAACTGAGCCTGGGATCGCGAATATTCGTTCCCAGGATTGTTCCCTCCCAAGAAAGCTCTTCTGGCTATGAAACGGATTCTCACAATACAGGACGTCTCCTGCGTCGGTAAATGCTCCCTTACAGTCGCTCTTCCGATCATATCGGCGGCGCAAATAGAAGCTTGCGTTCTGCCCACCGCCGTTCTTTCAACTCATACGCGTTTTCAAAGGTATACGTTCGCTGATCTAACCGACGAAATCGAACCGACGATGAATGTTTGGAAGGCCGAGGGAATTACGTTTGACGGAGTCTACACCGGCTATTTGGGATCATTTCGTCAAATGGAGCTCATTGAAAAGCTCGTTCGAGAATTTAAGACGGAAGACAACTTCTTTTTTGTCGATCCCGTCCTTGGGGACGGCGGCGCTCTTTATGCGCGTTTCGACCAAAAATTCGCCGATCGAATGGCGGAATTATGCGCTTACGCCGACGTTATTTCCCCTAATTTGACCGAAGCGTCTTTCATGCTTCATAAACCGTTTCAGGAAAAGGGACATACGGAAGCGTACGTTCGAACTACCCTTGAGGAACTCGCGGCTTTAGGGCCGAAAATTGTTCTTTTGAAGGGAATAGATTACGGGGACGGTAGAGTTGGCGTCGCAACATATGATTCTAGACGGAACGAATACTCGGCGTATTTTCACGAGCGGATACCGGGCGCGTTTCACGGCACGGGGGATATTTTTGCCAGCGCGGTCGTCGCGGCGATAACGCGAGAGCGCTCGATTGCCGACGCGGTCAAGATCGCTGCGGATTTTACGCTCGACTCGATACGAAGAACGGTCGTCAATCCCAACGCGAGGAATTACGGCGTGGACTTCGAAAGCGCGTTATTTGACTTTGCTAGAAAATTTCTTTGATCTTTCTCGCGATACTATATAAGTAGTTTCCAAGGAGACGTTTATGAAACAATATTACAGATTGTGCGCTTCTAAAAAGAAAGCGTTTGCCTTACTCTTAGGCGCTTTTGCTGCGGTTTCACTTTTTCAGAATCAAACCGTTTATTCCCAGGAGTTTAATATGAAAAGACCCGTCGCGCAAAAAGGCGACCAAAAAGACGTCTATTTTGGAGTCTCGATCGCCGACCCGTACCGTTGGATGGAAACGGAGAAAACTCCGGAGATACTTAAATGGATTGACGAAGAAAACGCCCTAACACAATCCGTTCTCAGCCAAATCCCTTTGCGCGACGAGCTACGCAAGGAGATGACGGAGTGCTACGATTACGAAAAACAGGGAGCCCCAAGCAAACACGGTTCAAGATATTTTTACTTCAAGAACTCAGGGCTTCAAAACCAGTCTGTCCTCTATTACAAAACGTCCCTCGACGGAGAAGAGCGTCTGTTCTTGGATCCCAACACTCTTTCGGACGACGGCACTGTCGCTCTCTCCGACGTTTCATTCTCCAAGGATGGACGTTACGCCGCTTTTGCGATCTCCACGAGCGGTTCCGACTGGCGAGATATTTTTGTCATGGACGTCGAAACGGGAGAGAGATTAAAAGACTCTATCTCGTGGGCTAAGTTCACCAATATCGCTTGGTTTGGCGACGGATTCTTCTACAGTCGTTACGACGCGCCGAAAAAAGGCGAGGAATTCACCGCGAAAAACGAATATCAGAAGATTTTCTACCATAAGTTAGGCGATTCTCAAGATCAAGACGCGCTCATCTTCGTCGACCTTGACAATCCTTCCAGAAATTGTGTCGCCGAAGTCGACGACGATGAAAAGTGGTTGTTCATTTACCAGAACGAATCAACCTATGGGCAGAGAGTAATCTTCACGGAACTCAACGACTCCGTCAATCTTAAAGAACTAGAATTCAACACTCTTTTCCCGGATTTTTCCGCTGAATCGGGAATCGTCGCCGTTCATGACGGACTTTTCTACCTCTCCACTGACTATCAAGCTTCAAATCGTCGTCTTGTAAAAATAGATCCCTGTCAGCCGGAGCCGGAACACTGGATCGACGTGATTCCGGAATCTGAAAACCTGCTTGAGAGCGTTCGACCGATTGGCGATCGGCTTATCGTTACCTACCTTAAAGACGCGGCGGACGAATGTTACTTCTATTCCTACGACGGTCAAAAGCTTGCGGAGTTAACTCTTCCAACCCTCGGAGTCGTCGGTTTCTCTGGTAAGAAGGACGATCCAGAGTTCTTCTACACCTTCACGTCTTTCGTCTATCCCGCAACGGTCTATCGATATGATCTAACGACAGGAACGTCGACCCTTTGGCGAGCGCCTAAAGTATCTTTCAACCCCGAAGACTACGCGACGGAAAGACAGTGGTACGTCAGTAAAGACGGAACGAAGGCGCCGATCTTCATCACCTACAAAAAGGGAATGAAAAAGAACGGGAAGAACTCGACGATTCTTTACGGTTACGGCGGGTTTAATATCAGCATGACGCCCTCCTTCAAACCCACGCGAATTCCCTATCTCAATCATGGCGGCGTCTACGCTGTCGCCGTTTTGCGCGGAGGCGGAGAATACGGTGAAGATTGGCATAAAGCCGGAACGAAGCTCCAGAAACAAAACGTCTTCGACGACTTCATTTCCGCCGCAGAATTCCTCATCAAAGAAGGATACGCTTCGAAAGAAACCCTCGCGATTAACGGCGGTTCCAACGGCGGACTCCTCGTCGGCGCGGCGCTAACGCAGCGTCCTGATCTCTTTGCCGCCGCAGTCCCTCAAGTCGGCGTTCTCGACATGCTGCGTTATCACAAATTTACGATCGGGTGGGCCTGGGCGACCGACTACGGAACCAGCGAAGAAAACGAAGAAATGTTCAAATACCTTCTCGCCTACTCCCCTCTTCACAACGTCAAAAAGGGCGTCAAGTATCCTCCCACTATGGTCATGACGTCCGACCATGACGACCGCGTGGTTCCCGCGCACTCGATGAAATTCGGCGCAACTTTGCAAGAACTAGCGGATCCCTCAAGCGTCGTTATCGTTCGAATTGAATCGAAAGCGGGACATGGAGCTGGAAAACCGACGGCAAAGATCGTTGAAGAAGCCGCCGATATTTACTCCTTCATACTCCACTTTACGCAGCGGTAATTAGACGCGATCCTAAGACGCTCTCTTTGATTTGATCATAAACGCGAGAATCCGTTGATCTTCTCGCGTTTTTCTTTTCTAGTCAGACCAATGAAGACGCTTTTGTATGGCTCTTCGCACAAGGTCGCGTTCCCCTCTCTTCATCCCCAACGCCATAATCCAAAACGCGTAGAAGAAAAACGAAATCCCCCCGAAAAGCGCGATCGACCAGTAGGTCGGTTGACAGAAACGCAAGCACCAATATCCGGGAAGAATCAAACCGCCTATGGCAATCAACGTCGACGAAAGTTGGCGTTTCCAATATGTATGCAGCTCTTCTCCGATCACTGCGCAAACGACGTTCGGAAGCCAGAAATAATAGATTGCCAAACCAGGAAGAGCCGTTCCGATCGCCACGCCCTTGAGTCCCCAACCGGCCTTTACAAGAACGACGCTCAAAAGGACGTTGAAAACGCCGTGCAAAAGCGCTCCTAAAGCCAACGGTTCATGACGCGCTAGTCCCTGAAGAAGACGCATATTCACTTCGGAGGCTCCACGATAGAGACCTTGAGAGGCTACGACAATCGCAAGGGGCCAATACGCGCAGAGATACTCCGCGCCGATCCATCGTTCTATAAAAAAACGCCCCAAGATCAAAATGCCAAACGCGCCAAAGAGTCCGCCGTAAGTCGACGCCCGAGTGATCAACGCTCGAGATTCATGGAATGGAGCGGAAAGGCGCTCTACCCGATCGGTATCTCCTAGCATTGCCCGAAAAATGGAAGAGAACGGAGTCTTTTTCTCTTCGGACTTAGCGTCCTCCGTCGTTCGTTCAAGAGCGCCGAGATGGGCAAACCAGTTCGTTTCCCAGGACGATCCTTCCGTCAAAAAAGAGTTGTAATAGCTCGTTAAGACGACGACCGCAAGATTGTAAAGCGTCACGTCCTCCATCGACAGCAAAAGCGCGATCAGTATCAAATCGCTGCGCGTCACGAGAATCTCGCCTGCTTGAGCAAGGAAAGTAAAGAAACCGTAATTAAAAAGCGCGCGAATTCGTTGACGGCGAAAATAGCGCAAGGAGAACCGAAACTCAGGAACAACGCGGCGAACGATCGCCAGCCATGCGATAAGTTGCGCCAGCGTCAGCAAAGTGTTCGCGACAAGAAGCGCTACGACGCCTCCTCCAAACCAAAGCGTAGCGACATTGACGACTCCGTACGCTATTCGCGTCGCCAACGACACGACGCCTGTGATTTCTTGACGCAGCGCTCCCCTCAACACGCCGCAGAACCCGTCGGAGATCTTAGAAATCGCAAACGCCAATCCCGCGAAGAAAAGCGCCGTTCCCAGCGTCCCCGTCTCGTCGATTTGAGGTCCAATAAAGAAAGCCGCTCCATACGCCGCGCAAGACGTCAAAAAAACGAGTCCCGAGATTCCCCCGAAGAGGACGATCGCCGTACTCCCGATCTCGTTCATTCCGCGCCAATCTTGACGCGTGTAGCAACGTGTGACAAAACGACTTGTCGTCGTCGTCAGACCAAAATCAAGAAGTCCGCACCACCCCGCAAAGAGGGACGCCAGCGCAAAAACGCCATACGATTGATCTCCCAACGCGGAAAGCATATACGGCGTCAGAAATAATCCGAATCCAATGCGAACGACAAGCGCTCCGCATGAAAGCCAGGCGCCTTCAAGAAGTCTTGTTGAGGGCTTTTTCATTCACACCCAGTCCACTATTAACCATAGCTCCCCCAAAATTAAGCGCCGTCGCAAAGGGGACGGCGCTTAACCTCAAAACGCGCGCTCTATTTACGGAGCATAGAGCTCGCAAGGTTCTACGTCGAGCAACGGCCAGACGAGTTCTCCCTTCATTTGAGATTCTTCGTCTTGGAAAGCGCCTAGTCGCAACGCGTTGGCGTCGAGCCAAAGAATAAACGCATGGCGCTCCGACTCAGAAACGCTATCGATATGATTCTCGTCGAAAAGAATCGTACCGAGCCGCGATTCAGACGCGCCGACGCGTCCTGGTCGCGCGCGCGATCCGCCATGAACGCCCGTCGTCGTCAGACCGCCGCGCATCGAACCGCTATAGTAATAAACGTAAGGACGAAAATCCTCGTGATCCATCTTTTGAAACGCGACGTCCTTTTCAACGTGGCACGGAATACAGCTCTTTTCCGTTATGGGCTTAATGAGTCGATAAAAGTTGATCGGCTCGACGGGACCGCATTCCGGTTCAATCTTCGACGCAGGGCGCTGGAACGCAAGAGGTTGAGACGTCGTCTCGACGTTGCGAACGCTTTCTTCCGTAGGCTCGTGGCACCCCACGCAAACAAGATTTTCGCCAGGGTGAACGAACGCGACCGCGCGCATTGTTTGCACCGCCATATTCTTCTCGTCTAGGGCCTGGAAAATCAGCTGCTTACCATAAGGAGCCTCAAAGAACGCGCTTCCGTCTTCTTCCACTGGAACCGTGCCAAGAGGAATTCTAGGCGTATTTTCCGTAGCAAAACCGACGAAGGGGGTATCCATCCAAGGATTGGATTTCGGAATGACCTGAAGAACGCGCAAACGTTTAATTGGACGATCTGCTGGGAAGGGTCGATCGTGAATATTCACATTCACGACCCCGATCGTCGCCGTCTTGTCCGCGTTGACAAAATCTTCGCCCTGAGCGGTTTGCTGCGGGACGACAGGGGGGCGTTGACGCGCTCGAAGCGGGATCGGTTCCGAAAGTCGTACTCGCGGGTCGTAACCTATCGGAAGAAGCTC
Source organism: Planctomycetaceae bacterium (assembly GCA_004556055.1). Classification (GTDB taxonomy): domain Bacteria; phylum Planctomycetota; class Planctomycetia; order Pirellulales; family Thermoguttaceae; genus RUG369. The sequence continues at coordinate 46,489 of SFIW01000004.1, forward strand.
TCGTTCGCAAAGAAGTTCTTCGTTGCCGTAACGATCAAGCATCACGAGATCTTCCCAACTGTTGCAGAGAAAAAGGTCTTCGCTAAGCGCCCATGGAGCTCCATAACGGTACTGACTGCGGTCTGCGCTCTCTGATTCAGGAAAAGGTTCATAGGGCGTAATCCGTCTAATTTGACTCATATGGTTGTCGTTGGGAACGCGTAGATCAAGGATGCAGAGCGATCCAAACGACTCGCCGTGATGGGGAGCGGCTGTAAAGACGTAACGGTGAGAACCGGGGATTGGACGAAACTGCATTTGAGTCATCGGCAAACCGGAAGGAGCGTCCGCGCATTGACCAAATCGATGATCCCCGTGTTCGCAGTCTTCAAACGTGTCCCAAGGATACGGATAATTTCCCTGAGGGGAACGCGGATTGCGACCGTCGGGCGCGCAGGTCCAAAACGACGAACCAAGACAGTTTTCGCGATCTGTATAATCCCATCTAGAGAAGACCAGCGCCCCGTTGTTATCGACTGCCGGACGCCACTCGCTCGTTTCAAAATAACTAATGGGATATATATCGGTTCCGTCGTTCTTCATCGAATGCATGACGGCGGTAGTAACGCGTAACGCCGCGCTTTCTCCAAAACATCGAATAAAACCGCCGCGACGTTCAGAACAGAAAACAAGCCGACCGGACGGAAGTTCGCAAACGTCGAAATCATTGTAAGAACCGTCCGTTAATTGTTCGATTGTTTCTCCCTCTATCGACGTCTTAAAAATCTTCCACGTCGTATCAGGCGTCCATATCCACCGATGTTCCTGAGAATTACACCATGAAAAATAGATCGTTTTCCCATCGTAACTCAGCTCCGGCTTATAGAAAGATCCACCCGTCAGTTCACGCCCGGCAAGTCGTTTATGCGTCGCCGTTTCAACGACTTTTTTACCGGAAATTAGGTCGACGGCGCGCGGCGTCTTTTCCTTCCATCCTTCAAGCGCAAAGATTCCTCCGCCATGGATCGTATTGAATCCATAGACTTGAGTCGACATATGCCCCCCCATGCGATCCGTATTGCTCATGTTGGTTAATCGAGAACCTGCATAGCATCCACGCGCAAGGAACATAATGCGATCAAGATCGACCGCCTCTGTCTGAGCAAACATTATTTGTCGTCGCAAAGCGCACGCGATAAAGTAGTCGGTCGACGTTTGAGCGTGATCCGAAACGTAAGAGTCGTCTTTCAACGCGTTGGAAACGACCGCTTCGAATCGTTCAAAATCCTGTTCAAGAACCTTGAACTGTTCGTTCTCTTCGAAGTTTCCTCCGTCAAGAAGAGCGCGTGTTCGCCGAAGGACGACCTGAACCGGCAGTTTTTCCCGACCGGGAAAAACAAGCGCGTTTTCGTCATAGACTTGATCTGCCGCCCCGCGAGGCAAGACGCGTTCCCCCCTTAATTCGAGCTCTATTTCGAGGAATCGTTCTCCCCATGCGGAAAAGACGCCGGCGCGGTAATTATCCGCGTTCACACTGCTGAGCGAAAGGGATTGAACCCTAGCGTTGAATCGCGACGCGTCGACTTCCTGGACGGGAATATTTTTAGCGGGCTTCTCTCCAGGTTGGACGTCTATTTCAAGAGCGCCGGAAGGAAAGAGAAAATCTAGGGAGTTCAAACGAAAAGCCGTAACGCGTTTTTCAAGCTTCTCCGCCAGCGTTCCTTCGACAGGGAAGGCGACTTCTTGAATCTCAAGATCTTTTTCGATCTGCGTATACGAAAGGCTCTCTTCAACGTCGGCGTCTCGGCGCGACGATTGCAAATATTTCGGCGTCGACGCAAAGCGTTCCACCTTAAGAGGGGCGTCGTCAGGAACGCTTTCTTCAAGTAGTTGGAAAATACGTTTTTCCTCGGCAAGATCGGCGCTCCCCTTCTCTTCTTCAAAATGACAAAGGAAAAGCGTCGTTTCGTCCGCTTCTAAGGGCGAATGAGGAACCGCTTCTGGGGAAAATTCTTTGACCCCCTGCGAAATGCGCAACTCGTCGACGATTCCATTGCAGAAAAGCCCCTTTTCGACGAGGGATCCTATCGCAAAACGCGCAGATTCGGGAGTCGCGCTATCTTCGTAATCGATTGGTACGCGACCGGCAAGATTTCCGTCGACATACAAGCGCGCCTCGTCGTGATCAAAAACGAGTCCTAAAAAATGCGCGCGTCCGTCGACAAGAGACGTTTCCGCGCTCAAGACGTTCCCTGCGCGATTTCCTGGAACATATAACGACAACGCTCCTGTTCCTTGGAAAGCGTACAATTCCCAATGTCGCGGCGAACTTTTCTCTTCGTTAGCGAGAAGGATTTGAAACGCGTCCGACGAATCGACGCGCGCCCAAAGTTCAACGGTAAACGGACGTGAAGAAATTGAGAGACGCGCGTCGCTTGGAAAAATTATCGAATTACTCCGCGGAGCGATCGCCGTTCCTAATTCCTGAGAAAAAGAATCGACAACGAAAGATTGGCCAGTCAGATCACACACGTCGACGGCGGAATCCTTGGCGCTAATTCGGTTGATAGTCGGAGGAAGCTGCGCAAAAGCGGCGTTGAAGCCAGCTCCAACAACAAGCGCAGACGCGATAAGGCAAAGGCGTTTCAAGATGAAAGTCATTTATTACCCTCCAGTTGCAGAGGGTAAATTTCAAGAGTTTCTAGTTCGAGCTTCTCGGAGGATTCATTAACAACGGAAACTTCGCGCACTTCTTTCTCCCGCGAAGCATAGGTCGCGGTTCGCGATCCGTTGACGCAAAGGTCGACGACGACGTTCGTCGCGTAACAGTCGAGTTCAAGACGACCGGACGATAAGTCGACGCGCGCAAGTTTCACGTCGTTGAGATAGACGGCGCGTTCGCAAAAAGAAACGCGTATCTGGCGATTAGGAGCGTAGCAAACCGTTAAATCGCGCAGAGAATCCAACTTTTCAGGGGAATATGAAAGGCGCGCGACAAGCCGGAATTGCTCTGGAGTCGAATCGACGTAAATCTCTCGATCGCGCCTGTTTTTAAGAAATACGCTCGGTTCGGACTCGGTCTTAGGCTCTAGTTCAGGGACGAAGCGTTCCCCGAGCGTTCCGTCTTCAAAGCGGATCAACTCATGAAACACGGCGGCGCCGCCAAAACCGCGTTCGCGAGTCCATCCGCAGATAATCCGTCGATCGTCGCCAAAAGGCGCGGTCTTGGGCACGTTCACGAGACCGGTCATGAGCGTATTCGGCGCGGGAGGAAGCTCCCAAGGTCCAAGGGGATTTCGCGAGCGCTTGTAATAGCCGTTCACATGATTGGCTATCACGTAGTAATAATCCCCCCACTTAAACCAATCGGGACACTCCGGCTCTCCAGGCAGATGGGTATAGATCGGGTCTTGAAGCCGCCATGTTTCTAAGTCGTCGGAAACGGCGTGCGCCCAGCATCCCTTCCCTAAGTAACTTGTCGTCGCATACATATGGTACTTTCCGTCGTCGGGAGAGACAAAAACGATCGGATCGCGCGTTCCGGTTGCATACCCCTCAGGGAACGTCAAAAGGGGCGCTGGGTCGATTTTAGCGAAGTGCACCCCATCGTCGCTAACAGCGCTCGCTAAAAGGCCAAACGCTCGATGTTTAACGCCGTCGGGAGTAGTGTGCTCAACCGTGCGATTCGCATAAAACGCGTAATATTTTCCATTTTCATAAAAGAGAGATCCGGTACAAATCGAACCTTCATTTTGATCGTCTATCGCAAGGAGAAAAGGCTCATGCTTCCAGGTTTTGAGGTCGCGCGACGTCGCCTGAATCCACTGATGAGCGCCAAATCCATTCTTGGCGCCATGACGGTTCTTATCGAGAAGGTAAATGAAGTGAAAAACGCCGTCCGCATAAAAAGGCATACAATCGCCGACCCCGTAATTATTCGGCGGAGTCCAGTACTGCGGGGACTCTCCCAGCCTTCGTTCCGTACGACTTCGAGCGTCGCAACGCGAGTCGCCACCAGCCAGTTTGCGAAGTTCCTCGTCGGTTAGAGCGCGATCCCACACGGCCAGAAAGTCGATCTGTCCTTCGAAGCCAGGGCGCGGATCAGACTTTAGATCGATCGAGTCATATTGGCCGCCTATAACAAGCGGAACGTCGTTCGTTCTCAAATCGCCCAACATGAAGTCTTCGTCGTAACAACGTCCGTCCAAAAAGAGCTCGGATTTGACGCCGTTCACGCGACAGTACACGTCGTGCCACTGAGCCTCAGCGACGCTCGGATCAGGGGTTTCGTCCAAACGCGCGCGCATCTGTAGCAAGCTTGTGTTTCCCGTCGTTCCGACCTCCGCGCCAATCGCTCCGTCAAGACAAAAGAGGTTAAAACTCAGCGCCGCATGGCCACCATGACAAGAAAATAGAGGAGCGTTGCGCCACGTTTCGCTAGAGCATTTCACCCTAACGCCAAAGGTAATTTCCCGACCGTCAATAGCGTGTAATTTCGCATTTAACGCGTCGGAGACTGTCGCAAATCCTCCTTGCGTGACAGACGCGACTACGCCGTCCCCACCGCGCAGTAGAGACTCGTCGCGATCGATTCCTTCCAGCGCCTCGCCGCAATGAAAATCACCTTGAGAAATAACCTCCTCGTCGGCGGCAAAATTTAGGAAAACGACCGCGTTCGTCAGGGGCGTCGTTTCCTCAGCTCCTTGCGCGCAAGCGCTTAAAAACGTAATAAGAAACGTCGCGCAAAAAACGATTTGTATTATACGATTCATAAAATGCTCCACTGCTACGCTAATTCACGCGCTAAGAATCAACTATTGAAGCGATGACGCCAAACTTTTCAGATCAACAGGCTTGGATATTCCCTCATGCGTTGGTTCGATTGGCATAATCGAACCGTCGGTCGCAAATTCAAAGCGATCAAGGCAAACCTGACGAGAATAACTCTGGTCTTTATGGGGAACGACTAGGCGATGATAAAAGATGTAGTTTTCACCGTTGGGAAGAAACAAAAACGAATGATGGCCTGGGCCAAGGATATTCTTTTCGGGCCTCTTCGAAAGAATCACCGGAGTTTTCTCCTGCCTCGTGAAAGGGCCTAGAGGAGAATTGGAAGTAGCGCACCAAACTTCATAGTTCGGATCCCACGTTGGATTTTTGGACCATGTCAGATAGTACTGACCATTACGGTAGAAGACGTACGTTCCTTCAAAAAAATTCTCAGGGGTAATATCTCGAATCGTCTCCTTTTTGATCGCGGTTAGAGAGGCGTCTAACTCAGCGACGCATAAGTAGGAATTACCCCAATAGAGGTACGTCTTACCCGACACGGGGTCGGCAAAGACGAACGGATCGATCTCGACGCCTCCACGCCCTTGAGGCCGAAGATCATGCCCGATGATTTCCCCAACGTCGACAAAGGGACCGACGGGGTCTTCGCCAACAGCTACGCCGATTTTTTCATTCGCGCAGTAGTAAAAATAATATCGATAGACTCCGTCGTCTCCTTTCCTCTCGAGAATGGAGGGAGCCCAAAATTTACAATTTTCCCAGTGAATATCTGATTTGCGCAGGACATAGCCCTCGCATTGCCAATCGACAAGATTATCGCTCGACCATACGGTAAAGCCCGGCTCTTTCGCTCCAGGAAGGTTTCCGGTAGGATAAATGTAAACTCGACCGGTTTTTTGCGAAAATAAGACCTCGGGGTCGGCGGCAATTGCAGGGAAAATAGGATTATGGAAGTTCTTTTCAGCGGAATACGCCGCGCTCGTTATTGAGTCGCCGATCAAGAATGACGTCGACGCGCAAAGGGCGACCTTCAAAAAATTCCGCCTCGTCGATTTGTAAAGATTCGTTGGTTCAAACCTATTCATACCGCCTCCTTTGACGACTATTTATATTGACTTGTACTTCCTTCGATTATATCAGAACTTGCAACGCAGGTCAAAAATAGCCAATCCTTATGCCAAATTGAAAGGATATAAGGATAGTCGAAACGACTAAAAAATTTTATTTTTAGTATTGCAATGTACTAAATAATACATAAAATCAAAGTACTCAATGACAACAGGGAGCAAAAAATCTCTCTTACATGGGCGTTATTTTTAACTTGGACTACCATCTAAAGAAAAATTTGTGGTATAATCGTTGAAAATAAGTCCAACATTGGAACTATTTGTATAGTAACGTTTAGCGTTTGGAACGAACTTTTCCGACAAACGTTGACGATTCGTAAAACAAACGCGACGCTTGGAGACGGTAAACGTCGCGTTGTAATCGGGCGCCTATAGCGTTCCTTTTTGTGAGAAAGGCCTGAAACATGTCTACGAAGAAAAAGTTCATCTGCAAAGTTTGTGGTTACGTTTATGAAGGCGACGCCGCTCCGGCTAAGTGTCCTCAGTGTGGAGCTCCTGCTTCCAAATTCCAAGAACAAGCCGAAACCGCCGCGACCGGTTACGCCACCGTTCACACGATCGGCGACGGCAAAGTTGAAGACGCTGAAGTCGTCGAAGGTCTTCGCGAAAACTTTACCGCTGAGTGCACCGAAGTTGGTATGTACCTTGCGATGAGCCGTCAGGCTGAACGCGAAGGCTATCCGGAAATCGCGGAAGCCTATAAGCGTTACGCTTTCGAAGAAGCTGAACATGCCTCCAAGTTCGCTGAACTCCTCGGCGAAGTCGTCACCGCCGACACCAAAACCAACCTCAAGATGCGCGCTGAAGCTGAAGCGGGCGCTTGCGCTGGCAAGTTCGAACTCGCCGCTCGCGCCAAGAAACTTGGTTATGACGCCATCCATGACACCGTTCATGAAATGGCTAAGGACGAAGCTCGCCATGGTTGCGGTTTCGTTGGTCTCCTCAAGAGATTCTTTAACGAATGATTCTTTCAATCTAATTTCGCATAGATTGATTCGTCCGTAAATTAAAACTTCCAACTAAATTCTTTCGTGAATTAAGTTGGAAGTTTCTTTATATATATAGAATCACTCTCTAGCGCATCCTTGCCGTCGGACTTTTTTCTCTATAGAATAATCTCATACGCTTTTTGGAGCATTCTTAGCATTTCACGAAAGGAGTTTCCTATGCGGCTTACAAACTACCCCAAAGTCGTCGCGCGAGGATTTTCTCTATTCATGCTTCTCGCGTCGTTAGCAATTCTTTCACCGCTCTCTGCCCAAGACGTTGAAAAAATTACGCTCAAGCTGAAGGAACCTCAAACCCCTATTGTTCAAGCCTCGCAAGGCGAAGAACGCGCGACTCTACTTCAGAAATTTGACGTAGACGTAATTCCTTCTTCTATTGTTGCGACGGTTTCCGAACCCAAATACTTATCGCGACTCGAGGCGCGCCTCAATGGAAAAGTCGTCGCCTCATTTGACGCTGCCGGAGTCTTCGACAGCGATAGCAATCGTCCGACAAATCCCACTCAAATCCCTCTCTTTATTGAATCAGATTCAAACGCCGGAGGCGAGTTGTCAATCTGGGGCTTCCCTTCGAAAAACGCCGCGCCCGACGTCAAAATCGACTTTGGAATACAAAGCGTCTCCTTCGAAGAGAAAAAAATCTATTGTCAGGACGCGCCTTTAGAATACCGTTTCGCAACTCTGGTAAGAGACTCGGGATGGGATAACGTCGCTCAATATCGCATTCCAGGAATCGTAAAAACGCCCAAGGGAACCTTAGTCGCCGTTTACGACGCTCGATGGAGAGGCTTCCCTGACCTTCCCGCCGACATAGACGTCATGTGTAGTCGCAGTTTCGACAACGGAAAAACATGGACGGAAATGAAACCCGTCGTCGATTTTGACGGCGAAGATCCCGCTAAAGAGGGCGCGGGCGATCCTTCCATTCTTGTCGATCCAGCAAATGGACGCCTGTGGGTTGCCGCCCTTTGGGCTCATGAGGGAAAAGGACTTTGGAATTCAGAGCCTGGACTCAAGAGCGGTTCGTCTCCCAGACTCGTCCTCGCCTATAGCGACGACGAAGGAGAAACATGGAGCGAACCTCTCGATATCACGAACGAAGCCGCTCCCAACAAGGATTGGAAACTCGTTTTCCAAGGGCCCGGAAACGGAATCGTCCTTCGCGACGGAACCCTCGTCTTCCCTGCTCAATTCATCGATAGCCAAGGCGTTTTTTACTCTACGTTACTCTGGAGCCAAGACCATGGCGAAACCTGGAACGTCGGCCAAGGAGCCCATCCGAAAACCTGCGAAGCGCAAGTTGTTCAACTCAAAGACGATTCGCTAATGCTCAATATGCGCCATCTATCCGACAAGTTCCGCGCGGTCGCCGTCACTCGTGATTTAGGCGAAACATGGCAAGAACATTCGACCTCTGGCAATACGCTTATCGAGCCCGTGTGCCAAGGAAGTCTTCTCCTTCTCAAATCAACCGCAGATGGAGACGATTCCGACTTGTTAGCCTTTGCCAATCCGAAATCCCAAAAGGGGCGCGTCAATCTGACCGTGCGACTGAGCGAAGACGAAGGAAAAACGTGGACGCATGAACTGCCAATATACTGTCCCGGATCCCTCGGATACTCATGTCTCGTTAAGATGGACGAAGAAAATCTCGGAATCTTTTATGAAACGAGCGGCGGCCTCCTCTTCCAACAGATCGGCGTCGAAGACATTCCTCGCGTCGCCGAATGAGAAACTCCAACAAAAAAACGGACGCATTCAACCGCGTCCGTTTTTCTTTTTCATCAGCAAATGGCAATCAGTTCACCGCTTTCGTCGTAACGGAGGCGCTCTCTTCGTTTTCCTTCGAAATCGCTTCAAGCTTTCGCCACGCATAGAAGAGGAGAACGCCCGTAATCAACGAACAAACGAGCAAAATGGAACCGGAACAAACGTTGCCGTAGATGATCGCTCCGACGCCAAAAAGAGCCGCATAAATTGCAGCGCATCCCAAAACGCTGCACAATATACCGAAGGGAACCGGCCATTTATCATGGGCGCCCTCAAGGGAAACGCCCTCTTTCTCTGCTTCCTCATAGACCTTGCGCCATCCGGGGCCGCCCGCGCGCGTTCTTCGGACAAATTCGCGCAGCGTTTCTTTATCGTCTGGAGGAGTCAAGAAGGTCACGAGAAGCCAGCCGCACGTAGTAATCGCCACGCTGAGGATCAACTGGATGCTGGAATTATTCAATAGCTCGGATTTGAAATCATAAAACTGGAAGAAGCACGCGAGCGGAAATGCGAAACACATCGCCGCGATTTCGCTATACGCGTTTAACCGCCACCAGAACCAGCGAATCAAGAAGAGGAGCCCTGTCCCTGCGCCAACGGAGAGGAGGATCATGAAAGCGTCGAGGGCGCTTTGTAGGAAGAACGCCATACCGCAAGCGAGCGCCATAAAAAGAACGGTCCAGACTCGGCCAATGAAAACAAGTTTCTTTTCCGGCGCCGAAGGATTGATAAATCGCTTGTAGAAATCGTTCACCATATAGGACGAACCCAGGTTGAGATGAGTCGCGATGGTCGACATATAGGCGGCGAAGAGAGACGCGACGACAAGTCCGAAAATTCCGTGTGGAAGAAGCGTCATCATCGCGGGATACGCCATATCGTGACCAACTTGTTTCACGTTTGGAAACGCTTCATGAAGCGAGTCGAGGTCGGGGAAAACAACGATAGACGCTAAGGCGACGAGAATCCACGGCCACGGACGCACCGCGTAGTGGCAGATATTAAAGAAGAGCGTGGCGCCGACGGCGTGACCGGGGGTTTTCGCGGCAAGCATTCGTTGCGCAGTATAACTACCGCCGCCCGGTTCCGCCCCTGGATACCACGAGCTCCACCACTGGATGGCAAGGGGCGTCACGAGGAGGGTTACTACCGCCATCGTATCGTTAAAATCGGGGAAAAAAGAAAGCTTCTCCGCAACTTGCTCATTCGTCAAAAGCTCGTGCAATCCCCCTACTGCGGGAAGGTTGACCGCAACGATTGCGGCGATAATACTACCGGCCATCGCGATAATAAACAAAACGAAGTCGGCCCAAAGCACCGCAGAAAAGCCGCCGATCGTCGTGAAGAAGACGGTCGCAGTACCCGCGACAAGAATCGTCGTTAACTGCGAAAAACCGAGCATAACGCCGAAAATTTTGACGATCGCCAGGGTCACGGACGCCATTATCAACGTATTGACGCAAAAGCCTAAATAAAGGGTCCGGAATCCTCGTACAAAAGCGCCTGATTTCCCGCTGTAGCGAATCTCGTAGAACTCGATGTCGGTCATCACGCCAAGTTTACGCCATAATTTGGCATAGATAAAAACGGTCGTTAAACCGGCGGGAAGAAACGCCCACCAAACCCAGTTGCCTGCTACCCCGTTCTGTCGAACGATATCCGTCACAAGGTTCGGCGTATCGGCGGAAAAAGTGGTGGCCACAAGTGAAAAACCGAGGAGCCACCAGGGTGTTGAGCGGCCTGAAAGGAAAAATTCAGAAGAATCTTTTCCGGCTTTGCGCATCGTCCGCCAACCGATGTAGACGGTCGAAAGAAAAAAAACGGCCAAGACCAGATAATCGACTGCATGAAGAGAAGGAGCCATCTGTTTGAACCCCGTTGTCATTATTGGGAAGGAAGAAGAGACCGCCGTCTCCAAACACAGCGGCCTTTAATCGGAAAGAAACGCCGAGCCTTTCGACGCGGCGTCCCTGTTGACAACCCTTTGCGGATCGCCTTATTTCTTCGTCACAGCGAAGCTCCATACGCCGGAACCGACTTCAAAGACCGCGACGTCGCCGTCCTCGCTCGACGCTCTCTTCGCCGATTCGCTTCCCTCAAGCGCTTGGCACTCATATCCAGCCTCGCAAGGAAGGATCACGGTAGCCGTCGTGTTGAAGGGAACTTCGATTTCATAGCGAATCGAATCGGCGTTTTCGTCAACGCGCCATGAAGAAGACGCTTTGCCGTAAGGCGTGACGATCGACGCGGCAACTCGCTTCAACGATTCGCGACCGGGAGCGGTTCGTTCATTCTTGCGCGTCTTAGGCTCGACGACAAAATGTTTGAACGCAACGGCGCTCGGATCCGTTTCAGCGACCACGACGTCCGGAGCGCCCGCAAGCTTGAGACCTGCTAACGACTGATAGTACCACGCGCTAAAGTCGCCGAACATGATATGATTGCGCGAGGAGCCTTCGCCCCAGTCTTCCCAAAGGGTGCCGGCGCCGCGCTTAATCCAATCGGAGACCGCAGGACGATCTTCCTGAAGCATCATGGCGAGCGCAAGATCGTTGCGTCCATTTTCTGCGAGCGAGCGAAGGACATACTTCAGGCCGAGGATACCGACGTCGAAATGATTATTCTCCTTTTCGACGCTTTCTACAAGGCGAGCAACGACCGCTCGCTGATCCTCTTGAGAGAGCGTGCGAGTGAAACCCTGGTGAATCGGGCAACTCTGAGCGGTCTGACCGCCGTTGGTATAAACGCCGTCTCCCTTATAAAGAGTCGCGTTGTAATCGTCGCGAATCTTGGACGCAAGCGCCGCGTATTTCTCCGCGTCTTCCGTTTTTCCAAGGAGTTTCGCCGTTTGAGACACAACGTTCGCGTCAACATAGTAGAAGCCCGTCACGACCGCTTCGACGGGGGTTACGGTTTTCACGGGAACCCAATCGCCCAAGCCGTGGTAAAGAAGGCCGTCGTCATGGCGTCGAGACGTCATGTAGTCGACGTATTTCTTCATCGCGTCATAGGAGTCTTCAAGGATCTTCTTGTCGCCTTGATAAACGTAAACGCACCAAGGAATCATCACGAGGGACGAATCCCATGCCGGGCCGTTCCCCCAAGGATAACCCCAGTCGCCGGACGGAACGATACCAGGAAGATTACCGTCGGGACGCTGTTCGTCAACCAAGTCGTCGATCCATTTTTCATAGCCGCTCGTATTCGCAAAGTTATATTGCGCCAGTTCGCACGCAAGATTAGCGTCGCCTGTCCATCCGTTCTTTTCACGATGAGGACAGTCGGTCGGATACCCCGCGACGAAGTTGTTGCGATAAGATTCGAGCGTCGCTTTTTGAAGTTGATTAAGGAGTTCGTTATCAGATTCAAAAGAACCGGTCTCGCCAAACGCCGTGTTGATGCGGCGTCCGACAAAATCGCTCGCCTTAGGCGCGGAACGCAAACCAAGAACTTCGATATACTGATAGCCGTTGTAAGTAAAACGGGGTTCGAAATATTCTTCTTCTTCTCCGTTGCAGAAATAGAAGTCGGTCTGGAATTCGCCCTTCATGCCCGTAAGATAAGCGGGGGTTCCTTCCATGAAGTGCATCGCGATATCATGACGTTCGATTTCGCCCGAATCGACGACGCGTTCCGAGTAACGGAAACGGATGACGTCTCCCTTCTTCTGCCCGGTAATGCGCACGCGCGCCCAACCCGCGCTGTTGCGTCCCATATCGACGACATAGAGACCCGGCTTGACTTCTTTAACGCTTTTAGCTTCGTAAACGTCGGTGACGACGGAGAGCGCGTTCTTTTGCGCCGTGACCTTCGGTTCCCCGCGCGGAGCGTCGACGACCTCAGCCTGACCTAAGATCTCGCGATTCCACGCGCCGTCGACAATTTCGCCCTGACGGACGCAATCAAAAACAATGGGACTCGTCGAATAGGTCCATGTGCCGTCCGTCGCGACTGTCTCGACGCTACCGTCCGAGTAGACGAGCTTCAACTGAGCTCTGACGCGTGGGAAATCGCGCCAAGGTGCGGCGTCGAAGTTCCACGTCACGATCGAACGAACGTCGTACCAGCTATGACCGAGAATGAACTCGAGCTCATGTTTTGACGACGATTTAGCCGATTTGAAATAGTCCGTAACGTCCAGAACGTTGTAAAGCAAGCGACGATCGTAACGCGTGAAGGAGGGCGTCAAAACTTGATCGCCGACCTTCTGACCGTCAAGGTACGCTTCAAAAAGACCGGGGGCGCATACGGCAAGATAAGCGGAAGAGACTTCTTTGGAGACGTTGAACGATTTCTGTACAACGGGGGACGTAATTTCGTTGCGACGACGCAGTTTACCCCACGGAGTTTCGTCTAATTCCCATTCCGCGCCTTCGGCGACAAAGGACGCTCTCGTCGCGTTCGGCCACTGCGAATCGTCAAAGTCGACGGTCGTCCAATTATCCGCGCGAGCGCCGCTTGTCGCCTTCCATGAAGCGTCGGTTCCAACAGCCGTCACGACGTCGCCAAGTCGTCCGAAGCGATTCGGAGTCGGCAGATTAGAAGGCGCGTTTTCCTTATTAAGTTCGCGCACGACAAGTTTCGCCACAAGGGCCGTCGGATAAAGCGTGCCGTCGCCAAATTTCGTGTTGTTCGGCTGTTTCGTCAGATTATGAACCAGGAAAGACACGACGTTTTTACCCGGTTGAAGATATTCGGAAACGTCGATCGAACGGAGCTGATCGGGATTGAAAACCATTCCGATCGAATGACCAACCTTCTTTCCATTGACAAAGATTTCGAATCGTTCGCACGCGGCGAAGTAAAGAAGTCCGGAAAGATTCTGGTTGTCAAAGTCGCTTTGCGGACGATCGAGAACGAAAACGCGACGATAAGCTTCATCCTCATAACCAGCGTTCGATTCGCGACTGTCGGACGCGCCAATCCAGCCCGCTTCGGTCATATCGACGTCGGGGCGCGCTTCTTTACCCTGAGCGATCCACTCCCCTTGCCAGTCTTCAGACTTAACGATTCCTTGAACCCACGTCGAAGGAGCGGACCAATCGGTCGGCTGATCTTGTTCGTCCCAAACGCGCGCCTTCCAGTAATATCGAGTCAAGCTCTCGAGAGGGGCGCCGGCATAAGAAACGAAATTCGACTCTTCGGACTGAACCTTTCCAGTATCCCAAAGATCGCCTTCGTTGTTCGCAAGCTTCTCGGGACTCGACGCCACGAGAAGTTGGTAAGCCGACTGTTTCTTATTGTGCGTTCCAGGCGCCTCCGTAATCCAGGAAAAGCGCGGGGTCGTCGAATCAACTCCCACTGGATTAGAAAGCGCTTCAACGCTTTTCGCTATCGTTATCGCCTTTTGCGGCGCGTCTTGCGCAAATGCGCCGGCGCTTAGCGCGGCGTAGCACAAGCACAGGGTCGCCGCCTTGATAAGTCGTTTCATAAATCGATTTCTCCTTACATTCCCAAATAAAGGGCTGGTAGCTCGTTACAGAAGACTACGAGCTTTGATCTCTAAATATTTGTTCACGAGAGGCGCCGTCGCACATTCTGGAAAAACATCGAGCGTCATCACCCCACGCGCTTCAAGATTGATAAGCGTTTCCCGGCGCCAATTAAGGATCTCCGCCGCAGCTCCTGCGCGGAAGAAAACGTCCTCGGGACGTTGCGATAAGACGTCTCCGTCATTTTTAAAATACCGTTCTATTTCATCGACTGGCTCTTGCTCGCGATACTGCTCCTGATAGAGCGCCAACCGGCTCTCCGCAAAGGATTTCTTCATCAGCGCGCCCTCGCGTATTTCGCGATCAAGGTCTTCATACCGTTCGACGGCGTCAAAAAGAGAATGTTCGCGGAGGAAGAGGCCCAGAGGAAGGTGCGCGCCGCAAAGATTAACAAGACACTGACGCGTCTGATCCGCATTACGTTGATCGAGAACATTTGTCGCCAAAACGACGAGCGCGCGTTTAGGCGAATGTGTTTTCAGGTAACCGAAGGCGCGATCGTAACGAGACTCGACTTGTTCGGGAAAAATGTCAAAAACGCCGCGGATAATTGAGTTTATATGCGAAGCGCCACCTTTGGGCGGAATAAAGCGTTTGACTTCGTTCGAAAAGACGAGACAACCGACTTCATCCCCTTGTCGAAGGGCGATGTACGCGAGCGCCAGCGTCGCGTTAAGCGCCCCGTCAAAGAGAGAGAGACCCTTTGAACAGTTCATCATCATCCGCCCGGCGTCAAGGGCGAGAATAACGCGTTGATTTCGAGAAGTCTGGAAGTCCCGTACGGTCAGCTTGTTGCGACGCGCCGTCGCACGCCAATCGATAAATTTATATTGATCGTCGGTCGTATAATCGCGCAATCGCTCAAATTCGGCGTCCTGACCAACGCGACGCGACCGTCTCACCCCCGGCATAAGGAGTTCGTTTTTTCGCGCCCAAAGATCCTGACGCGCAAGTTGACAGAGGTTCGGATACACGTGAAATTCCGACGCGCAAGGAATCTTCCTATAACGCCTCCAAAGCCCTAAAGGGCCCAAAAAGCGTAGCGCGACAAATTCGAAAGTATAGATTCCGCGACTATTCCACAAAAGTCGATACGAAAAAGACTCTTTCGAATTTCCTCCAAGAAAGCGCATACGAAACCGCGAGTGCGCATATGGATTCTCCAACTTTCTCGACGAAAAGTCTTGGAATTGATCCTGCGATAATTCTTCTAGCGTTTCAAGGGGAGGAAGAGTCGTCGCATACGCGGACGTATCGTCCGTCATCTCAAAACGAACCGTTCGTCGACCATGATTTTCGACAACGATCGTTACGGGATGAGGACGCCCCAGCGCGGCGACGCTTTCCGTCTCTCGCCGCGCGTTGATATCGCGACTGATTCTCAGGAGCGGGATCCAATCGGCGATCAAGAGCGATAAGACGAGAAGATCAACGCCATAGGTTAGAAAAGGCGGAAACGCGTTTTCTAAAATCATGGAAATTATGGAAATGAAGACGTCGACGCAAAGAAGAAGGATCGCTCGATTCGAAGGATACGTTTTGAAGACGACAGCCAACAAAAGAAAGAAAAGAAAAATTCCGGGAAAAACCAGATAGAGCGCCCGCGCAACAAGCTCCCCTGCCAGCATTTGAAACATTTTCCGATCCTTTCTCGATCAAAGCGCGGTACATAAACACAAAGACGTACGATCATTGTATACGGCTCGACGCGCAAAGTCAAACGACTGGATCGTAAAATACATTAAAAGAGGGGGGTAAAAACAAAAGGCGACGCTCGCAAAGGGGCGTCGCTCAAAACCTAGACATACAAGACCGCACAAGTTCAGAAGGCAAGAACTAAATACACAAACGAAAGTTCTCAACGCGATCTTATCATCCTGAGGTCTTTTTCAAGATCAGGCGAGGGCGGCCTTAGCAGTTTCGACAATTTTATCGAAAGCTACGGGATCGGCAACGGCAACGTCGGCGAGCATCTTACGGTCAAGAACGACGTTAGCCTTCTTCAAACCGCTGATGAATTCGCTGTAGCGCATACCGCGCATACGAACGGCGGCGTTGATACGGATGATCCAAAGGCGACGGAAATCTCGTTTTCGTGCGCGACGGTCGCGAGTCGCGAAAACGTCGGCGCGAAGCACCGTCTCTTTTACTGTGCGCAGAAGCTTACTACGACCGCCGCGAAAACCCTTTGCGCGCTTGAAAAGTCGATTCTTCGATCGTCTACGAGCTGGAGCTATTGTAACTCTCATTACAAAATTCCTTAAAATTGGCTTAGTTTTACCGAAATCAATCGATTGAACTTCAATCGTCCGCGTATGATTCCGACATTCAACGAAAATCAGGTCCCGCTATATTCAAAAAAGTAACGCGACGTTAACGACCAGTTTTCAGAAACCGACCGCTCTCTTAACGCGAATCAGAAGAGAAGTCGGACAATGGGCGACGCGTCATGGCACGTCGTCGAGAGTCGATCAAAGACCGCCTTTTCCAAGCGCTTTGATGATGCTCTTGGCTTCGACCGAGCTAACAGGATCCGTACCGCGAAGGTTGCGGACGCGCTTAGAGGTCATACGCCACGCCAAGTGACTCGTTCCGCTGTGTCGGTGCTTAACTTTACCGTTAGCGGTGACGCGAAAACGCTTGGCAACTCCCTTATGAGTTTTAATTTTAGGCATTTGAAGGCCCTTCGTCTCTTAAAAGTTGCGTGACTCGTTCCCCGCTGAAGAGCGCGGAGAACACCAAACGCACAAAACGCGCGCAATCATGCGCGCGAAACATGCTCATACGAACCTTTATTTTATATGGAGACGTCGCCAGGGCAAGGGGGGCGAAACGAATTTCATACTAAAAAACGCCCCTTAAAGCCCCTTCTCCCTTTATCAAAACGCCCAGTAGAGCGAGAAAAAGTGCATGATGCTCCCCCCTAGCACGAAAAGATGCCAGACGCCATGCATCCATCGCACCTTCTTCATCGCAAAAAAGATGCAACCGACTGTATAGGAAACGCCCCCTAGAACAAGGAATAACCAGGAAAGAGAGGTCAAAACCTCATAGACGGAACGTCCTACGACGATCAAAAACCATCCCATCACAAGATAAAGACAGAACGTAAACCACCGCGCACGATTTCCATAAACCGAGTATGCGGTTACGCCAACCGCCGCAAGAGCCCAAATCGTGCCAAAAAGCCACCAACCCATCGAACTATTGAGAGGACCCAGGCAATAAGCCGAATAGGATCCGGCTATAAGGAGAAAAATCGCCGAATGGTCAAGGCTCGCAAAAACGCGTTTCGCGCCGTTACGAGGCAGCGAATGATAGAGCGTCGACGTCAAATACAGAAGCACAAGCGTCACGCCAAAGAGCGTATATCCCACGACGTACCCCGCCGCATACCCGACGGGAGCCTGCGTCGCCGCGCGGACGATTAGCAAAACTAACGCCGCGATCGCAAGCAGCGCCCCAATGCCATGAGTGATCGCGTTGGCGATCTCCTCGCCTACCGTATAGAAGGGCAATTTGATCTTGGAAGGACGGCCTTCATGAGGTTCGACGTCAGTCATTTTTGTCACCTTGCTTAATCATCCTTTCATAGATTAACCTGCGAAAACTCAGGGCAAGAGATCGTCGCGTCGCGCGACGCGACGGTCGTCTAAATCCAATTATAAAAATCACAAGGGAAGGTCAAGGGAGTATGTTCATTGCGCGCATCCACTTCTCGCAATTGGATCCCCACTCGGAAGCGACTCCGCCGTAAGAACGTAAACCGTAACCGTGACCGCCTTTAACGGGAATATGAAGTTCGCACGGAACCCCAACTTCCTTCAATTGAATGAAGAATCGAGCCGCGGCTGCGGGACGGTTCTCGTCGTTCCCTGCGACGGAGATAAAGAACGGAGGGAGACCTTCGCGAATGTTAAGCTCGTCGGAAAGGGGCGTCGACGCTTTCATATCTCTTTCGTCGTCCATCAGGTACGCCGGATAGATCGGAATCGCGAAATCAGGACGCGCGCTCAATTCGTCCGCTTCATCGATCGGATCGTACGTCTTAACATCGTAATCAAGCGCGGCGGCAACCGTCAGACGCCCGCCAGCGGAAAAGCCAAGAACGCCAATCTTAGACGGATCGATCCCCCATTCTTCCGCGTGAGCGCGCGTTAAACGAATCGCGCGCTGCGCGTCCTGAAGGGGCGCATAATGCTTCGGAAGACCCGCGCGGCGCGGAACTCGATACTTCACGATAACTGCGGAAACGCCGATGCTATTGAGCCACTGCGCGATTTCCGTCCCTTCGAGATTGTACGCAAGGATTTCAAAACCGCCGCCTGGGAAAATCACGACGCAAGCGCCGTTAGGATTCTCGGCAGGATAGAAGCCAAGAGTTGGAATAGACACGTTTCCGACGCGCACGATAGGAGGATTTTCATTTCCCGGAGTCCACTTCTCTTCGCCTATTCCTTCAGGAATTCCGCCAGGAGGCGTACTCGGCCATAGTTTTAACGTCGTCTCTGGCGCCGTTATCAACTCAGTTACCTCCGCAGGAATTCCCGATGGTTCAACGGCGCTAAGAAGCGCGCAGGAAGCGAGGGCGACCGTCAATCCTAACAAAACGCGAAAGCCCAGAAATCGTTTCATATGATCCTCCAATAGAAATCGTCAATCGTCGACGAAACGTCTCGTCGTAACAGACGTAAGTATATCCGTTGAGGAAGATAAAAACAAGAAATAAAAAAGCCGAACTTTTCAGTTCGGCTTGAAGCGGAGGACACGGGACTCGAACCCGCAACCCCAGCAAGGGGCGCCTCATTTCCAATGAGGTTGCTAACCATTCGCATATCCTCCATGCAAATTACAGAGATGATTATATGGCTCTGTTCGCCGTTCGCAAGGGGGTTTTCTAAATTTTTATCGAGAAAAAGGAGAATCGGCGTTTTGAAAACTACTCTTTACATCACCCCGCTAAGTTGTTACCCTTGTCTCGAAGGCCTAAAGCCTTCTTCTCAACATGGCGTAAGCGTTCTATGAGGCCTTGTGCGACGCTCGGCGCTTGATTTAGAACTTGCAATATATCCGAAACTGTTCAGGGATGATTCGTTCGCTCTTCATTCTCTGAATGAACGACGCAGGTAGGAGAAAAAAATGGATAAAAAACACGTCGTTTGGTCGACGATCGCGCTCCTAATCCTTACAACGGCAGGGAACGCTCACGCTCAAGGCTTTGGCGATTACGTCGCCCCAGCGCAAAATGTTCAAACCAAAACGAACGGTGGAGCCCCCGTTCAGCAAACGCTAAAAAATTCCGCGCAAGCCCAACCAGGAATCGCGACGAACCGTCAAACGACGCGTCAAGCCCTCCCCTCGGCAAACTCGACGACGCGGATTAACAACACCGCGATGCAAGCGAACGCTCAGCAAACGCGACAGACTGCGCCTGCTCAAACCGTCGGCGCTCCTGCTCAAACGGTTCCCGCTCAGAACGTTCCAGGGCAAGGCGTTCCCTCAGGAGGATATGTTGGCGGAGAAATCTCAAGCGCCATCGTTCCCGCTCCGGAAACTTACAAGCCAACCGAAGAAGAACTCAATCAACTGAACGATTTTCTCGTCAGATGGGAAGAATTCGGAAAGAACGTGAAAAGGGTTTCTTGCGAAGTCCATATGCGAGAATTTGACGGCGTTTTGCAACAGAATTCTAAACGACCTGTCGCCCACACATGGGGACAATTCCGCTTTATTTCTCCCAACAAGCTCATGTATCACATTCGCGGAGAGTTTGTCTACACCGATGAGAAGCCCGAAGGCGAGTGGAAAGAGGGGCAAAATGAATGGATGATCGTCCTTAATAGTAAGGAATTCATCCAGTATGACTACAAAAATAAGAAAGTCGTCGTCTTCCCTGTCGCGTCGGAAGAACAGGACATGGATCTGACGATGGACAACGGTCAGTTTCCACTTTTCTTCGTTGCGAAAGCCGATTCTCTCAAGGATCGTTTCTACATGCGGATTATCACCCCTGCCAATAAGCAAAAAGACGAAGTCTGGATCGAAGCCTTTCCTCGATACGCTCGCGACGCGCAGCAGTTCCGATCGATCACCGTTATTCTAGGTTTGAAAGATTTGCAGCCCACCTACATGCGTCGACTTGGCGTCAACGGTAAGAGTCGCACCGATTTGACCTTCAAAAATGTCTCCGTTAATAAGGGATTGTGGAAAATCGAAGGCACGGTGGAACCTGGATGGACAAAAGAGGTTCGCGAAGAAGAATTTTCAATCATGCGCCAGGAAGCCGCCATGCCTGAGCAAGCGTACGCCGCAGGAAACGCGCCGACTCAGCAGCGTCAAGCGACGACGGCAAACGCCAAGACGCAGTCCGGAAGATACTAGGGACTGAGAAAAAAAAGAACGGCTCGTCGTCGATCGCGCGTCGGGCCGTTTTCATTTCTTGGAGAAGAACGCGTCAGGACTTTTTACGAATGACGCGCACTGCCTTGCCGTCGACTCGCGGCAAAGCGCCGACGGGCAGAACTTCTCCCTTCGGTGAAAAACCGAGGCGTTCCTTAAGCTTTTTTTCAACGACAAAGCCCGTGACTCCCGGTTCCGCCTCGACGAGAACGTGCACGTCGCAAACTCCGTTCTCTTCTTCCATGATGATCTGATATTCCGAATGAACCCCTGGAATTTCCAAGAGAGCCTGCTCCACTTGAGACGGGAAGAAATTAACTCCCTTGACGATGAGCATATCGTCCGTTCGTCCAGAAATGCGATCAATGCGCAGATGGGTGCGCCCGCAAGCGCATTTTTCGCGAGAAAGGATGCGCGTCAGGTCGCCCGTCTTAAAGCGGATGACAGGCAACGCCTCGCGCGTTAGCGACGTCACGACGAGTTCGCCAAGCTGTCCGTCAGGAACTGGAACTTTCGTCACGGGGTCGACGACTTCGAGATAGTATTGGTCTTCCCAAACGTGGATTCCGTCGTGCGCCTGGCAGTCCATACCGAGAGTACCGACGCCTCCTGTTTCCGTCATGCCATAGATGTTGAAGACGTCCATTCCCAAACGATTGCGGATCTTTTCGCACATCGCCGCAGTCACCGTCTCCGCGCCAAAGATACCGATCTCAAGACTCGGAAGTTCGACGCCCATCTTTTCCATCACTTCGATAATGCGCGTGGTATAGGAGATGACCGCCGTAAAAATACGCGTGTTAAAATCCTTCGCCAGCCGAATTTGGCGTTCGGTGTTTCCAGACCCTGTTGGGATAACGAAGAGCTCCGCCGCTCTTGCGCCGTGATACATTCCAAAACCGCCGTTAAAAAGGCCGAAGGAGGGCATGATTTGAATCGGATCGCCGACACGCGCCCCTGCCATTCGATAACAACGCGCCATACAACTCGCCCATTGCTTCAAATCCGCCTGTGTGTACGGCATAACAACCGGGGTGCCAGACGTGCCGCTCGACATATGCATCTCGCGAATTTGATTCTTCGGAACGCAACACATTCCAAGAGGATATGTTTCCCGAAAATTTGCCTTCGCGATGATCGGAAGACTCGTTATATCTTCCAGTCCGCGAAAATCTTCCGCAACGATTCCTGCCTTCCGATAAAGGGTGCGAAAATACGCGTTATTCGCCATTACATAGCGAACCTTCTCTTTGAGCGCTTGGTTTTGACGGCTAATAAGCTCGTCCTGAGACATTGTTTCCGCAACTTCGTCGAAAAATAATTCGGGGTGAGACATGGCGATATCCTATATATGCGATCATGAATGATTAAAGACAAGTAAAGCGCGTCGCGTTCGAGACGCTTACGATAATTCTATGAGTCTCGTTTTCGACGTCAACTAACGCCATTTCTTCCGCTCGATATTGTCTATTACGAAAAGTAGAACAAAATATAGACGCACCATCACTACGCGAATAATTAAAAAGAAAGGGAAAGAAGATGTTTGAGGCGCTCCTATTGGCGTCCTACGGAGGCCCGGAGGGAATTGATGATATCGAACCTTTTTTGGATCGCGTCCTAGCGGGAAAACATATTCCACAAGCGCGTCGCGACGCCGTAACGCAGCGGTATCGATTATTTGACGGGAAGAGTCCCTTACCGGGGGAATGTAGGCGCTTTCTCGACGCTATTTCCAAGCGTTCCGTTCATGAGGGAATCCCCGTTAAGACATACTGGGGAAACTTTTTCGCTCCTCCTTTCTTACAGGACGCGTTCGAGCAAATCGAGCGCGACAACGTCAAAAGCGTCCTAGTCTTCGCAAGTTCCGCCTTCGGCTCCCCGCAAAGTTGCAGGCGGTATCTTGACGCCACGCGCGACGCGCTCAATATGCTAACGCCGAGTTACGTCGCTTCCGCGTCTATTCGTCGCCTTCCCCCGTTCTTTGAAACGCGCGCCTTCGTCGAAAGCGTAGCCCAAACGATTACGGAAAAGCTGAACGCGTCGAAAGGGGGCAAAACGCTCATTCTCTTCACCGCGCATTCCATTCCTGAAACAGACGCGAAGCTCGCTTCTTATCGTCGTCAACTTTTACACGCGTCTCTTCAATCTCTTGCATGCGCGGGACTAATGCGCGACGCGCTGATCAAGGAGCCGACATTCCCTAGCGAATCCTTAGTCTTGGGGCCCGACGCCGTCGCGAAACAAATGTCGTCGGAGTCGCGCGTCGCGTTGAAAAAGCGCGGGCTCGACGCCGCTCTTGCCTTCCAGAGCAGAAGCGGCTCTCCTCATATTCCTTGGATCGGCCCCGACGTTCGAGAATTCTTATCGCAGTACGTTAGTGAAAATAAGGAGTTATCGCGCGTCCTGGTCGTTCCGATCGGTTTTTTCTTTGAAAATATGGAGACGATTTACGATCTCGACGTCGAAGCGCGCGATCTTTGCAACGCATTAAATATTCAATACGATCGCGCCCCATGTTGCGGCGCCTCGCAAAAGATGGTCGACTTTGCGTGGCAAGCGCTCCGGATGAATGTCGACGAACTGCCGACATATCGTTGCGAAGGAGACGCATGTCGTTTCCAATGTCGTCTTTATCCGCGCTAATCAAATAGAAAACGCGACGCCGCAAAACGTCGCGTTTTCTATTCTCTAGGATACGAGAGGCGCGCTACTTAGCGTCTTTCGCCTTCTCTTGGCGTTCCTTTTCTTTCTGCGCTTTCCACGCCGCGCGTCTTTCCGCGTTCTCCTTCCTGGCGAGAGCGTCGCGCAGGCTAAAATCGATGTGTTCCGTCTTCTTTTCAGGATTTCTGGAAAGAGACGACGCTAAAGGACGCGCCTCGACGGAAGCGAGTTCTCGACAGCGCTGCGCCGCGCGCGCGTCCCCCGCAAGAGCGGCGCGCTTGTAATACTGCAACGCGAGGTACGCGTTCTCGGGAACGCCTTCGCCAAATTCATAACATTCGGCAAGAGGTCCGAAAGCTTCCGGAAAACCTTGATCCGCCGAGCTTTTATAGAGGGAAAAAGCGCGAGTAAGATCTCGTTCGACGCCTAGGCCGTTTCGTAGCAAATACGCGAGGTTGCTCTTTGCGCTAGGAATATCAGCGGCGACGGCCTTCTCAAGCAGTCTCGCCGCGCCGGGATAGTCGACCGGACGCCCGACTCCCGTCATGTAATTCCACGCAAGATTAACGAGAGCTTCGGTCAATCCCGCCTCGGCGGCGGCTTGGTACCAGCGATTCGCTTCCGCAGGATCTTTCTTAACGCCAACGCCATGCTGATAACAGTACGCAAGATTATTTTGCGCCTGAGTCAAACCTTGATCGGCGGCTTTTCGAAACCATCGCGTCGCCGCGCCCGCGCTCTTCTTCACGCCGAGACCGTTGAGATACGCCCAACCAAGATTATTCTGCGCGGCGGCAAGCCCCTTTTCCGCAGCCTGACGATAATAGCGACACGCGAGCGCGTCGTCGCGTTTCACACCGACTCCGTCGGCATAACAGAGCCCTAAGTGATTAAGCGCGACGAGATCTCCTATCGACGCGGCGCGTTCAAAGAGCTTGAATGCTTTCGCGTCGTCGCGCGCCACGCCGTCGCCTTGACGATAACGCCACGCGAGTTCGCAGATAGCCTCGGGGTCGTTCCCATCGGCTCGGTTTTCGAGAATCTCAAGTTCTGTCATTTCATCCTCTGCTGTTCGTCCAAAGTCAAGGCTCCGTCGTAGTAAACGCGATTTTCACGCGTTCGTACCAGGGAAAGAGAAACCAGAACAGAACTCCGCGATTTCAGCGCGAATCTGAGGCGCGACGGAGTCGATATCGTTGATGTGCGTACAGACGCGATCGATCCATTCGGCGACTTTCTTCATGTCCTTTTCCTTCATGCCGACGCTGGTAAGCGCGGAAGTTCCAAGACGAACGCCGCTCGTCTTGAACGGAGAGCGCGTGTCGCCGGGAACCATGTTGAAGTTCGCGATGATACCGCACTTCGCAAGAGCCTTCGCGGCGTCCTTACCCGTGAATTCTTCCTTGCGGAAGTCGAGAAGGAGAAGGTGGGTTTCCGTCCCGCCGCCCGCGATCGGACGACCAAGAGCTTCGAGTTCGGCGCAAAGAGCCTGCGCGTTCTTAACGATTTGCGCGCCATATTCCTTATATTCAGGAGTCTGCGCATACTTGAAGACGCAAGCCATCGCCGCGACCGCGTGCATGTGAGGACCGCCTTGAAGACCGGGGAAAACCGCGCGATCAAGGAGCTGCGCGAGATTCCACTTGCTCTCGGGATGATACTGTTCATGATAGCGGTCTTCGATCTTGGACATTAAGAAACCGGCGCGAGGACCGCGAAGCATCTTGTGCGCCGTGCTCGTCACGACGTCGCAATACGGAACCGGATCCGGATGAACGCCCGCGATGATAAGCGCGTTGATGTGGGCGATATCGGCGACAAGGTACGCGCCGACTTCCTGCGCAATGTCGGCGAACGCCGCGTAATCAAGCTTGAAAGGATACGCGCTCATACCGGCCCAAATGAGCTTCGGACGCTCGCGCTTCGCGATTTCACGAACTTCATCCATGTCGAGACGGCCCGTCTCTTGATTCGGACGATACGGAATTTGCTGGAAATCTTGGCCGGAGAAGCTTACCTTCCAACCATGCGTCAGGTGACCGCCGTCGGAAACCGGAACGCCCATAATTTTGTCGCCGTACTTCAGAAGCGCGCGATAAACGGCGCTATTCGCGGGAGAACCGGAATAAGGCTGAACGTTCATGTGTTCGCAGCCGAAGAGTTCCTTACCGCGAGAAATCGCGAGATTCTCGATCTCGTCGATATACTCGTTTCCTTCGTAATAACGCGCGGCAGGATAACCCTCCGCATACTTGTTTGTAAGAGTCGAACCACACGCCTCGAGGACGTTCTCTATCGCGTAACTTTCCGACGCGATCATCTTGAGCGTCGAAGCCTCAAACTTCGACTGCTTCTGGATCAAATCGTAAATTTCTGGATCGGTGGCCTTAAGATGCGGATAACGTTCTACCGTCATAGTTTCTTCCTTAATCGCGTAAAAACGCTCTGAAATGTATCGCTAAACGCTCCCGTGGATCGACGACGCGCAAACGCTCTACGCGCGTATCGTCCTCAAGAGCCTCTCTTCAATTATGAACCCCTCCTTGATAAAAACAAGTGGGACTTCTCTCCCACGCAAATTGAAAACGATACGCTACTTGAGTAAAATTATTCGAGAACTCGTTTCGACTTCGTTTCACAACCAGAGAACACGATATGATAGGAGCTTTCATGAAACATCGTAGTCTCCTCGCCTTGATCTTAACGGCGACCATCTTCCCCTTGGTTCAACCCTCGGCAAGCGTCGCGCAATCGATCAAGATTTGGCAAACGGACGTCTGTGAAAAAATCTTCGTCGACTCCCTTCCGGGAGAAGAAAAGACGATCCAAATGAATTGCGCCGCAAATGAGTATGAATCGGCGCTTGTTGGGCTCCATTCCGACGTCGACGTCGGGGAAATTCAAATTTCGATCTCCGATTTGCAATGCGATTCCGCAAACGCGACAATCGCCGCAGATAATTTACGCGCGCGAGAAATCGGAACCATTCATCTAGAAAAAAACACCGACGCGTGGCTCACCGAAGATCTCGTCGTACGAAAAGCCCCGTGCGATATCCCCGACGTACTCTACGAACCCGCTCCCGTCGCCCTCAAGGCAAACGAATCGAAGGGGCTCTGGATTACTCTTTACGTCCCTAAAGGAACGCCGTCGGGCGAATATCTCGGCTCCCTCTCCCTGAAATATGGCGAAGAACTCAAAACGGTTCCGCTAGAGCTCGAAGTGTTCCCCTTTGAACTTTCAGACACGCGCCATTTCTATATGACAAACTGGTGGTTCCCCTACTTCGTGGCTTCGCGTCATGGAACGCAAGAACTCACGGAAGAGTATTGGGAGATTCTGGAAAATTACTTCCAAAACATGCGCGACCATCGTCAAAATGTCGTTCTCTGCGATTGGCGTCCGGGATATATGCTCAAAGCGACGCGAAAAGCCGACTCTTCGTGGAGCTTTGACTTTTCTATTCTCGACCGATTCATCGACCTTGCGCTGAAATACGGCGTCGTTGAACGACTCGAACTCACGCATATCGGAGGACTCAACCGCGAAACGCGTAAGATTGAGTATAGCCGCGCTTCCGTCTTTGACGAAGCCAAGAACGAGACCGTCGAGCTTGACTCCGAGGAATGGCTCGCCCCCGTCCTACATGCGCTCTGCGACCATCTGCGCGAAAGAGGACTCTTCGAACGCGCGATGATACATCTTGCCGACGAACCCTATCTTCCTGACATGGAATCATGGCGCGAGGGCGCTCAAAGACTTCGCGCCATCGAACCGGAGCTCAAGATTATAGACGCCGTCGAATCCGTCAACTTCAACGGTCTTCTTGACGTTTGGGTTCCCAAGCTTACTCATTTTGATCGATGGCGTTCTGCATACGAAGCGCGAAGAGATCAAGGGGAATTCTGGTTCTACATCTGCAATCAGCCCGTCGGAAGGGCGTATCCCAACCGCTTCATGGATCTCCCTGCCGTGAGAACTCGCGTCATTCACTGGATCAACTACAGCGAAAATCTCGTTGGATATCTTCATTGGGGATACAACTATTGGCAAGAAGATCCGTTCGGGGTTCCTGCGGACAATCTTCCCCCTGGCGACACGCATATCGTCTATCCTGGAGATAAAAAGCCTCTCGATTCGATCCGCTGGGAATTGCAACGCGAGAGCGCCGAAGATTTCGAGTATCTCAAACTGCTCGAAGAAAAACTAGCGGCTGCCAAGGAAGAGTATGATCCCGATAAAGCGTGGTTCTTCGAACCAAACGCCCGACCGATGGAAATCGCGCGTCGCGTGGTCCCCTCTTTGACGGAAACCACGCTCGATTATAACGTCGTGAACGAAGCGCGACGGGAAATCGTCAACGAGATTCGGAACGTCGACGGCCCCGTCCGTTTAATCGTCCGCAGTTTCCCAGAAGATCGAACGACCTCACACGTCGGAGTCGTCATCTACGAATTCTATGGAATCACGACGCCAGGCGCCAAAGTGACGATCAACGGCGAGGAAATTCCCGTCTCTGAGGACGGCTTCTTCGGAAAAGCGTTTTGGAAGTGGGAAGGAGATCACGTCTTTGAATTTGTCGCTACTCTAGGCGACGATACCGCCAAAACAACGCGCGTCTTTAAGGCGCTCAACTAGTTCTTATATCTCATCCCCTATCGCGGCGCGAATCCCTTATTCGCGCCCTTTTTCACCTCTTAGTTAAGGAGTCTGCTAATGAAACGCTATCGCGCGCTCATGACGTCGTTCCTTGCGCTCGTCGCCTCGACCGCTGCGGCGCAACTCTCGGCGCAAACGCTCGATCTCTGGCAAACGGACGTATGCGAAAAAGTCTTTCCTGACACGCCCGTCGGCGTTCAAACTTCGATTCAGATGCGTTGCGCCGCCAACGAATACGAATCCGCCCAGATTGGACTACGCGCCGACGCGCCCCTTTCCGACCTGACGGTCAAGATCTCCGATTTACGCTCTGAAAACGGAGACACCGTAATTTCCGCCGAAAAGATTCGCGTCCGCAAGGTCGACGCGCTTCAATTACTTCACAACACGCCGGGAGCCGAACCGATTCTTACCCGTAAAGCGCCCTGCGACATGCCCGATATCCTCAACGATTTCTCGACCCTGACCGTTGAACCGAACGTCTCGCAAGGGCTGTGGATCACGCTTCACGCGCCCAAGGGTACCGCTCCGGGACTGTACCAAGGAACATTGTCGATCGAAGGGGCGAATTTCCAAAAGGAGGTTCCTGTCTCTCTCGAAATCTATCCCTTCGAGCTCCCCGAGAAGCCGTCCCTCTACATGACGAATTGGTGGAATCCCCACAGCTTAGCATCCCGCGCCGGAGTAAAATCCTACTCGGAAGAACATTGGCAGATTCTTGAAAATTACATCCGCAATATGGGCGAACATCGTCAGAACGTCCTCATGTGCTTCTGGCGCCCCGGCGAAATGGTCAAGGGGACGATCAAAAAAGACGGGACGATGACTTTCGACTACGCCAATTTCGACCGTCTTCTCGACCTAGCGTTAAAATACGGCGTTCTCGACCGACTGGAGCTCTCCTCCGTCGGGTATATCAACCGCGAAGAAAACAAGGTTGTCTTCACTCAGGCGGACTTCTACGACGAAGCGCAAGAGAAACACGTCGCGCTCGACTACTCTGTCTGGCTTAGACCCGCGCTAACCGACCTTTGCCGCCATCTGCGAGAAAAAGGCCTCTTCGAACGCGCGATGATCCACATCGCCGACGAACCCTTCCTCGATCAAATCGACGACTGGCGCGCAAAATCCCAAGAGGTTCGCGCGATCGAACCGGAACTCAAGCAAATAGAAGCGATCGAAGGCGTTAATTTCGACGATAGACTCGACGTATGGGTTCCCAAACTCAACCACTTTGACCGATGGCGAAGCGCCTATGAGGAACGTCGCGACAAGGGAGAATTCTGGTACTACATCTGCTGTCATCCGGTCGGACAAGTCTATCCCAACCGCTTCATGGATCTACCTGGCGCGCGCGTTCGTTCACTCCACTGGATCAACTATACGGAAAATCTCGTCGGCTATTTGCACTGGGGTTACAACCACTGGCAAGGCGATCCCTTTGGGCCGCCGACGGAGAAATATGGGCCCGGCGACACGCATGTCGTCTATCCCGGAGAGAAGAGCCCGATCGACTCGATTCGCTGGGAGATTCAACGAGAAAGTTTGGAAGATTACGAATACCTGAAGCTCTTGGAAGATAAGACCGCCGCGTTGAAGGCGTCCTATCCGGCTGAAAAAGTCTGGTTCCTCGATCCCAAGAGCCGTTCGACAGAACTTGCGCGACGCGTCGTGCCCTCC
>SFIW01000061.1 GCA_004556055.1 Planctomycetaceae bacterium
GTTGGGAAACGAGGGAGTGAAGTTAAGGTGGAGGGGGGAAAAGATTTTGCGACTTGAGACTCGGGGCGCGGGGAGTTATACTCCTTCGAGGTCGGCGACGATGAGGTCGATTTGTCGGCGGAGCTCTTCTTCGCGCGCCACGATGCGTTTGATCTCCGCGTTGAGCGCGACGATATCGATCTTTTCGCGCGTGTCCGGCTTCTCCACGTACGTCGAAGGGGTCAGGTTGAATTTGTTCTTCTCGATCTCGTCGAAGGGAACGACGCGCGAGAAGTACTCGATATCGCGGCGATTCTTCACGACGTCCGCGATCTTCGCGATATTCTCTTCCGTCAGCTTGTTGTTCTTCGTGACCTTGACGAACTCGCGCGTCGCGTCCACGAAAAGAACCCGGTTGTCCTTCTTATTCTTCTTCAAGACCAAGACGTTCGTCGCGATCGACGTCCCAAAGAAGAGATTGTCCGGGAGCGCGATCACCGCGTCCACGTTGTTCTGCTCCACGAGATGACGCCGGATCTTCTGCTCCGCGCCCCCGCGATAGAAGACGCCCGGAAAGCAGACGATCGCCGCCGCGCCCTTGTTCGACAGCCACGACAGCGCGTGCATCACAAACGCCAAGTCCGCGTTACCCTTCGGCGCCAAAACCCCCGCGGGCGCAAAGCGCACGTCGTTTATCAGCGTCGGGTTCTTGTCCCCCTCCCACTTGATCGAATAGGGAGGATTCGAGACGATCACGTCGAAAGGCTCGTAATCCCAGTGCTTCGGGGAGACGAGCGTGTCCTCCCGCGCGATATCGAACTTGTCGTACGAGACGCCGTGAAGGATCATGTTGATGCGGCACATGTTGTACGTCGTCAAGTTGATCTCCTGACCGCAGACTTCGACGGGCGCGTCGCTCACCGCGCACGCCGCTCGATACGCCTTCAGAAGGAGCGATCCCGATCCGCACGCGGGGTCGTAGATCTTATTCACGTTCCGCTGCTCCTGCGTCGTGAGGCGCGCGAGAAGCTCCGACACCTCCTGCGGCGTGAAGAACTCCCCTCCGCTCTTCCCCGCGTTCGACGCGTACATCTTGAGCAAATACTCGTACGCGTCCCCGAAAAGGTCGATCGTGTTATCCGAACCCTTGAGCTTCATCTGCCCGACCTTATCCAAAACCGCGACGATCTTCTTGATCCTCTCGTCCGCGCTATTCCCCAGCTTCGGACTCTGCACGTCGAAGTCGCTAAAAAGGCCCTTGAAGTTCGCTTCGCTCTCCGTCCCCTTCGCGGAGTCCTCAATATGCCGGAAGACTTCCGCAAGCTTCGTGTTCACCTCCTCCGCGCGTCCCCTCTGCTCGGTATTCTTCTTCTCGTCTCTTTTTTCGTCGACGACGCCCTTCGCTTCCTTCAACACGTTGCAGAAAAGCTCCGACGGCTTGATGAAGTACCCGTACTGACTCGTCAAGTACTTGACAATTTCCCTGCCGGTCGATTTCGTTTTCGAGCTTCTCCGAGAGGAACCGGTAGAACATCGTGCAGATGACGTACGCTTTAAAATCCCACCCGTCGACGCTTCCGCGCAAATCGTCCGCCACGCTCCATATCGAACTAAAGAGTTCCGCGCGTTCCTGTTCCTTCTTCGTGTCGATCATCTTCTTTCCTCTCCGGGGGTTCTCTACGCCTTCGCGGGCGTCTGCAAAAAGTCGCGTTCATTATACCAGAAAAAGCGGAGCGCGCAAATCATGAGCGCGCTGAGAACGCGCGAAATTAAGGATTCGCGGCGCCGAGCCTCGCCCCCCGTTTTAACGCGTCGCGAGATTGTACGGAGCTCCAAAAAGGACGCCCGACGTCGCGTCTCGGGGGACGGGTCAAAGAAAAAATTTTTTTAGAAAAATCGGCTTGCGCGCCCGTTCTTCAACAAAAGGCCCTCCCACGCGCGGTAAGTCAACGCCCCCCGCGGAGTCTCTGGCGCCGATGCGCTTCGAGCGCGTCGACGTAACATGTCTTGAGTAGTCCGATCTTGCGTTCCAGATCGGGAATATCGGCCTTCTTCCGTTCCTCTTCGTTCTCCATGAGGAAATTCCACCACTTCGTCAACGTCCTGATCCGCTCGTTCACGCTCCGCGCCGATTGCGGCGGGAAATCGGGATCCGCGCCCCCGTCGAGGAGCGTCCTGAAAAGCTCCTTCACGCGGAACGGGTCCGATTCTTCGTCGTAATAGAGGGGCAAATACTCGAACCCGGTGAGCGCCTCGTAGGAAGGTGTCTCGTTCCCGTTCGCCTCGCCGTTGGGATCGTACTTCCGCGCCAATAGGAACTCGCAGATTTCCGTGAGCTGAAAATACGCCGCGTGATGGAGAAGCGAACGATTCGTGGAGTCGAGCAGCGGAACTTTCTGATCGATAACAAACGCCTTGACCAGATCCCCAAGGCTCCGATACGTCGAACGGATCGTCTCCCGTTCCTCCCGGCGTTCTTCCTTAAAGAAAGCGTATTGAAGATCCCCCATCTTTTCGAGCCAGTACGCGACGACGGAGCGATTCTTCGTGAAAAGGGTCGGAGGGCCGATTCGGTATTTTTCGCCCAGGAGCGTTCTGGCGTCATCGACCATTCCCCGCGACAAGAGAGGAGCGATATCCGCGTAGGAGTCGAGCGCTTGGTTCGTGGTAACTTTTCGGTGAAATCCTGCAAACTGCTGTTTCATAAATATCCGTTCCAGTCCCATTTTTTTTAAATAGCGTTTCGCGTTTAACAGGTTCCTAAGGAATTGTCCTTGACGAAAGTTAGAAGCAATTCAATCCGCAACGCGCGTTAAAGGAATCTGAGATAATTATAGGCCCCATAAAAGCAAAACACAATAAAAATTTTTGAAATTTTGTGGAATTTTCAAATCTTTGCGTTTCCCTTCGCCATCGCGCGGCGCGGAGGCGCAGAACGCCGTTAATGTCTAAAGAAAGAGGCTCGCGACGCTCCCTCCTCCGAGTCTGCCTTATCTTTCCCAACGCATCGTCCATTCGCGTTCCCCCGTCGCGGAGTCGACGCGTTGCGCCTCCTCGACGAATCCGCGCCGCCGATAGAACGCGGTCGCGCGCTCGTTCTGGCAATAGACGCTCAGTTCCATGCGCCGCGCTCCTTCGAGCGCCTTCGCCAAGAGCGCGGAGCCGATCCCTTCCCCGCGTCGATCCGCGCGGACGAAGAGCCCTTCGATCCGCTCCCCGACGACGCCGACGAACCCGACGAGACGCGTTCCCTCAAACGCTCCGAAGAGGGTCGCGCCGCGCATCGCCTCCGCGACGTACCCCGCGACCCCGCGCCAATACCTCGCGTCGACGAAGGAATGAGCCTCCAAATTCACGCTCAGCCATAATTCGAACGCCGCGTCAAACTCCGCGTCCCCCTCGATTCGACGTATCGCGACGCTCTCTTGGCGCCG
Source organism: Planctomycetaceae bacterium (assembly GCA_004556055.1). GTDB lineage: Bacteria > Planctomycetota > Planctomycetia > Pirellulales > Thermoguttaceae > RUG369. The sequence continues at coordinate 3,414 of SFIW01000061.1, forward strand.
ATGAGCTTCCGCGCGCGTCATTTACGTCCGAGCCTCCTCGACTATCTTCGCTTTTTGTATTTGCACGTACGGATAGACCCAAGCCATCTCGTTTTTGCTCCCAATCCTTCCGATAAAAAACCTTTAGCCGTCGTTCCTTAACGGTTCGCGTCCCGAGGGCTCCTTCGTCGAAGAAAGGGGAATGAAAAATTCCCACAATTCGCCCTCTGAAGCGCTTTTAGTATATTATAATTTCAATCGCCGCGAAACACAATAACTCTTAAAAAATTTTACCGTAGTATTTCTGTGAAACACAAGAACGCGTTTGACGACGATTCCCGCGCCGACCCCAAAAAATAAGGGGAAAACCTTGCGATTTTCCCCTTGGTCTCGTCCTCAGAATTCCTACTCATTTGCCGCAGTCGAGATGATAACGCGCTTCGGTTCCCTCCTTAAAGCGTCGGCAAGCCTCCTCGAAGGGGAGCTTCAACGTCGCCCCCGCCGCTTTCTGGTGACCGCCCCCGTTAAAGCTCTTCGCCAAGAGCGCGCAGTTCATCGCGCATCGACTTCGGAAAGACGCTTTCACGCTCCCGTCCGGCTGTTCGATCGCGATCGTCGCGACCTCGGTTCCCGCCACGGAGAGCGCTTCGTTCACAAGATCCTCGCTGTCGGACGCGATCGCCCCCGCGCGTTGGAAATCCTCTTGCGTCAGCCGCATGAAGACGCCCTTCCCGTCGATAAAGCGCTCGCACGTCGACGCGACCGTCCCCAGAAGCTTGAAGCGTCCGAAAGACTCCTGCTCGTTCGTCAACCGATAGACTTCGTCGACGCGAACCCCCGCGTCGACCAGAACGGCGGCGCGGCGGAACGTTCCCGAATTCGTCGACGCAAAGCGGAACATCCCCGTGTCGGTCGCGATCGCGGTGTAGACGGGGAAGGCGAGTTCGCGAGTCCATTGGACGCCGAGCGCTTCGATCGCCTCGAAGACAAGGCTCCCGGAGGAATCGGCGTCGGGATCGACGAAACGGAACTTTCCGAGGGGATCGCCGACTTCATGATGGTCGATCGCGACGGAAGGGCCTTGGAAGTTCGAGAAGAGTTGGGTCGCTTCAGGGCCGAGCTGTGCGGCGGAGCTCACGTCGATCGCCATGAGGAGGTCGGCGGACTCGACGAAGGCGCTCTGCTCGGGGGATAGCGCGCCGAGCTGGGCGACGCGCCCTTCGGGGTCGAGGAAACGCAAGGCGGGGGGTACGGGGTAAGAATCGACGACGAGGGCTTCTTTTCCGAGCTTTTGGAGGGCGCGCGCCATGGCGATCGACGACCCGAGGGTGTCGCCGTCGGGTCGAATATGGGCGCAAATAACGACGCGCTTCGCGTCGCGCATGACGTCGACAAATGGTCGCCAATCAATAGAACTCCAGGTCGCCCGTTCACTCTGCGTATTCATAAATTCCTCTCTCTTTCGACGCCGGATTATCCGCTCCGGGGCGCGGTCTTTTTTTTCGGGATTATACGAAAGGTACGCGGAGCGTCAAGCGTTCCCCCTGGGTCGAAGAAGCGCGCGAAACGCGCTAAGTCGAGTCCCCTTAAAGCGTTCTTCGGCGTTCGACCGACTCGCCTTTTTAGGGCGTTTACTCTTCTTCGTCGCGCGGTTTAAAGGTCAACAACTTGTCGCGATAATACTCGTATTCCTTCCGCCTCGCGTCGATCTCCGCAGGAAGACCCGCGCATAAGTCGTTGCAAAGCCCGTCGAACGCGTCTAACTGCTCCACTATCGCTCGCTGCTTTTCAAGTGTCGGGACGGTTATAGGCGTTTGCGCTATATTGTCATTGTAAAGCCTTGCTATCGTTCCGCCCTCGGAGGCTTTCCAAGGCTGTTTTTGATAAAAATAGAACAAATAACGGTTTAAAACTATTTTCTCATCGTTGGCAATCCAGACGATATTAGAATCTTGAAAATACGCGTCTTCCCCATCATATGTTACAGTTCTACCAATCGTACCAGCGGCTGAAATCAAAATATCTCCCTTATTCGGATAAGGATAAAGAGAGCGATATTTCTCAAATAGGTTCTTCGATATGAACGAGTCAGGAGTTTTACCAAACGTACCTATCTTGTAGAAGGGGACTCCCCCCTCATTTGTAGTCTCCGATTTCAAAATTCGTTTGCACATTGAAACCTTACCGACTTCGCTTAGCGTAATTGTCACACAACCAAAGACATACTGTATAAGCTTAATCAGCGCTTGTCGTTGAGTGAGTGATTGATTGATAGCGCCGAACTGAGCGAAGTTTAGTAGTTGATCTCTGTAGTATTCGTACTGCTTTTTTCGAGCGCTAATTTCCGTGGGTAGCCCGATCTCTAGGTCTTGGCAGATCGCGTCGAAATTGTCCAATACGCGAACAAGACGCTCTTGCGTCCTTAACGACGGAAGAGGGATTTGAAATTCTTCAATGTCCTTTTTACTAATATGCGGTACAGCTCCTCCGGTCTTTTTTCTTTCCACATAATCAGTGAAATTGTTCGAAACGCAGTGATAGAGAAATCGTGGATTCACTCCGTTAGCGCGTATTCGGGCCACACGTTGGACGAGTAACGCTGGCAGATGTTCTTTCTTAACATAGCCGTAACTTTTCCCGACAAGGGAGCCATCCATCGCAATAATAACGTCGTCTTCTTCAAGATGATACGCGTCAAATCCTTCGTCGGAACTCCAATAACGGTTATTCTCTTCCGAAAAATCCAACTCTCCTCGCTTGACGTTCATACCGCGAAGAAGACGAATACCACTCCTCGAAAACTGCGAACTGTCAAAAGGATAGCCCGTTAAAATATCGCTAATTTCTTTAAGAGGACATAGGGGAGCTACCCCCGGATCGAAGCTCAACAACTTATCTCGGTAATACTCGTACTGACGCTTACGCCTCGTAAGCTCCGTCGTAAGCTCCGTCGTAAGCTCCGTCGTAAGCTCCGTCGTAAGCTCCGTAAACGCGTCTAGTACTCGTACTATCTCTAACTGAACCTCTAACGGAGGGATCGGGATGGTAATCGCTTTTAACTCTTTAACAGAAGGAACATTTTTAATTGCACCACCTCGAGAAACGTCGCCTAACAGGCTTTCAATCGTATTTTCGAA
>SFIW01000032.1 GCA_004556055.1 Planctomycetaceae bacterium
TGGTACACCACGGTTGGCTGCTATGAGGGATCCAAGGCTGACCTGAATACCATGACCATGCCCGCCTCCGATGTGATCCTCTACGCCAAGTGGGTTCCCAAGACCCACACGGTCAAGGCGTATCAGACCAAGGACGCGCTAGAGAACGGCGAAGATGCACTCCACACTTATGACAACGTTCCTCACGGCACAACGGTAACTCCTACGCCGGCAGACCCCGTGAATGGTCAGTACACCTTTGTCGGCTGGTTCTACATCAGCGATACCGGTGAGGAAAAGGCGTACAACTTCTCCATGCCCGTCAACCGCGATCTGAACCTCTACGCCAAGTGGAGCTCCAACACGCTGATGAACTATACCATCAGGTATGCGATTGAAAATGCAGACGGCACTCTCACCTATATCGCGGATGATACCACCGGCAGCGCACTGGCAGGCAGCACCAAGACCTTCGACGCCAAGACGATGCGCAATTCCGCGACGTACCCCTTCCGCACGACGCGCGTGACCCCGGAATACCTCAAACGCCAGAAAAACCCCGAATACGAGGCGAAATACCTCCATGGGTTCAACGCGCTCCTCGCCGTGAGCGACGTTCACGCCGCGATACGATACTACAAGACCTTCAAGGAGAAGCTCGGCGATCGGTTCGGGAAGGAGTTCAAGATCGGGATCATCTTCAGCGCGTCGAAGAACGAGAACAGCGACGCCGCGCTCGGAGCCCTCGACGAGGTCGCGAACAACTGGATCGACGACGAGAATAACGAAAGCGCCGCCGAACTCGGCTCCGAAGAGTTCAACTTCCTCGAATCCGCGATTCAAGACTACAACAAGCTTTTCAACGTCTCCTACAGCGCCAATGACCGCTACTTCGCGAATTATTACAAAGACATTTCGGCGCGCGTGAAGAATCGCGAATTGGATTTGCTCATCGTCGTGAATATGTTCCTCACGGGCTTCGACGCGCCGACGCTCAACACGCTTTGGTGCGACAAGAATTTGCGGTATCACGGGCTTTTGCAGGCGTTTTCGCGGACGAATCGAATTCTGAACGCGACGAAGTCGCAGGGTAATATCGTGTGCCTGCGGGATTTGCGCGACGAGGTCGACGCCGCGCTGCGCCTCTTCGGGGACTCGAGCGCGAAGGGCGTCGTCGTTCTGCGCCCCTTCGAGGACTACTGGGACGGTTACGTCGACGAGGACGGGAAGCCCAAGCCCGGTTACGTCGAGTTGACGACGAAGTTCCAGGATCGTTTCGAGCCGGGGGCGGAGACGATCGGGGAAAAGGAAGAGGTCGCGTTCATTCGATCCTGCGTCTGCGCAACACCCTGTGCGCGTTCGACGAATTCGAAGGGAAGGACCGTTTCGAAGAGGGTGATTTCAACGCGTATAAGAACGAATATTATCGCCTCAAAGACAAGTATCAGCCCGTCGGGGACGGGATCGACGCGGAGGGTAATTCGCAGCCCGCGCCCCCCCTTCCCCCGGACGTGGTTTTCGAGATCGAGTTGATCTCGCAGATCGACGCGGACGTGGAGTATATCCTCGACCTGATCCGCGCGTACGCGACGGATGAAGTCCCGAAGGACGCGAAATCGAAGGTCACGCCGGAACAGATCCTCCGCACGATCGGCGGAAATATCCAGCTTCGTCCGAAGAAGGAGCTCTTCGAAGCGTTCCTGCGCCGCGTCGACGAGAAGACGTATATCGAACGCGCGGCGAACGGGTTCGACGTGCGCGAAGAATGGCGCGCGCTCGTCGACGAAGAGTATGAAAGGCGCCTAGACGCGCTCATCCAAGAGGAGCGCCTCAAGCCTGCGGAGACGCGCCGGTTCGTCCGCTCCGTCATCCACCGCGCGCGACTCGGCGACAACCCCGCCTATCTTGTCACCGGCAACGGAACCGACGTCGACAAGATTTTGCCCCCCGTCTCGATCTTTGCGAAGAAGGGCCCGAACCGCATGGAAGTGAGCCGCCGCGTTATCGCGAAGCTCCGCCGCTTCGTCGAACTCTTCGCCGGCGTAAAGCGCCCCGACGACGACCTGTGAACGCAGATTCACAAGCCGGAGTTCTCTCGCGCGATCTTTTCCCAGTCAATCGCGCTTCATCGTAACTGCGATTAATAGGCGCAGAGGTTCCCTAATTCGATCGCTTTTTTAAGTTTATGATGAATCTCGATTATATCGGGAAATTGTCAATCGAGTTCCCTTATTCATGCCGCGAAGCTTGATTTCTTGACAATCCAATCGGATAATCGACGTTATAGAGCGTCGAGAAAGGCTTTCATAGGTTAAAGGGGAGGGAAGAGTATGAAGATAATCACGCTGATCGAGAATTCGTCGGAGCGGCGCGTCAGCGCGGAGCTGGAAGTCGAGCATGGGCTTTCTTTCTGGATTGAGACGCGCGGGGGGGACGTCTGGCTCTCTGACGCGGGTCAGAGCGGGGCGGCGTGGCGCAACGCGGAGCGGCTCGGGCTCGATTTGGGGCGCGTCAAGGCGCTCGCGCTCAGTCACGGACACTACGACCATACGGGAGGCGCGGTCGAGTTTGGGACGCGTTTTCGCGACGCGACGATCTATTATCAGCGCGGGGCGCTCGCGAAGTTGACGCACGGGGAGCGGTATATCGGCTCCGACGCGGCGCTCGGGAGGCTTGCGAACGCGCGGGAGATTGTCGGCGAGGCGACGCTCGGGGAGGGGGTCTCCCTCTTCGCGGGGGCTCGCGGTCGACGTCTTTGGCCGCGCGGCAACGGGGCGTTGTCCGTAGAGCGCGCGCCTGGGGTCGTCGCGCCCGACGATTTCGCACACGAGGAATATCTCGTCGTCGAAGAGGAGGGACGGCGCGTTCTCTTTTCGGGGTGCGCTCACAACGGGATTCTCAACGTCCTCGATCGTTTTGCGGAGCTTTACGGGGGGGCTCCCGACGTCGTGATAGGGGGCTTTCATCTGTTGAGGAAGGAGGGTTACGCGTCGGAGGATCTCGCGGCGATAGCGGAGACGGCGCGAGAACTCAAGAAGACGCCGAGCGTCTACTATACGGGGCACTGCACGGGGGAGACTCCCGCGGCGATTCTTCGCGAGATTATGGGGGATCAATGCCGGATGTGCCGCGTCGGCGCGACGATAGAGGTTTGACGATCGGGAAGGCGAGAGAAGGCGGCGGGTCAAGAAAGGAAAAAGACCGTTCCAGCAAGCGCTTTGACGGGCGCTGAGGAACGGTCTTTTCTCATTTTGTCGCGGGGTAACCGGGCGGGCGTAGGGACGTTTATTTTCGATCCAAAAGACTTGCGGAGTCGGCGTCGAGGTAGAGGGTCGCGTTGGGTAACGTGCGCAGGATGGTAGCGGGACACTCCGGCGAGACGGGGGCGTAGATGGTTTTGCGAACCGCTTCCGCCTTGAGAGGTCCCGGCACGGCGCAGATTTGACGCGCGGCGTTCGCGAGGGTCGGAACGGTGAGGGTGATCGCTTGCGTCGGAGTCTCCTCAATGGATGGGAAACACCCGTCGTTGACCTGCTGCTGTCGGCATTTGTCGTCGAGGTCGACGAGTTTGACGGACATGAAGTCGCGGAAGTCGGCGACGTGCGGGTCGTTGAAGGCGATGTGCCCGTTCTCTCCGATCCCCATGACGACGACGTCGATCGGCCCTTGCGCCAAAATCGTCGTGTAGCGACTGAGCAAAAACTCGACGCTGTCCCCTCGATCTTCCGGATCGAGGTAGTGAACCGCCTTAAATGGAAGCTTGCCGAAACAATGCTCCCTCAAATACCGCGAGAATCGCGCGGGGGAGCCCGGAGGGAGCCCGATATACTCGTCCATATGGAGAGCGACGACCTTAGTCCAGTCGACGTTTTTAGCGGCGCAGAGGGTTTGGAGCGTCTCGTTCTGCGACGGGGCGGCGGCAAAGACGACTCGGGCTTCGCCTTTCTCGTCAATCGCCTCGGCGATCGCTTTCGCCGCGTCGCGACCCGCGCGTCGGCCTAATTCGGCGCGCGTTTCGCTGAGCACGACGCGCAATTTGTCCGCGTGAAATGTCTTAGCTGTCGGCATGGTACGTCTCCCTTTACTCGCTTTTGTAAAAAAAATAAGCGCGTCGAAGCTTCCAGAGAGTTCGGGAGCCTCGACGCGTCGAAACTCTTCGAATTTTCTTCGACGTCGCGTTGTGGATCAGTCGTAGGTGCGTCCTGTCACGCCCTCGATAAAGTTTTTACGCGCTTCGCTCGCCAAGCGACAGCCCCATTCGGTCGGGTACTCCCAGTTGACGCACGCCTGGCATAGTTCCATACCAGGAATACGAAGCGCGGTCGAGACGTCGCGCGGCTGGAGGTAATGCAACGAATCGCACCCGAGATCTTTCGCCATTTCGTCTTCGATCTCAGGGGTCATCTTCCATTTTCGCGCGAGCGCTTCGTCGGAGTCGACGCCGTCGATCCCGTATTTGCGCAGCAGATGACGCGGCGCGAAAAGCTCCGAGTACGTCGACATGTCGATTCCGTAGAAGCAAGGGGAAACGATCGGGGGGCACGCGACGCGAATGTGAATTTCTTTGGCTTTTCCGATCGTTTTGATCCGTTCGATGAGGACGCGCATCGTGGTGGAACGGACGATCGAGTCTTCGACGAGAAGAATGCGCTTCCCTTCGAGAACCTCCGGAAGGGGCGTGTACTTCGTCTTCGCTTTCGAACCGCGCGTGTCGTTTCCTTCGATGAAGGTGCGACCGCTATAGCGGTTGCGCATGAGACCTTCGAGGCACGGAACGCCGAGACGGAACGCCATTCCTTCGGCGGCGGCGCGGCTCGTGTCCGGAACGGGAACGACGATCAAATCTTTTTTCTCTTCGGGAAGGAGTTCGTGACGCTCTTGGCTCTTGGGGTCGATCTTCTCGCCGCGTCGGGCCGCGTATTTCGCGATCTCCTGCTCCGCGAGCGTTTCTCCGAGACGATGACGCGCGAGGTAGACGCTCTTGCCGTCGAGGATGCTCGCCGCGTTCGCAAAGTAGATCCATTCGAAGAAGCACGGCGCGGGACGCTTCGGCTCAACGTAACGATCGACCGTCACGCTCGGCTCCGAGACGACCTTCTCGACCCCGTCGACGACTTCTTTCGCGCCAGGTTTCACGACGACGATTTCTCCCGGCTTAACGTCTTTGATTTCGTTCGGTTCAAATCCAAGATTGAAGAGAGCGACGCTTTCGCTCGCCGCCGCGAAGAGGTTCCCGTCGAACGCGTAGCTGAGCGGCTTAATTCCGTGAGGATCGCGCGCGACGAACATTTCCCCAAGCGCGTTCAGATAGACGAGCGTGTACGCCCCGTCGAGACGGATCGTTTTGTTCGGATGAAGAATCGTTTTGCGGCAAACTTCCACGAGATCGCGTTCGCCTTCTTTAACTGCCGCGCAAAGATAATGCATGAAGATTTCAGAGTCGGAATTGCGCGTGAAACAAGAGTTCGGGTCGAGCTGCAAGAGCTTCTTTTTTTCGTCTTCGTAGTTCGCCAACTGCCCGTTGAAGGCGAAGCTAAACCATTTGTTTTTCTTAATATGGGGACGTTCGAAAGGATGCGCGTAATTCACGTCGTCGCGCCCGCTCGTCGCGTATCGCACATGACCTATCGCCGCAGGCCCCGCGAGCGCGTCCATGATCCGCTGGAACTGATCGCGATGATTCTGATGGAACGCTTCCGAGACGGTTCCTATTTCCTTGTACGTTTCAAGGGGTTTCGAACGCGACGGGTTGTACGACGTAATTCCTGCGGAGAGCTGACCGCGATGCTGCAAATCCAGAAGCATACGCGGCACGAGTCTCGAAACTTCTCCGGGCCCGCCCGCTGGACAAAGGGGGGACGCCTTGCCGGTTGAGAGATGATAAATCGCGACGACGCCGCATTCTTCGTGTAATTCGCCCATGGAATAGACCCGTTCTGGTCAAGCTTCTGCGTGGAAGAGAGGACGAGGCGCGCGTCAAGGGCGGCGCGCTAAAAAACCTGTCCGCACTTCGTCTCTCTATCGGACGCCAGGGCGCGGCGTCATAACATTTTTTTTGGAAAACCCGCAAGCGCCGCGCCGTCCGATCGTTATTTTCCGTTATTGTACCGTTAATTCGAGTCGCGGAAAGGGGCGCCGCGGAATCGAAATGGGAGTAGGGAGCGCGCGAGTCGGACGTAAAATAAAAAAGAGACGCAAAATCAACACCCTTGCGTCTCTTCCTAGCTCTGACGATTTAACGTCCGCGACTCACCAGCCGTAGACGATATTTGACTCGATCACCTTACGCGCTTTTTCAAGATCGGCGCCAGTTTCATTCATATAGACGCGGATCGCCTGAAGCTTGTCGCCCGAAGCCTTCGAGAGACATTCGCGCGCGGTTTCGCTCGTTTCCGCCGTTCCGGTGATACCAAGTACGGCCTTGGAGATGACCCATGCGTCGCGCGGACGTTTCGTTACGCGAATCGGTTCTTCGGTCGGATAGTTTGCCTGGAGGACGGCTTTGGCTCCTTCAGCGTCATCGGCCCAAGTGATAACGATGTGTGCCGGCGTTTCAATTTCAAAGAGCGGCATATTGTGATTCCTTCTAGCATAAGGTTTTAGTAACAGACTAGCGCGCGGCGCGCCAGCCGCCGGTTTGACCGCCATTTTTGACGTCATGAACCGGCGAATATCTATACTAGCAAAACACGCGCCGAAACGGTAGATTAAAATGAAAAATTTGGAAAAATTTTTCATCTCTCGCCCGTCGACGACCCAAATTAGGGTCGCGTCGGTCTATTTTCATTCGACGGTGAAGGTGTGAACCGTCGTGTGACGATACGTCTCGCCTGGCTTGAGAATCGTCGTCGGGAACTCGGGATGGTTCGGAGAATCCGGATAATGCTGCGTTTCGAGGCAGAACGCCGAATGTTTCTCGTACTTGTAGTTTCCAACTCCCGTCGAGCCGTCGAGGAAGTTGCCAGAGTAGAACTGAACCGCGGGTTCCGTCGTCGTGATCGTCATGACGCGACCCGATTTCGGATCCTTAACGACCGCGCACGGCCCCATTTCGCCAGCCGCTTTCTCCGCAAGGACGAAGCAGTGGTCGTAACCGCCGTGGAACTGCTCTTCCGTCACCTTGTCGATATCCTGACCGATCGGTTTCGCGTTCTGGAAATCAAGGGGCGTTCCTTCAACGGAGGCGACTTCGCCCGTGGGGATGAGCGTGTCGTTCGTCGGGAGGTACTTCGGCGCGTTCATCTGAAGGACGTGATCGCGAATCGTGCCGGAGGTCGCGCCGCCGAGGTTCCAGAACGTGTGGTTCGTCAGGTTGATCGGGGTCGCTTTGTCCGTCGTCGCCGTGTAGTCGATCGTCAAGCTGTTGTCCGTCTTGAGGGAGTAGACGACCGTGACTTCGAGATTGCCAGGATAGCCTTCTTCGCCGTCCGCGGCCTTATACTTCAGAGTGAGGTAGGCGCCGTTGCAGTCGGCGGAGACGCTCGCGTCCCAAATCTTCTGGTCGAAACCTTTCAAACCGCCGTGAAGCGCGTTCGGGCCGTCGTTCGTCGGAAGCGTATATTCCGCTCCGTCAAGGGTGAACTTGCCGTTCGCGATACGGTTGCCGTAGCGACCGATCAACGATCCGAAGTAGGGACGAACCGTCTGATATTCCGGAACCGTCGGATAGTTGCACGAAACGTTGGCGAGATTGCCGTCGCGATCCGGAACGTTCATCTCGTAGAGGACGCCGCCGAAGTCCAAAATCTTCGCCGAGACGCCGTTGGCGTTCACGAGCGTATAAGCGGTAACGACGTCCCCTTCTTGAGTCTGTCCGAAATATGACGAGGTAACGGAGTTCATTTTAATCATCCCATTGAGGTTTTGCATGCTTTGGGCATGCATGTTGCGCCAAGTTCGGAAAAAGCCTTGAGCGGAGACCGTCGACGCGGTCAAAGCCGCCGCGACGCAAACGATGACGCCCGCGATCGTCGATTTTTTCATGCGTATCTTCCTATCTACTAGTATGTGAAATTGAGCGGCGCTTGCGAAAATTCATGCGAAATTTTCAAGTGTCGCCGCTAAAACAACACGCCTAATAATACAAATCTTTAATCGTGATTCAATAGCGAAGGGAAAAAAAAGCGAAAATAACTCTTTTTCCTAAGAAATAACGCCTCAAAAACGCCTCTTTTGACACGAAACGAGCCCGCTGAGCGCAACGTTTTTATTCAAAAACAAGCACAATTCCCCTCCGTTTTTCCTTGTGTTTCTTCTTTTGGGGCCGCGGCAAAAAAATGTTGAAAGTTTATAGAAAATAGGTCTTTTTTGCCGGCGTCGTCCCTTTTAACGTCTAGACAAATTAACGTTTTGTCCAAAAATTATCGATTAGATGATTAGACATTTTGAAAGAAAACGTTTTTTGGGGGAAACGTTTCACCCCTAGACTGCGCCTCCCCACCCGGCGCGTCCGGCGCGTTGATGGTCGACCCTGCGTCGATCCCCTTACAGTCCCTTAATTTTACGTTACTCAGAAAGGATGATGGGTCAATGAACCTTCAGTGTTCCGTTCATGACGTCAGCTTAAACGCTTACGAAAAATGCGTGGAAATCGCTCGAAACCTGTGGTGGAGTTGGCATCCCGAGGTTGTCGAGATCTTTAGCCTTCTGAACACAAAAAGATGGCGCGAACTTGGACATAATCCCATTGCGCTCCTCAACGAATTTACCCCCGAGGAGTTCGAACAGCGCGTCCTCGAACTGACGCTTCAAGCGCGCATCGACGCCGCCTTCCGTCGATTCAAAAATTACGTCTCTCAGCGACCGATTTGGGCGCGTCAAAACGCCGGCGTCTTAGGGTCGCGTCCCGTCGCTTATTTCTCTCTCGAATTCGGTATTCACGAATCCCTCCCGATTTACTCCGGAGGACTCGGCGTCCTCGCGGGAGACCACGTCAAGAGCTGCAGCGGACTCGGCGTCCCCCTCGTCGCTATCGGCCTCTTCTATGAAAAGGGATACTTCCGTCAGCAAATCGACGCCAACGGCAACCAGATCGAACATTACATCACGACCGAAGTCGAAAACGTCCCCTTCGAATCCGTCGAAGATAAGGACGGCAACCGCATCACCGTGACGGTCGACACGAAAGACGGCTCGATCCAGGCGAAAGTTCGCCGCGTCATGGTCGGACGCACGCCCCTCTATCTTCTCGACACCGACGTCGAAGGAAACTCTCAGGAAGACCGCGAACTCACGAACGCGCTTTATGGCGGCGACTCGCGCACGCGCATCCGTCAAGAGCTCGTTTGCGGCGTCGGCGGCGTCAAAGCCCTCCGCGCCCTCGGGATCACCCCCGGCGTTCTCCACCTCAACGAAGGACACAACTCCTTCGCCACTCTCGAAGCGATCCGACAGAAGATGGAAGATTGCGGCATGTCCTTCGACGACGCCGCCCGCGACGTCGCTCAGCAGACCGTCTTCACCACGCACACTCCCGTCGCCGCCGGACACGACTACTTCGAAAAGGGACTCGTCGAACAGACCCTCGAACCCCTCTATACCTCGTTGGGACTCTCCCTCGATCAGTTCATGGCGCTCGGACGACGCAATCCGAACGACGATTCCGAAAAGTTCTGCATGACGATCCTCGGAATGAAGCTCTCGCGTTACGCCAACGGCGTGAGCAACCTCCACGGCGTCGTGACACGCCGCATGTGGCATTGCCTCTGGCCCGACAAGCGCGAAGAAGAAGTGCCGATCGGGCACATCACGAACGGCGTTCACGTTCCCTCATGGATGGCCCCGCAGGTCAAGGATCTTCTTGAACGTCGCGTCCCCGGTTGGCAAGAAGAGTCGATCGACCCGAAAGTCTGGGCGGGCGTCTACAACGTCGATCCCGGCGAGCTTTGGGAAACGCACTTCGCGCTCAAGAAGAGACTCGTCGACTTCGCGCGCCGCAAGCTCGGTCGCCAGCTCGAACGCTCCGGCGCCGATTCCGCCGCTCTCGACGCCGCCAAGCATATCCTTGACCCCAACGCCCTCACGATCGGTTTCGCGCGCCGTTTCGCCGAATACAAACGCGCATTCCTCGTCGTCCAAGACGAAGAGCGCTTCGATCAGATCGTCAACAATCCGGAACGCCCCGTCCAGTTCATCTTCGCGGGTAAAGCGCACCCTGCGGACAATATCGGCAAGGACGTGATCAATCGTCTGATTCGCGTTCAGCGCAATCCGCGCTTCGCGAACCGCGTCGTCTTCATCGAGGACTACGACATTAACGTGGCGCGTCACCTCGTGCAAGGCGTCGACGTCTGGCTCAACAACCCGCGTCGTCCTCTCGAAGCGTCCGGCACGAGCGGCCAGAAGGCGGTTCTCAACGGCGCGCTCAACTTCTCCATCCTCGACGGATGGTGGGCCGAAGGATACGACGGATACAACGGGTTCGCGATCGGCACGGGCAAGACGCACACCGACGTGCGCAAGATGGACGAGAACGACAACGCCGCGCTCCTCGAGACGCTCGAAAACGTCGTCATTCCGACCTACTACAACCGCAACGAACACGGTCTCCCGATCGAATGGATCCGCCTCATGATGAACTCGATCGCGACCCTCGCGTGGCGCTTCAGCTCGCACCGCATGGTCGCCGACTACGTGAATCACGCGTATCTTCCCGCCGCGGGAGGCACGAGCGTCCATATGTATCGCGGTTGATTCCCCTCGGCGCGACTCGAATCGGTTACGGCAAAAGGGCTCCTTTTCTCAGCGAAGAGGAGCCCTTCCTTATTATCGTCGCGGCGGAAATCTTGCGTTTCTTTCTCCGATTCGTTACAATATGACCACCCTTTACAGTCGGTTTTTTTGTTACATAATGAAGGTAAAATAGAAAAAATAAGGTATTTTTGTTGAAATTTATTGATTTTTAACTTGCGTCTGTATAAAATATCAAGCAAGATAGTAAAGAAAGATAATTTAACAAAGATACGCAAAACGAAGGAACGTGAGAAATGCGTAATTTGTTCAAGGACGCGGCGAAGTTCAGGACGTTCGGCGCGTTGATCGTCGGGATCGCGCTTGGCGCCCTTGCGATTGAGACCTCGCGAAACGTCGGCGCTCAGGCTCCCTTGTATCCCGATTCGAACCAAGAATCGATCGACCTGCGCCAAGCCTACGAAGCGGAGGCGGCGCCAAGCGTCGCGCCCGCGGGAGCCGGCAAAGCCCGCTTTTCGCGACCCCTCGAGGTGCCCCCCCTATACGCCTTCGACTCGCCCTTGGAGTCCGGTGGGAGGCAAATTGTTTTGGTCGATTCCACCACGAAGCGAATTTGCGTCTACTGGGTTCGCGAACGCGGCGTCAACAGCACGATCGAGCTGGTCGCCACACGCTCATTCGAACTCGACCTAAAACTCGAAAACTTCAACGGCGAGGGGTTGACCCCCGCGCAGATTCGCGAACAACTCGGCGACTCCAAATAACCTTTGTCGCCTCAAAAAACGTATAATATGCATAATCCCCCGCGCGGAGTATTTGTTAAAATTCACGCCGCGCGCGGTCGAAAATCGATAGAGCGGCGCGTCTACTTTCGCATGACGTCCTTGCGAAGCGGCCCCCGTCTCGTCTCGGAGCTATCACACGTCCTTTCGTTCACATATATTTTAGGAAAAGTCCGTTATGTACTATAACCTTCAAAAAGCCGCCGACGTTTTAGGTCTTTCGACCGGCGAAGTAAATCGACTTCGGGAACAGGGTAAGCTACGCGCGTATAAGGACGGCGCCGACTGGAAATTCCGCAAGGAAGAAGTCGATAAGTTGGCCGCCGACATGATTCGCGAGCGTTCAAAAGCCAATAACGACGGACTCCTATCAACCGAGGACGACGACGAGAAGACGACCTTCGCCGACTCCGCCGCTTTCGACACGATGTTCGATCAGGCGGGGGAAGACCTTCAAGTCTCGTTGAACGAACAGAAAGCCGACGCCGCGAGCGTCGCCGACGCGGCGGAAGACGCCTTCAATCTCTCCCTCGACGACGAAGACAGCGCGTTCGAACTTTCCTCTGAAAGCGAATCCGCCGAGTCCGCGCAAGAAGACGGCGGTCTCACCCTCGCCGAAGAGCCCGCCGACGACGGTCTTACCCTTGCCGAGGAGCCTGCCGACGGTGGTCTTACGCTTGCCGAAGAGCCCAAGGAAGAAGGCGGCTTGATCCTTTCGAGCGAAGATTCCGCGCTTGCCGAAGACGTCAAGGGTTCCGGCTCTGATTCCGGCAGCGGACTGAGCCTCGACAGCGACAGCGGACTCGAACTCCTCGGCAGTTCCGATTCCGGTTCCGGTCTCAATCTCTCCACGAGCGACAGCGGTCTTGAACTTCTCGACGAGGTCGGCTCCTCCGACGTCGACCTTGCCGGAGGCGATCTCGTTCTCGGCGGCTCCGGTTCCGGCTCCGGGCTCAATCTCAATTCCGGCGACAGCGGACTCGAGCTCATGAGCGATTCCGACGGCGGCTTCGAACTCGATCAAGCGAGCGAAGAACTCACCCTCGCGGAAGAAGAGCCCGCGAAGGAAGACGATAGCGTCTTCGAACTCGCGAGCGATAACGACGCGGCGGTTCTCAATCTCGATAAAGACGCCGACTCCGAAGCCGCCACCGAATTGGCGCCCGAAGAAAGCGTTTTCCAACTCTCCGATCAAACCCTTGACGCCGCGTCGACGAATCCTTCCGAATCGATGAGCTCCGGCGTCTTCTCCGTCGAAGAAAAATCCTCCGAAGCGACTAACCCCTTCGTCACCGACGACGGTTCCGACGACGAAGAAGATTCCGACGGAATCTTCGGGCTCGCGGAAGACCCCGCTCCCGTCGCGTCCTCGAGCGGCGATTCTCAGAGCGAATCGCGTTCGATCGACGTCGAAGAAGCGTCTTCCGACGCCGCGTCCCTCTTCACGACGAACGACGACGACGCCAACTCTCCCTTCGGAGCCGACCCGAGTTCTCCCTTCGGCGTTCCCGAAGCTGCGGACGCCGGCTCTCCCTTCGGCGGTCTCAGTTTCGATAAGGATAATTCTGGCGCGGACGGCGGGTTTGGCGCCGCCGATTTCGGCGCGTCCCCAACCTTCGGCGCTACGGGCGGCGACGAACCGAGCTTCAACGCCGTCGATACCGGCGCGGCGCCCTCGGTTGGCGGCGGCGCAACGGCCCCTTCCACGCAGTTTGTCGGAAAAGACCTGATCTTCCTCGTTCCGTGCTTCCTCTTCCTCCTCTTGGCGACGATCGGCGCGTGCGAACTCTGCCGCACTATCTGGAGCTATGAGCAAGGCTCCTTCGATCTCGGCGGCCCGCTCCTCGAAGCGATCGCCAAAATGGTCAATCTGATGTAGTACTCCGAAATCCCAGGCGTCGGCGCGAACCGACGCCTTTTCCTTATGTCGCGCCCCCTTGCGGCTTTGCGCGCGGCGCGTAGAATTCTCTGAGTTAGTATGACCGTTTTTCTTGCGAAAGCGCTTTAAGCGAGGATTTAACGAACGATATGTCTGATAAAGTTTACGACGCGGTTATTGTCGGCGCGGGGATGTCCGGTCTCGCGGCGGGGGTAAGACTCGCTCAGTTCGACTATAACGTCTGCATCTTGGAAAAGCACGGCGTTATCGGCGGGCTCAATTCTTTTTACTGCCATAACGGTCGAAAATTCGACGTCGGACTTCATGCGATGACCAATTACGTTCCCAAAGGAACGAAAGGCGGCCCCTTGTCGCGCATTATTCGTCATCTGCGCATGTCTTGGGACGAATTCGGCCTCGTGCAGCAGAATGGCTCCTCAATCGCTTTCCCCGGCGTCGAGCTCAACTTTACGAACGATTTCCAGCGCTTTGAAGACGAAGTCGCGCAGAAATTCCCCTCCCAAATCGACGGTCTGCGCAAACTCGTCGCCGGACTCGCCGGATACGATCAACTCGGCCTCGGCGCCGCCGGAGGCTCCGCGCGCGAATATGTCAGGCAGTTCATCTCCGACAAAAAACTTGAAGATATGATTTTCTGCCCGCTCCTCTATTACGGGGGGGCGCGCGAGCAGGATATGGAGTTCGGCCAATTCTGCGTGATGTTTCGTTCGATCTTTTTGGAGGGATTCGCGCGACCTTTCGACGGGGTGCGCCATATCCTCACGCGCTTGTTGAAGCGCTTCCGCACGCTCGGAGGGGAGTTGCGCCTCAAGACGGGGGTGAAGCGGATCGAAGCGTCGCGCGACGGAAGCGAAGTCGACCGCGTCCTTCTCGACAACGGAGAGGAGATTCGCGCGAAGAGGTATCTCTCTTCCGCCGGATGGCCCGAGACGATGAAGCTCTGCGGGATGGGAGACCGCGTTGAAGAGAAGACCTTCGGCAAACTCGGCTTTGTCGAGACGATCAGCGTTTTGGACACGCCGCCGAAGAAGTTCGGGCACGATAAGACGATCGTCTTCTTCAACGATTCGGAGCGATTCGACTATCGCAATCCCGATTCGTTGGTGGACTTGCGCAGCGGCGTCGTTTGCGTTCCGGGCAATTTCGCGTACACGGAGCCCTTTGAGCAGAATATGGTGCGCATCACGTCCCTTGCGAACTACGATATGTGGCGGAAACTGTCGCCGGAAGCATATAAACGCGAGAAGCTGATGCAGTACGAGCGCACGGTCGCGTCCGCGGCGCGATTCATCCCGGAATTCCGACGCAACGTGATCGACGTCGATATGTTCACGCCGCTGACGATCCAGCGCTTTACTGGTCGCGAGCGCGGCGCGATCTACGGGGCGGCGGATAAGAGATACGACGGTCTGACGCCGCTGCGGAATCTCTTCATCTGCGGCGCCGATCAGGGAATGGTCGGAATCGTCGGGGCGCTGGTGAGCGGGCTGACGATCGCGAACAAATACGTTTTGAGCGACTGACGCGTCGGCTGCGGCGAGCTCTTGACGTCGATTTTTAGACGAACGCTCCGAAACCTCGGGGCGTTTTTCATTTCTTGGGGATGGATAGACGGTCGGAAAGGGCGTAAGACGCGGAAAAAGGGGGAAGAGGGGGAAAGTTTTGGGGGACGCGTGTTGTCAACGCGGTCGCAATTCGTTATAATTCAGGTCGACTGTAACAAAAATGCGCGCGTAGAGATGCGCGCGGAGACATTTGGGAGTTTTAATGATGACACATGCAATGAAGACGCGCTTCGCCGCCGTCGCAATGACCCTCGCCGCGATCCTCGGAACCGGCGCGGCGTTCGCCCAGTCCGTCGATCCGGATAAGTACGTTCCGCTTCCCCAAGGATTTGCCGACGATTTGGCGCCCAACGCGGTTCACGACGAACGCGTTCGACAATATCTCTATCCGAAACGCGTCCTCTGGACCTCCGAAAAGGGCGTGAAGAACCCCGAACTCTTGATGAAGCCCGTGCTGGGTCAGACGTCGACCGCGATCATGGGGGACGAAAGCCAAGCGTGCGTCCTCTCCGACGGCGGGGGCGTTCTCCTCGACATGGGGTGCGAAATTCACGGCTCCTTCCGCATCGAAGCGCGTCATCTCGTGCCGGGTAAATCGAGTAATGGTCAGAACGTGAAGGTTCGCGTGCGCTTTGGCGAATCGGTCGACGAAGCGAACGCGGAGGTCGGCGAGAAGGGCGCGATCAACGAACATTCGACGCGCGACCAAATCGTCTCCGTTCCGTGGCTCGGCGCGATCGAATGCGGCGAATCCGCGTTCCGTTTCGTGCGCCTCGATCTCGTCGACTCCGATTCCAAGCTGATTATCGACTCCGCGCGCGCCGTCTTCATCTACCGCGACATTCCGCGTTTGGGACAGTTCCGCTCTTCGGACGAGCGCCTCAACAAGGTCTGGGACGTCTGCGCGCGCACCGTCCACCTCACGATGCAGCAGTACGTCTTTGAAGGCGCCAAGCGCGACCGACTCGTATGGTACGGCGACTTCACCCCTCAGACGATGACCGCTTTGCGCGTCTTCGGCGACAGCAAAGTCTTGCGCGACACCCTCGGGATTTACGCGCGCGAGACGTGGCCTCTCCCAAAATGGATGAACGGTATGCCGAACTACTCCCTCTGGTGGCTCATTACGATCGGCGATCTCTATCGTCATACCGGCGATCCGGAACTTGTGAGCGAACAGTGGGATTACGTGAAGGGACTTGTTCAGCAGCTCCTGATGCACGTCGACGAGAAGGGGTGCGGCTCCTTCCCGACTCCGTTCTTGGATTGGCCGACGAACGACAATCGCCCGGCGCTCGATTCCGGCACGCACGCGATGTTCGTTCTCGGATTTGAACGCGTCGCGGAGATGGCGCAGGTTGTGAAGGACGAGGCGACTCAAAAGTTGGCGGAAGAGACGGTCGCGCGTTTGAAGAAGTACACGCCGTCGAACGTCGGCAACAAGCAAGCGGCGGCGCTTCTGGAACTCGCCGGACTGGAACGCGAAGGGGAATCGAACGTCGAAACCCTCGCTAAGGGGGGCGCGAAGGGATTCTCGACCTTCTACGGGTACTATATGCTCGAAGCGTTGTCCCTCGGCGGTCAGGATCAAGTGGCGCTTGACGTGACGCGCGACTACTGGGGCGCGATGATCGACGTCGGCGCGACGACATTCTGGGAAGACTTCGACCTCGAGTGGCTCAAGAACGCGGGACGCATCGACGAAGCGACGCCCGAAGGGCTTGAGAGCCTTCACGGGGATCGCGGCGCGTACTGCTACGTCGGGCTGCGACATTCCCTCTGTCACGGTTGGGCGTCGGGCCCTGCCGCATGGATGAGCGCCCACGTCTTAGGCGTTACGCCGATTGAGCCGGGCTTCAAGAAGGCGAGAGTCAAGCCCTTCCTCGGCGATCTCGAATGGGTCGAAGGCTCCGTCCCGACTCCTTACGGCCTCATCGAAGTTCGCGCCGAAAAGGGGCCCAACGGCGAAGTCAAAACTCAAGTCAAAGCCCCGAAAGAGATCGAAATCGTGACCCCGTGAGATTCGCGCCCCGCGCGTAACGCGCCCCCTAACGGTTCGATACCCCGCGCCGTCGACGCAGAGCTAAGCGTCGACGGCTTTTTTCTTTTATCCCTTGATCGCGGGGGAGACGTTGAGTCTCCGGGCGTTTTGATTAAAATGGTAAGAGTCCAAGGACTTGTGTTTTCTTTTTCTCATCAAGCGCCCGACGCGCGAAAGCGAGATTCAACATGGCAGATAATCTCCGTTCTATCGACGACGCGAATTTCGACGAAGACGTTTTTTCACTGACGTGGGAAAAATCCGAAAGCGGCGACGGAATCGTAGTGACCCGTATTCGCGGGCGAGCGCGCAAGCTCGCGATTCCGGAGACGATCGACGGCTTGCCTGTTACGGAGATCCGCGGCGGGATCGGTTCGCGCTCCTATCGCGAGGCGGTCGAGTCCGGCGCGACTCAACTCAGGTCTCTCGATCTGCCGACCACGCTGAAAAAGATCGGCCCCTACGCGTTTTCGTACTGCATGGAGCTCGAACGCGCGATTCTACCGGAAGGATTGGAAGAGATGGGGGAGGGCGCCTTTGCGCATTGCCGCCGATTGTCCATCCTCGAGATTCCCGGTTCTCTCAAACGCGTTCCCGTTCAGGCTTTCGCGGACTGCAAAGAACTGAGTTTCGTCTCTTTTAGAGAAGGCGTTCGCTCCGTCGGGGACGAGGCGTTTCGGTTTTGCGGGAAGGTGAAATTCTTCGGCTTGCCAAAATCGTTGACGGAGATTGGCTCGAAGGCTTTTTACGATAGCGAGTCGATAGGGCATCTTGTCATAGAGAATCATCCGATAATCCTCCTGGATCATAACGTTGAATGTCAGTCCGATTCCTTTCCCGAGGGCGCCAAGATTGCGCTTCTTCCCAATGCGGTTCCCTCTAAGGAGAAGGCTAAGCCGACTTACTACCAAGGCGAAAATTTTACGTTGCTGTTGGAAATGACCAAAGAGGAGGACGGAATTGCAATCGTCGATATTTCCGGAAGCGCGGAGTCGATCGTCGTTCCGGAGTATATCGAAGGTCTGCCGGTCGTGGAGATTCGTAGGAAAAGGAAGTATGACTCGTCAATTTCCATTGGGAACGAACTCAAAGAAATTGCTCTGCCGCGTACTCTGAAAAGAATCGGGACGCGCGCGTTCTATTCTTGTTCTAATCTCGTTTCTGTCGTCCTCTCCGAGGGGGTTGAAGAGATCGGAATCGGCGCGTTCGAGGAATGTGTCTCTTTAGTAAACGTCGCGCTCCCTTCCACGCTGCGCATAATAGAGGAGAACGCCTTTAGCGGGTGCAAATCCTTGGAGGAGATCAATATTCCTTCCTCGACGTCCGCGCTAGGAGAGAGCGCGTTTGCCGATTGCGCGTCCCTGAAAAAAGTCGTAATCCCCGGTTCAATATCGACTCTCTCCCGAGAAGTCTTTGAGGGGTGCGACAAATTGCGTTCCGCAGTTTTGGAGCCCGGAGTTGAAGAGATCGACAAAAACCCCTTTCGCGATTGTCGTTCCTTGTCGCGTCTTACTTTACCTCCCACTTTGGTCTCAATCGCGGACGGGGCTTTTGAGCGTGTTCCGTTGAAAAAGCTCGTCGTTCCAGGCTCGATGCGCGACGTTCCATACAGCGCGTTCAAAGAGTGCGAAAAGCTACGCTCCGTCGTCCTCAAAAAAGGCGTCGTTAAGGTTCGGGAGTGGGCTTTTAGTTCTTGCGGTTCCCTCAAAGAATTGACGTTGCCGGATTCTCTCAATGAGATTGACAGGAGCGCTTTCGAAAATTGCAAGTCTCTGGAAGAGCTTCATATTCCCGGTTCGGTACGTTATATTCAACAACGCGCCTTTTCGAGTTGTCGAAAGCTGCGTTCCGTCGTTTTCGGGGAAGGGGTTGAGTATATTGGCGACGAAGCCTTCTCGTATTGCGAGGAGCTTGTCGAAGTTTCTTTCCCCGACTCCTTGAAGGAGATTCGTTCGAAAGCGTTTCGGAATTGCAAGAACCTCGCCGTCGTCGTTCTGCCGGAGAAGACCGTTGTTAAGTACAAATCTTTTGACGACCGCACTTTAATCGTAAGACGTCCCATGGGGGTTCGCGATAGTTTCGTGTGCGACGTAAAGTTTGAGTGGAAATGGAAGGAGAATAGAGAGGGAGACGGCGCCGTCCTGATCGGATTCTCCGGCGAACTCCCGGAATCCGTCGTCGTGCCGGAGACCCTTGGAGGGCTTCCTGTAACGGAATTGGGGGACGGTCGAGACGGGTACGATCATACCGACGTCTTCGCAAATCTTGATCGGCTCAAAGAAATAACCTTGCCGAAGTCTTTGAAAAGAATCGGTTCTTGGACGTTCCAAAATTGCGACAACCTAACTTCTGTTCTTTTTCCCGAGGGATTGGAAGAAATTGCGTTTTGCGCCTTTCAATTTTGCCGCTCATTGTCGAGGGTCGTTCTACCCTCGACTTTGCGTAAGATGGGAACGTGCGCGTTCCATGGTTGCGGCGAGCTGAAGGGAGAAATAAGGATTCCGGGATCGCTTTCCTACGTCCCTAAACAGGCTTTCGACGGTTGCGAAAAATTAAGTTCCTTCGTCTTAGAAGAAGGGGTGAAAAGCATTGGAGAATGCGCGTTTTGGCTGTGTCATGGAGTGAAGAGCGTCGTTTTGCCGTCTACGCTTCGCTCGATCGGCGAAAACGCGTTTCGCTACTGCGATTCCCTGAGAGAGATCGCAATCCCCGGATCGGCGCGCGTTATTCCCCATAGGGCGTTTATGACTTGTTCCAAGCTACGTTCAGTCGTTCTGGGAGAAGGGATAGAAACGGTGGATACGGACGCTTTCGTCGCATGCGTCTCTTTGACGTCCCTCGTTTTGCCGTCTACCTTGCGCGTACTGGAACACAGCGCGTTCTACCGTAACGCCCTGAAGGAGTTGACAATTCCCGGTTCGGTCGCTTCCGTCAACGGGTTCGGTTCGAGTGAAAAATTGCGGTCGGTCGTTTTCGAAGAAGGGGTGAAAGAGATCGTTTCCAGCGCCTTCTCGGGTTGTAAGAAACTCCGAAACGTCACATTCCCCGATTCGTTGGAGAAGATCGGCGAGAACGCGTTCTCCTGGTGCGATTCCCTCAAGAGCGTCACGCTCCCCGCGCAAACTCAATATCACCCCCAAGCGTTCCCTGAGAAAACGAAGATCATCCGTAAAAGCTGAGAATTAGGGCGCGCGAGGGGCGTCGAGAGTCGCAAGATAGCGCGTCGACGGCTTTTTCCTTGTCAAAACTGTTTTTTTTCGTTATTTTTCCAGGGTTTAGAAAAAATTATTGTTGAGAAGACGGGGCGCTAGAGTAAAATCAGGAATATACGTAAGCTTACACATTTTCTAATTATCAAAAAGCGTGCAACGCGCGAAAGCGAGGCTGCTCATGACAGATAAATCCAGTTTCGAAAGCGACGTGAAATTCTCGCTCAAGTGGGAAAAAGCTGCAAACGAAGACGCGATCGTGGTGACCGGGTTTACCGGGATGGCGGAATCCGTCGTCATACCCGAAACGATCGAAGGACTCCCCGTTACGGAAATTCGCGAGGGCTCCGGCGTCGGGCTCTATCAGGAAGGCGCGTTCTTCGGCGCCGCTCAGCTCAGAGAAATCGTCTTGCCGTCGACTCTCAAAAAGATTGGATCCGACGCCTTCTTGCGGTGTTCTCAGCTTGCCTCCGTCGTCTTTCCCGAAGGGTTGGAGGAGATCGGAACGCACGCCTTCGCCGGGTGTCGTTCTTTGACGACCGTCGTTCTCCCGTCCACTCTCCGCGAACTAGGCGAGGCCGCCTTCTCTTATTGCCGCGCCCTCAAAGAGGTTGCGATCCCCGGTTCGGCGACCGTCGTGCCTCCCTGCGCCTTCGAAGGCTGCGAAAAACTCCGCTCCGTCGTCTTAGGGGAGGGAATCCGCTCGATCGGTTCTCACGCCTTCTGGCGATGCGATAGCCTCAGCGACCTCTCTCTTCCGACGACCCTCGCCGAGATCGGCGCGGAAGCGTTCCGCGAATGTGGTAGACTCGTCGAAATCGCGCTCCCCGAGGGACTCGCGCTCCTCGACGAAGGCGCCTTCGGATATTGCGACAGTCTCGAATCGATCGTCTTTCCTACCTCTCTGCGCAAGATTGGCGGCGGCGCGTTCCGATATTGCGTCCGTCTCGATCGCGTCGAACTCGTCGAAGGCCTTGAAGAGATCGGCGACGGCGCCTTCGGAGACTGCGACTACCTCAAAACCGTCGTCTTCCCCGCGACCCTCAAGAAGATCGGCGACGGCGCCTTCAGTCACTGCGAGCTTCTCCAAGACGTCGCGTTACCCGATTCGCTTGAATCGATCGGCAAGAGCGCCTTCATCTGCTGCAACGCGCTTAAATCGATCGTGATTCCTTCCCGCGTGAAGAACCTTGAGCCGCGCGCCTTCGCAGGGTGCCATTCTCTCGGCGAAGCGAGCTTTAAAGAAGGCGTCGAGACGATCGCCGGCGGAACCTTCGCCGGGTGCGACGCCCTCGCGAAAGCCAATTTCCCCGATTCCTTGACCGCGATCGGCGCGGGCGCGTTCCGCGACTGTTACAGTCTCGCGACGGCGCTCTTGGCGCCCCAAACCGAAGTGCAAATCGATTCCTTCTCGGGGCGGACGACGATATCCCGTAAAGCTTAATCCCCTAACGATAGGGAAGAGAAAGGAGGCATACGATGGGCTTTGGCGCGTTTGAAACGCCGATGAACGACCTCGAGGCCTCCAAGCTGCTCGCGTGGAAAATCGACGACTCCGGCGCGATCGTCACCGGATTTCAGAGCGCGGCCCGGCACGTCAAAATCCCCGAGACTCTCGGCGGAGCCCCCGTGAAGAGGCTCGAAGGCGTCGGCAAGAAGACGTCTTCCGGCGCGCCGAATCTCCGAGGTTTATGGCTTCCCGACTCTCTCGAAGCGATCGGCGAAGGCGCCCTCGCGCGATTCTCCGCGCTCGCCTTCGTCCGCTTCGGCGCCAATCTGCGCGAAATCTCCTCTTTCGCCTTCTACTCCTGCGCCGAGCTACGCGAACTCGATTTCCGCGCAACGCGCCTCGAAACGATCGGCGACGACGCGTTCTTCGGGTGCCTTTCCGTCGTCTCTCTCTCTTTCCCCGCGACCCTTCGTGCGATCGGCTCAAGCGCCTTCTCTGGATGCGTCAAGATCGCTCACGTCGACGCGCCGCGCGAGTCCCTCGACGTCGACGTCAAACCTTACGCCTTCCACGGCGTCCGCGCGCCTCTGCAGGTCGTCGACGGAAAGCTAAAACTCGGCTCCGAGAAGTTGCGATTCCAACCGTCGACCTCTTTTCGCTGAAAAATCGCGCGTTCTATTCGACGCGCGTTATGTTCTTTTCCGCGCTCCCTCTCGGTTTTCGCGCATAAACCGAGACGATAGGGCAATATCTATGTAGAGCCGACGATTTCTACGGCTCGGAAAGGACAATATTCGATGAGCAACGATATTTTGGCCGACGTCTTTCTCGGCGAGCGCGGGTTCATTCACGCGCTGCTTCAAATCTTTGGCGAAAACGCGATTCTCCTGCGCGGCGACGGAGCGCGACTCCGCGTCCTTCTTGCCCGTTCAAACGACGTCGAACGCAAACTCGACGCAACGGGGGACGCGCTCTTCGACCTCTACCGCGAAGGGTTCCGCGCCGCGATCTCTCCCGTCGGTCTCGAAACTCCGCCGACGCCGGGGCGCGATTTTCTCCTCATGCGCGACGGAAAGTTCAGAATCGAACGCGTCGAGACATGGCGCGCGGGAGGAAAGATCGCGGGATATACGGTCGAAGGGGCGCTGGAGGACGCGGATGGGGACGTGTCGGTAGACGCGCTGGGAACGCCCCTCGACGCCGCGCCGGGCGAAAAAACTCCCGACGAGACGGAGACGCGACGATGACCCATTCGGCGCAAATCGCCGCGTATCTCCGCGCGGGAATCAAACGTCTCGCGAACCTCGGCGTCGACGCGTCGCGCGTCTATGCGCCGAACGAACGCGCGACCACTACCGGCGACGTCTACTTCCAGATCGCCGTGACGAGCGTCGACGCGCGCCTGGAGACGGAACGCCAACGCGTCTCACGATATAACGCGTCGATCGTCGTCAATCTCCGAGAAGGGGAGGGCGTCCGACGCGCCGACGCGATCGCCGACGAACTCATGCGCTTCTTCAACGCCCCCGACGAAGGGGGACGCGGATTCTCCATCCCTGCGGACGACGCGTCTTCGCGCCCCGCGTTCGTCTATCTAAACTCCGCGCGGCGCGAACCCGCGAAGCTCGAGAACGCGCGCTTTCGCGTTCCCCTATCTCTCGCCTGGGAAATTCATGAAACATGACGCGTTTGCGTCCTTATGAAAGGATTGATATCTCTATGTCTGGAAAGAATTTATGGAAAGAAGAGGGCGTCGTGCGCAAAAACTCCCTCTTGCGCGCTAAGCTCACCCTCGACGTCAAGAGCTCCGCGAGCGCCGCGACCGCAGAAGTCGGCGACTACTACGAGTTTAACTGCAAATCGAAGACCGCCCCCGCGTGCTCCGCCGCTCCCGTGTGGACCGACGTCACCGACAACCCCGACGAGCCGACGGGATACGCTTACGCAGGGAAGCCCGAGCAGCTGGAGACGATCACGCTCATAACGCGCACGCCCCTCGAGTTGACTTACGGGGGGCTCCTCGAACATCAGAAGGCGGGGGACGTCTTCACGCTGACGTACGCGTACGACGACCCGCACGAAACGCTGATCTATACGGTGAGCGTCGCGAACTGCCAGATCGTGGACGTTTCGCCGAGCGCCGGGGGTAACGACGCGGGTTCGGAGACGCGGATTCGCATCCTTCCGGAAGGGGGCGCGGGGGCGAATATGCCCGTCGTGTCGACGAGTCCGAGAGAGAACGGATGATTGCGGGAGAATTTTGACGAAAGGAGACGCAAATGTTTGATATCGACGAATTTATGAACGCGGCGAGCTACGACGAAACGGCGGTCGTGCGTCGCGGAACGCAGGAGTTTCGGATCGTGCGACTCAACGGGGCGCAGCGGCTGCGCTTCAACGATTTGACGACGCGTTACGATCGGACGGTCTACGCGCTCGCGCACGGGCTGTTGAGCGGGTCGGAGTCGCGACCGATCGGGGAAGAGAACGCGGCGCGATTTGTGGAGCGTTTCGGGGCGTTGGCGGAGGCGCTCTTCGCGGATATTTTCGAGTTGACGCAGCGGTCGCTGGAGAAGGAGGCGGAGATATGGCGCGAGACGCGAAAAAACTGCGACGCGGCGCCGGGGAAGGATACGCGGGACTCCTGCGCCGCTACGCCATGCGCCGCGCGATGACGCCGAGTCGCCCCCCGACGCGGCGCGAGCTGATCGAAGACGCCGCGTACGTCGAATGGGCCGCGCAGGGAAACGCGCCCCTCGACGAACGCGGCGCTCTCCTCGTCGCCATTTGGCGACTCCTCGGGCTCATCGCCGCCGCGCAAGGCGTCGATATGCGCGAAGAGGCCCGACTCGCCGCCGATCCCGAGGCGCTACGCCCGCGACCGCCGAGCGCCGACGCCACGCGCGACGAAGACGACGAAACGCGACGCGCGTTCGCTCCGCTCCTCGCCCGCGCAAAACGCGCCATGGAGCGCAACGTCCACGCCGACGACAAAAAGGAGAACTCATGAAAGAAAAACGACGATTCCAAGGCCCCGCCGACTCGATCTCCCCGCGCGCTAAGCTCGAACTCCGCGTCCCGCGCGCCCCCTCGGGAAAGCTCGACGCGCGTTCCCAACCGACGTCGCGACGCCCCGCGAGTTGGCGCGTCCCGCGAAAGAAACGCCTCGAAACGCTCCCCTTCGCGCAGTTCGCGAACCTCGCCGCGCGACTCCGACGCCGCGTTCGTAAGCGTCCCCGCGACCGCCTCGACTCCCCGACGTCCGCGCTTTCCCGATTCCACGCCCCCGACGGCTCCCAGCGCGTCTCGCGTTTGTCGAACGCCGCGCGGAATCTCGACGCGCCCCTTTCCGCGTTTCCCGCCGCGCGAGCGCTACGCGTCCCTGTTCACGTGCGCGTCCCGTCCTCTCGATGCGCGTTCCTCGACGCGCCGCGCGACTCCGAACGCTTCCGACGCGCCGCAACCCCGCGCGATTCCGTTTCCGCGTTCCTCGCCGCGCCCGACGCGACGCCGCCGACCTTTTCGACGCCCGCGTTCTTCTCGCCGCCGCGACGCGCAAGTCTTCTCGTCCCCGAGTCGCCGAACGCCGATTTGCCGACCGCGCCTGTCGACGCGTTGCGGAATCCGCGCGCGGAATCGTCGCCTTCCCCTCGGACGTTCTTGAGCGCCGCCGACGTCCCCGACGCCGCGCCGAGATTCGAAGCGACCGGTTTCTTCAACGCGCCGCGCGGAACGGCTCCCTTACCTTTCTCGGCGCCGAGCGCGAACCCAACGCGCTCTCGCGACGCCTCGGCGTTCGGAAAAGACGCGCTCCTTTCCGCGTCGAACGAGACGTTCGCGCCGACCCTTCGCCGCGTCGAAGCGCGTTTCGGAACCGGTAGGAGAAGACGCGAAGGGGGCGTCGAAGAACGCCGGGATACTATAGACGTCGCGTCCGATAGCGTCGCGGAGACGCGGCGGTCGACTATTCGAGAAGAAGACGATAGCGTGTCGCCAAAAGACGCGTTATTCTTCGGCAATACTATGAACTACGGCGCGTCATCGCAACCGAACGGACTGATAAAACGCGGCGCTAGCGTCTTCGAGTCGCTTAGCGATTCGTCGGGTCTCCCTTTGCGTAGCGTTGCGAATTGGCGATTCCAGACGAAGAGCGCGTCGCGCGACGCTACGGGCTCGGAGCCGACGTCGCCGGAGGGGTTCGAGACGCGGCGTTTTGCGCTCGATCGGGGGGATCGGGGCGTGTCGACGCTCGGCGCGGACGCGTTGGAGGGACGCGGACGCTTCCGCGAGGCGGCGTGGGGCGCGTCCTTCCCGTGGCGTGGGAGCGTCGAGCCGACTCGAAGCGCGACGTCGGGGAGCGCGACGGGACGCCACGACGCGCCGACTCAATGGCCGACGACGGAGACGCCGCGCGAAAGC
>SFIW01000005.1 GCA_004556055.1 Planctomycetaceae bacterium
TGATAAAGTCTTTGAGCGTAGCGATTCGAATACGTTTTATAACGCCTATAGGAGCAAAGGGTCAAATTGTCCTCATCATAAGCAGTGTCCCGTTCGCCATAACTTCGAATTCCTGATGCAAAAGGACGTCAGAAAGCTTTTGATTCAGCGCGTTATCGAAGCGTGCGTCAAGGAAAAGCTTGTCGTCACTTCAAGAGATATCTTGAACTTTCTTTTTGACGCGATTGTTTCTCCAAACTTTAACGAGAACACTATCTGGGAACTTCTGACCAATCCCGCCAAATCTTTGGAAACTTATATTTCCTGCACGACTCCGATGTTGCTCTTCGAAAATAAGGGAACGTCGAGTTTAATCGATAGCATGAGCCGGTGTGTGACGAAAGGCGAGACGACGGAAGAGAGCGATAGAGAAACGCTTGAATTTTACGCGATGGACGCCGTTGCTCCGAAAGCGATCTCCGCGTTGAAAAACACCGCATATTCCGGGATTATCAATGACAATTCCCTCGCAGCCCTTAACGACGGACAGGAACGCTTTAAGAAATACGTCTATAAATTCCTGAAGAGTTGTAAAAAACTAGAGTCCAAAGATATCGGTTCCGACCGACTCTACTTGTCTTTTACTCGGGATCTATATTATTCCTACGCATTGAAAACAAGCGACGATAAGAATATAGGCAAACTTAAAAATCTTTATAAATCGGTAGAGCGTTGTATTTGCGCCTGGAACGGATCTTATGGTGATAAATTTATTTGCATAGACGACTCTAGCGACGATTATTCTATTTTAGAAAGCTTAAAGATCGTCCCGAATTTCCCTATCGAAAATGGCGGCGATGAAATTTTGCGATTTGTCCCCGTGATCAATGTGCGTTTTAGCGACGAAACGAAGTTGAAGAACGTTTCTTTTTCAATTGATTATGTGCTTTATCAAATGATTATGGCGATGAAGGACGGTTATTGTCCGACGTCTCAGGATCGCAATACCCACGCCGATTTCTCCAGTGGAATTAGAGCACTGTCTGAATTTGGCTCGAAGAAAGAGAAAGTTTTTCTCGTGTCCAAGAAACAAGGAGGCGGCGCGCGTTTCGGGTTCGAAAAGAACGACTTTGGGTATAGCTTTAGCAAGGAGTAATTTCTGTGTTTACATTAGATCCTGAAATGATGAAAAAGGCATTTTTTACGGGAGAAGAGAACGCAAGATTTACGCATAAAACAGCCGGGTGTTTCAAACTATTCCCATTTGTCGGCAATAATTCGGCGCCAATAGTCTCGTCGTGCGATCTTGTCGTCGGGGAATGGCTTCGCCTTGCTTGCGCTCAGAAAATCGAGTTGGAATCGATGGAGGAAACTCTGCGCAAGCTAGCGGATTCAATCGACGATCTTGACGACGAGGGGAAGGAAAAATTGACGCAGATCGCTCGAAGCGTCTATTGGAACGACGACGAGACGCCCTCTCTCAAAGCCGAAAGCATAAAGGCGATGCGCTATCTTCCTTGCGAGAACCAGGCGGTTATGAAGACGGCTCTGTACCTTTATTCTGCCCTAAACGACGGCGAGAAGATAAAGGACGCCGTCAAGCGAGCGTTAGAAAACGCCGCGAATGACGACAACGTTCTGGAGAAAGCCGTCTTCGAAGCGATGGAAGCTAAAATCGAGACGTTGATTCCGAACGCCGATTACTATGTCGTCCACTTGGCGCCGCGAAAGATCTTTATGAAAGATCTACAATTTATCCTTGAAAGCCCCGCAAGGACGAAGGAACATCTCGTCGACCTGCTGGAGTTTTACTACTTTTTCTATACGAGCCAAACCTCTTTGATGTTATCCAGATTTGAGGACGGCGATCGAGATACGATCATTCCTCTTTATTTCAGTCTCGACTGGGAACGGACAAATAAAGAACGCGAGTGTTATCGCTCCGGTTGGGAAAAACTTTTCCCCGCGATAGAAAAACAACTTTCTCACGCCGCGACGTTGGAAATGTTAAATCAGAACCCTACTGGCGAGAAATACGACTACGTTGCGCTGAAAAAATATCTTGAGGAAACGGGAAGGTATGAAGAGGTCGCCGCTCAGATTAAGGATCTCGTCGATCGGTATCGAAACGCCATCAAGGATTGCGAGGTAATGCAGGAGCTCAAGAAAAATGAGAATTTGGATCCTGTTTTTTCCAAAGTTCACTTTCTTTTCGATAACGTTCTAACTCAATTTAGATGTTCAGTACGCCACAGGGTTAACGATGCGTATACAAATCATTTTAAAACGTTCTGTCAGGAGCGGTTCCTGAAATTCCGCGGTCCATGCGGTTTTATGCTGAATATCACGGAAGAGCGCCTTGTGTTTTTGACCAAGTTAGTCGTCAACAATCAGGAAAAGCTTTCGCTCAAAGAAGTCTTTCATGAACTTGAACTTAGAGGCGTTTTTTTGGACCAGCCCTCGAAGGATGAAGTCGTGCTGTTTTATTCTAAGCTAAATTTAATCGAGAAGAAAAGCGATAGTGGGGATGCGCAATATGTCCGAAAAATTTTATGATTACATCGCAAAGCGCATTGTCAGCTATTTTGAGCAGGAATGCGATAATTTACATGACGGCGATCGATTTTGTTTCAAGCTTGACAACGAGAAATTGGTCGAGAAAGTCAACGCCGCTTTGGAGAAGATAACGCGGGAAGGGGAATTTCAGGGCACTTTCTCTTATCTAGATTCTTATAAGACTTTTACTTTAAAACTTAAAAATAATAAAGAGGTCGTCATTGCCGCGCAGATCGGTGGCATGACGAACGATTTTTTCGCGACGCTGCGAAACATTCCGTTGACGATCAACAAGAATCCGATTTTGATGATTACTTACGCGCCTATCGACACGATCTCTAGCGCGACGCGCAATCTTTCAGAAAAAGGAGAGCCTTTCTCTACGGAGGAATTGCTCGAGGCGATCGGACGCGAAATTAAAGACTCTAATACTCTGTCTTTTCAAGATCGAACGTTGCTAACGCACGAATTGACGCGGAAACAGTCCGATCGCTATGCGGATCGAGAATCGTTGTTAGAGTACAAGAGCTTGTTAGTTTCAGCAAGCGAAGGAAAGATTGCGCAGGAGGATTGGATCGATTTTCGCCTGCTTCCTGACGCCGATGGGTTGGCTTCAGAAAAGAACGCGAAAAAGATGGAACAACGTATCGCCGAGAATCACCGCGATTTCGAAACGATCGACCGAACGTTCAAATACGGATCGTTGCGCGACGACCTTGATAGTTCGTTTGATCGTAAATTGATCGACGCCCTGGAAAAAAATAAACGTCAAGGCAAGGATTGGTTTCAGGGAATAACCTATGCGGAAATCAGGGACTCAAAGGCCAAGATGGAAAAAAGGAGCGAGCCTCTTTTCATCGACAACGCCTCTATCTCCGCCTATAGCGGTTCCGAGAAGGAATATAAATTTCCGCAAAACCAGAAGCTTTTCGTTCGGGACGGTGGTTCTACGAAGACCAAGCAACGCGAGAAGCATATCTTGGTTTATAATCCCGACTGTCTCAAAGAAATCACGATCGAATTCCCTTTCAATAAGACGATTACGAAGGATTCCGTCGAGCAGAACGAGCGCCCTTTGGAAATCCAAGGGAAGCGATTATCCCTATCCATTAACGCCGACGGCTGCGTCTTTGCTAGAGTCGTCGTCAAAGATCCGACCAACGCGTCAATCGATTTCACTTTTAGAATCTGCGTATTGAATCTTAATCCATGTTACCTAGAAAACTTTCAGACGTGTTACAAAATTGACTGGAAGAAAAAGAAACAACGCATTATGGCCGAAGGCGTCAACGAATTTTTGGTCATAAATCCAGGCGCAAAGAAACAGGCGGAGGAGATCCTAGAAGAGGAGGGAGCCTATTCGTGCGATCTCGAAACCGAATTGACGCTTGTCTTCAACGAGGATAGTTTTTCTTCAGGTAACGGCAAGATTCTATTTGCTCTTTCTTGCGGGGCTATTCAGATTCCTCTTGGAATTTCCGACGATAAGGTCAAGGTCTCGAGTTTGACGGGCGTTCGCGCGTTTAAGTTAAAAAACGAATTCAAGAGTGGGTTTGAATATCGCGACGGAAAGATCGTCATGGGAACCACCCCTTATTCTGCGAACGGAAGTTTTAAAGAAGATCTCAAATGTGAATCTTTTTTCGTAGACGTCCAAGCTTGCTATGTCGTGAAAAATCTTCAAGGGGAATACGCGTCAAAGACGATTAGCATTCCCGAAGATCTAAGAAGCGCTTACGTCGATTATCTGTCAATTTTTAAAGAACGAAGACAATTGCCAAGCCTGGCGTACCTTGACGAAACGTTATGCAAGGCGGCTAAAAGGTATGTCGGCGCGTTTAAGGATTTCTTCAATCAAGTAGACGATGGGAACGTTTTAAGTCAAGAGCATAACGACGCTCTTCGCCTAGGGACTGTCTACGATCAAACCCAGGAGAGGATCGCGTTTTCGCCGATCCATCCTTTCAACGTGGCGTACCAGCTTCGGCTCCATGAGGAAAATGGGCTCGGCAGTGTGCGCGACGATATTGTGGGACGACTGACTTCCGCCAACCTTCTCCCTTATATCAAAGACGATCAGCAGACGGTTTACGAAATCGTAGAACAGGACGAGTCCCCGGAGTGGAGATATTATACGCCCCTTGATAGGGAACGTTTCCATGAAATTCGGGACTTTGCGCCTAAGCTCGTCGCGGAAAAGATCGAGGAGTATTACGCTCATTTCGGGTTTCTTTTCGACGGCGTCGATCGCCGAATGATCTTGAGCCTTCATAATTTGGGGGATTGCCGAGAAATCTTTTTAGGTATCGTTCGGTATTTCAAAGGACAAATCAAGAAAGAGCTTCCTCCAGAAGATATTCTGAACTTTGAGATCCATATATACAGCGATCCTAAATTGGCGTCGAGTTATAACGACTTTTCCGTCTTGTCGAATTTAAAACGCACGAAAGAATACCTCTGCGAAGTTGAAGAAAAGTACGAACATAATACCGATTTGGCGTCAATGCTTGTCGCGAAGATCCGGCGGTATGCGCACAGCGAAGCGGAGGAGATGTATCGGTACGCCCACATCGCGTTTTATGAGATGACGTCCAGCAATAAATGCGGCGATACTAAAATAGGTCAATTGACGACGGGCGCCTCGCTCGACGGCGTTATTTCCGGCGTGCCGTCCGTCTTGGACAAAGGATGGTACAAGACTGGGTTTGGACGAAAATACGCTCCAGAATCTGATCTCGTTGAATTTGCTTCGTTGTTGAATTCAATGTATCGCGTCGCCTATTCCAGCAGTACTTATGTCAAGGATCATTGCGTCACAACCGAAGTTTCTAAGTGGTCTTCGGCTCAGCTTGACAAGGTCTATTCCGCCTCCAATTGGGTCGTCTTTGTCGATCCGAAAGTCGATTTGAGCTTCTTTTATCAGGACGAGCAAGCGAAAGAGCTGTTGATAATCCATTATGGGGATCAGAATTCTTCGGCAAGCGGATACAACGCGATTACGGTCACGCGCAAGGCCGAGCAATACGAGAGGATCATTTCCCAAGAGCTCGCAAAAAAGAACGTGAAAGCGGATCCAGGCGCGACAAAGCGCATTATTAAATTCTTCAACGCGGTCAACGGTCGGTGGTTGCTTCGCTTGATTTCTTCTAAGAGCGCTCCCGACGACACGTTTAGTAGGGAGAAAATGAGCGTCGTTTCCGCCGTAAAATTTGCGATGGCGTACTATGATCGCCTAAATATCGCGTGGGTTCCGCTCTCTCTTGAAGAATTGCTGAGAGTTTCGGGAAATACGGGACTTTCTAAGAAAGACGGATTGCTTTCCGCCAAAAATCTATCCTTTGAAAAGGGGCCGACTTGCGACGATTTGCTCTTGATCGGTTTTGAGAAAACGGAGAAGGGCGTCTGCGTTTATCTCCATCCTGTTGAAGTAAAAATTGGTCAGAACGACTCCAGCGTTATTGCGAAAGCCAAGGAGCAGATATGCAACACGTATCAAGGTTTGTTGCATGCCCTTTGGCCTGACGACGAAGAAGAGCGCAAGTCTATTGAGCGAAAGGTTGTTAGGAATTTTATCATGCAGCTTGCTATTCTCGCTTGTGAGAAAATGAAGCTGTATGGCGTCTATCCAGAAGGAAGGTGGGACTTTATTCTTGACGAAATCCGTAAGCCGTTGTTGAATGATGGATTTGAAATTTCCGAAAGGGTCAATAGAGACCTCGGCGTCGGGACGGTGATCTCTTTTAAACAAAGTGAAAACTTTATTTCTGGAGATTTTGACCAAGAGAAAAACATCGCGATCTTTACCCTCCCTGAGAAAGACGGCTATGCGTATTTAGTCAAAGACGTCGGCGACGTCGCTCGAGATATAGAACGTTCCGATCTCGTTACGCCAAGACGTTCGGGGATTCGCCCGGAAGTCGTAAGGGAACATGAAAAGCGAATCGAGATCGACGAAGAGGTTGCGAGCGAACTCCAAGAAGAAGTTCAGGGAGGCGCCATTCCTCTTTATGATAACGAACCTGAACCTGAAAAAGTCGTCGTCGAGCGCGCTGAAGACTCTACGACGGACGCCCCCGAATCCCTCCCCGAGAAAGAGGAGCCCCCACGAGAAATTCGCGTTCTCTTCGGCGAGGATCAAGCGACGGGAACGCCCCTGTATTGGCGCCCTGGGAATACGGAAGAGATCTTTCATCCGAACACGGGGATCATCGGAACGATGGGAACGGGAAAGACGCAATTTACTCAATCTCTCGTAACGCAGCTCTATAGAGAAAGAGTCAATAATGTGGAGTCTCCCGATATCGGGATTCTCATCTTTGACTATAAAGGGGACTATAACGAGAGTAAAGTCGATTTTGTGAAGGCGACTAACGCCAAGATCTTAAAATTATATCACCTTCCTTATAACCCTCTTGCGCTTTCGCAGCCGCGCGTCTTCAAGCCGCTTTTGCCGTTTCATGTCGCGAATACGTTCTGCGACACGCTTTCTCGCGTTTATCATTTAGGTCCAAAGCAAAGCGGCGCTTTGCGCGATTGCATTAAGAGGGCTTACCTTTCCAAAGGGATAAACAAACAAGAGTCTGACACGTGGAATTTGCCTGCTCCAACCTTTGCGGAGGTCTTTACCGTCTATTCGGAGGACGAATCTATCAAGAAAGGCGATTCTCTGGACGAGGTGCTTTGCAAGTTGTCAGACTTTGAGCTCTTTGAGCCGGAAAGTTGCAATACGAAATCCCTTTTTGATCTCCTAAAAGGGGTTGTCGTCGTCGATCTTTCCGGTTACGACTCCGACTTACAAAGTCTCGTCATTGCGATAACGCTCGATCTTTTTTACGCGCAAATGCAGTCGAGAGGTTCTAGCAAGCTTGCAGGGAAACATAGACAGCTTACCAAAATGATTCTAGTCGACGAAGCGGATAATTTCCTTAGCGAGGGATTCCCTTCGTTGAAAAAGATTCTCAAAGAGGGGCGTGAATTCGGCGTCGGAACAATCTTGTCCACTCAGTTTCTCAAGCATTTTGGGAGCGGGGACGACGACTTCTCGAAATATATCTTGACCTGGGTTGTTCACAACGTTTCCGATTTAAAAAACAGCGACATACGCTTTGTCTTCAACACGGAAGCCAACAGCGAGGAGGAAGCGAAATTGTTTGGAGACGTGAAGAAACTCCAAAAGCATCATAGCATCGTTAAGATTGGAAATAACCCTAAACCTATCTACGTCAAAGACAAAGCGTTTTGGGAGTTGTTTGGCGAGTTGCAGACGGGGGCTAGTGACCGTGAGGAATTGCCAGAATGAACGACGAATCACGCAAGCAGTTTAAAGCGATCATCGAGCAAATGAGGTTCGTCTATAAGCACGATTCTCGCCCATGGATGATTGGTTATAGCGGGGGCAAGGATTCAACCCTGCTGTGCCAGTTGGTCTTCGAGACGCTCGAATCGCTCCCACCTTCCGAACGTAAAAAGAAGGTGTATATCGTGACGTCGGACACCATGGTCGAAAACCCGATCATTCGACGATATATGCATGAAATGAACGTTGCGATCAACGCCGCGAGCGTCAAAAAAGGATTGAACGTAGAATCGCATATCATTTATCCGGAAGTCAAAAATAGATTTTGGAGCCTCGTCGTCGGTTTGGGGTATTTGACCCCCGAGCCGCCGGGATTTCGCTGGTGTACTGAACGGTTAAAAATCCTTCCTTCGAACGATTTCACGTACAATGTCATTAGGAAAAGCGGAGAAATTATCATTCTGCTGGGGGTTCGCAAAGCGGAAAGTTCTACCCGTTTGAAGAGTATTGCCTCTAGGGAAATAGAAGGGAAGATCTTGACGCCCCATGTCTCCATCCCGAAAGCGTATACCTATCGTCCATTGTCTGAAATTGAGAATAAGGACGTATGGGAATATCTTCTTAAAGACGATGGTTTGAGCGCGTGGGGAACGGACAATCGCTATCTTTTTTCCCTCTATCAGGGGGAAGAGATGGGGGAAGAGCAGAGCGTCGTCGGCGAGGTAAACAAAGATAAAATCGCCATCACCGGCAATTCTCGGTTTGGTTGCTGGTGTTGCACGATGGTGAGCGAAGATAAATCGCTGAAGAACTTCATTGAGCACGGAGCGTCGGAGCTGCTCCCTCTGCGCGAGTTTCGCAATTGGCTTATCGAGTTAAGGAACACGCCTGAGGCTCGGGATTTCAGGAGGCGAAACGGCTCGGTTTATTTCATGAAAAACGGAGAACTAGGGCGCGGGCCTTTTACGCTTAACACGCGTAAGGATATCCTTCGCCGCCTTCTTCAACTCCAGAAAACGACGGGATTCGAACTGATTTCCGAAGAAGAACTCAAGTTTATCGATAATGTATGGGAGCGCGAAGGGGATTTGTCCTGTCGAGGCGTCGTGGAGATTTACTATGAGGTCATGGGGAAAAGACTGCCATGGGATCAGTTTAAAAAGGCGAAATACGACGGCGAAACGTTGGAAACGATCCGCAAACTCTGCGCAAAGCACGACGTTCCTTTTGATCTCATGTCTCGCCTCATGTCGGCGGTGGATAGCGCCAAGTTGCACACACGCTCCGCCGAGACGACTGAGGCCGTTGAAAAGGTCTTAAATCAAGGATGGCTCCATGACGAACGCGTAAAAGAGGAATTGGGTCGAGGAGATGTTATTACGCAAGATTGAACTGTATAATTTCGGCCCTTATAGGGGGAGTCATTCCTTTGATTTAGACGTCTCTGATCCAGAGAAGAAAATCGTCGTAATCGGCGGTAAAAACGGAGCGGGCAAAACAACGTTGTTCACGGCGGTAGAGTTGGCCTTGTATGGTCATTACAGCCTTGGGTATAAAAACCCCGATAAGAGGTATCTCAAGAAAGCGTCGACGTATGTCAACGATCTGGCGAAGATGGACGAGGAGGAACGCGCATATGTCGCGCTTGAGTTTACCGAGAGGAGCGCCGCCGATTTGGATCAATATCGGATTCTCCGTTCATGGTCCTGGAAAAAGGGGGAGACGAAGGAAGCTTTCGAAGTCGTTAAGAACGGTCGACTCCTAGAGAATCAAGAGTTGGCGGACTTCCAAACGTTTCTCATACGCTTGATTCCGCCGACACTTTTGAAGTTGTGTTTTTTTGACGGCGAACGGATCGCGGAATATCTGTTGGACGACCAAAAACATAATGTGCGCGACGCGCTTATGGTTCTAAGCGGCAACGATACTTTCGATATTATGTATTCCAATGTGAGGAGGGTTTTGAACTCGAGTCGTTCCGAGGCGGACGAGGTCGCTCGAGAATATCTTCTGAGTAAGGAAAAACTCGAGCGCCTCGTTCGAAAGCGAGAAGAACTGCTGGAAGAAGTCGCCGACCTTCAAGTTCAGCAAGACGCCAAAACCGCTGAGATTGAACGGCTGAAAAAAGACTATTCCGATCAAGGGGGAATCTCTTTAGAGGCGTGGAAGGAGCTAAACGCGGAGCTTAAGGAAGAGGAAGAGCGTCGAGAGCGAATCAACTGGGAACGAAAAGGAACGGCTGCGGAAATCCTGCCGTTTGTGATTGTCAAATCGCTTTTAGAGAAAGTGCGTCTTCAAATTGCCGAAGAGCATAAGATCAAGACATGGAAGGCGGTTTCCGAATCAATCTGCACAGATCATTTCAGAGACGTCGTCGTTTCCTCGCTGACAAAGGGGGGCGCGAACGACGCTCGTCGGTTAGGTTCTATCGTGTGCGACGATATTATTAAGTTCTTGCTTCCTGCAAATGAAATTGCGGATTTTACGCCCCTTTTCGGTCTTTCCGACGACGACGAAATGCGCGTTCAGGCCGTTTTGAATCGAGTCGCGCAATTCGACGTCAAGAAGATTCCCGGATATAAGAAACGTATCGATAAGTCGATAAAGAAATCGCAGAAGATTCGAGAGAAACTTCAGAATAGTTCCGTTGAGAATTATCAGGAACATGCGCGGTCGGTTTCTAAATTGTCGCAAGAAGTTTACGATCTTTCCCTGCAACTTCAGAGCAAACAAATGGAGGGAACCGCAAGAGAAGGGGAGATTGCGGCGACCGAAAAGGAGCTAGAAGCCGCGCATAAAAGGTTGCAACTGGAGCTTAAGCGCCAATCTGTCGCGGCGCTCTCCGGCAAAGTTCTTCTATTGCTTGAGGATTTACGACGTAAAATTTTTGATCGATTGATTCGAGAGGTTCGAGAAGACACGCTTAAGGAATTTAAACGTTTGATGCGTAAAAAGGACTTTATCGACGATATCCAGATCGACAAAGATTTTAAAATCCATTTGTTGCGAAAGCAAATCGTGGAAAAGAAGGAGCTGGTTAGAATATGCCGTCGCTTCGGCGTTTCTGGCGTTCGAAGGAGTATGCGCGATTACGCGTTTACTCAGTTAAGCGCGCTCCTCGGCACTCCTAATGAGAAGGACTTTCAACGAGAGTTGGCGGCCTTGGCTCCGGAGGAGATTGAGCTCATGACGGAAGTCGATAAGACGACTCTTTCGAAGGGGGAGACGCAAGTCTTCGTCATGTCTCTTTATTGGGGGATGATGCGGCAATGCAAGAGCGAACTTCCTTACGTCATCGACACGCCGTTCGCGCGTATCGACACGGAACATCGAGCCAATATCGTGGAGCATTTTTTCAAGCGTCTTCCCGGTCAACTTTTTATTCTTTCCACGAATGAAGAAATCACTTCGAGGTATATGTCGGCGCTGCGCGACCGTACTTCCAATCAGTTTTTACTGGAGTATGGGGAGGATAAAAGCGTACGTGTCATGAATAATCGGTATTTTGAGGTGGAGTGATGGCGTTTAAACTCAAGACGTCGAAGAAGACGGAGGAAATTTTGACTCAAATAGAGAGTCGTGTCAACATTCCCTATGCGACTCTTGTGAAACTGTCGTTGGCGCTTTCCTTACGCGAGGGGCCTTTGGGGGAGGACGATTTTAAGACGAACAACTTGGGACGCGAGTTAAACCGTCAGACGATCACGGGGGACGCCGATCCTTTGTACAAATGTTTGTTTGAGATATGCGCCAATCGTCATATGTCGGATGAGGAATACTTTCCGGGCGCCGTCAAAGCGCACCTGGATCGCGGATCTATTCTTCTTCAAAACGAGTTGAGGTATAGCGGTAGCGATTTTCTTGAACATCTTTCGGAGTTGGACAAGGGGCTCTAATAGTCGTAGCCGAGATGATAAGATAAAAAAAGAACCTCCCTAAGTCGCGCGATTTAGGGAGGCCTTTTCGTGGGATCGCGAAGAATAGACGCCTATTGAGGCGATTTCTCCATATAGATAACGTTTCCCTTCTCGTTATGCCAGACGCGGGTCATGAAGTTTTTGATGAGGAAAAGTCCTCTTCCGTGCGGACGTTCGATATTTTCGTCGAGCGTCGGATCGTTGACGGCGTCTTGGGTAAACCCGCCGCCGTCGTCTTGTATCGAAATTAACGCGCGGTTCTGCGTGATTTCGGCGGTCGCCTGGATTTTCTTCGTCGGATCGCGCTGATTTCCATGTTCAATAGCGTTCGCGACGGCTTCGTCTAGCGCAAGGCGTACGGCAAAGACGTCTTGAGGATTCCAATCCCTTTTCTCCAGCGCCGCTGTCACCTCGTCCAAATATGGGCCGATGGCGCGCGAATCGCTGGAAAATGTCTTGGTGTAACGCCAATATCCCATTTTATCGTATGCCGACATGGCGCGCCCTCCATGAGCCTAGGTTTTAGATTTGGGAATTGATCGCTTCTACTTCCGTCGGGCGAATCTTAAAGATCGTGTCGAGTCGCGTAATCTTGAAAACTTCCATGATATTCGGATTAATCGAGCAAAGGAAAAGCGCGATCTTCGCAACCTTCGTCTTCGTGTTCAATGTGATGAGAACGCGAAGCGCCGAACTTGACATGAATTGAACGTTTTGAAAATTCACGATCAGCCTGTCGGTTCTTGGCGGAAGGGCTTCAAGGACGTTCGTAAGTTCGTCCCCCCACGCTTGGATCGCCAACTCCTCGTTGAGCTTCGTGTCGAGACAATCTACAACGGCGGCCCTGCCTTCGTATCGGGTCATCGTGCGTGCTTTGGGATTGCTCATGTTATCTCTCCTGAAAAAAGACGTCGCGCTCGTCGCGCAATGACTGTTAGGGAATGAAGTTATTTCTAACCGCCCAGACCGCCGCCTGCGCGCGATCCCGGACGTCGAGCTTACGTAATATATTTTGCATGTGATCCTTGACCGTGTCTTCGCTAACCTTTAGCGCCAAACCTATCTCTCTATTGCTCAGCCCTAAAACGACGTGCCGCAATACCTGCGCCTCGCGCGCCGAAAGGGGATTCGTCGGATCCTCGCGCCTCTTTCGCATCAGCGTCGAAACCTGCCGAAGCTCTCCCGAGAAATCCCGCTTCATATGCTCCGGCGCGTCCAACTGCTCGACGAGACCGTAAAGAATTTCCGTGAGTTCCGCGCGCGTCGCCGTCTTCAAAACATATGAGTCCGCCCCGACCGCCAACGCGCGCGCCAAATAGTCGCGACGCCCCGCGCTCTCGAAAAAGAGAATCTTCCCCCGAAAGCGTTTCGCGCGCAGCCTCTGCGCCGCGTCAAACCCCGATCCGTCCGGAAAATCTAACGCGAGAATCAGTACGTCGGGCCCCGCGCTCATTGTCTTGTTTACCGTCTGTTCGCACGTCTGCGCGAAATCGACTATCTGGATATTCGTCCCGCTGAAAAAGGAGAAGAGCCCCGCGCGCGCAACCGGTTGCGAATCCGCGACCAGCAGACTAATTTGACGCATTTCGAACTCCCCCTATGAAAAAAGACGCCAGCTCTTCGAACCAACGTCTTTATTTTAAAGTTGCGTTTCTCTTGAGTCAAGGAAAAAACGTGGACGCGCCTCAAAAAGAAGTGTTACTCTCCCGATTATTCCGCGTCGCTCGCCACGACGTTGTATAACTGACCGTTGAAGTTCAGCTCGATCGGTTCGTCGAAGACAAGGTACTGAGAAAGCGCCTGCCCATTCTCCGCAACAAGCGCGAAATACTCGTCGCTAAATTGCTTGATTACAATCGGCTTCTGTTCCTTCTCCTGAGTTTCTGTAATCGACGAATCTACCCACACGCCGTTCTTAAAGAAGAAGGTCTTCCCCGCGACGTTGCGGATCTTTTCGCGATTCTGCGTCGCGCCGTTCCCTTCGGATTCAGGCTTGAGATCCGCCATAACGCCCGGCGCAGGGGGCGCGGCCATGATCCTGGGCGCGGAGTTCAGCATGAGATTTCGGCTCCCCTTAGCTCTCATCGGCGCTTGTGAACTCATCGCCATTCCCATGCCGCTTGAACGACCGCTCGTTGACGAACCGCTCATTCCCATGCCCGAATCGGCGCTCATCGCCGCGTCCATCGTATCGTTCAGCGTCGCCACTTCCATTGCTTGAGAGCCCGCTAAGTTGCTCATGCTCTTGAGGGATTGCTTCGCTCGACGCTGGGAAACGCCCATCATGCCGTT
Organism: Planctomycetaceae bacterium; assembly: GCA_004556055.1. Taxonomy (GTDB): domain Bacteria; phylum Planctomycetota; class Planctomycetia; order Pirellulales; family Thermoguttaceae; genus RUG369. The sequence goes on from SFIW01000005.1 coordinate 14,041, forward strand.
GACGTTCGACGCTAATTCTCGGAACGAATTTGCCGCAGTTCGCGCGTTCGCGCTTGTCGCGTTTAAGTTGACTTCGTCCAAGGCCAAGAAGGAGGTGTACGGCGTTACCAATCCGTGCTTTTTCGCGAGTGTCACCAGTTCATTGATTAACTCTTCATTTTCTCCGTTAAGATCCAGCTCGTCGATAATCTCGCCGACGCGTCGCGTCGCCCAAAGTTTTTCAACAAAGGCATTTGCGGCGTCCGCGCTCTTTTCAACGAACGAGCCTTCGTAACGTAGTTCTTTTTCCGCGTCCCCGATCTTACCCTTCGCGACGAGCGTGAAAGCGCCCGGCTCAGAATAACGACCCGTCGTCACCAACTGCTGCCCCGCGAAAAGATCGACTTTCCCCGACGGATAGACTTGATTTGTGAAACGCCCCTCTTTGCCGTCGCGTGTAAAGAGAATCTCTACGTCCGCTAAAACAGGGTCTTCGATCTTCGAATAGAACGCCGAAACGCGCTCTTCAATATTTTCGCCGTCCTTGACGTATTCTCCCTGGCCGCGTCCGTCGCGGACAAAGCGGTCGAGAAGTCGAGCGTTCACGTCGTATCCTACGCCGAAAGAGAAGAAGCGCGCGTTTTTCGTGTTCGATTGACGCGCAATTTGCGCAAGCTTCATTTCGTTCACTTCGCCGACCGTAGGCTCTCCGTCGCTGAGGAAGACGAGATACTTCGGGTTATTCGACTCATCCTCTTTGAGGAGACTAAATGCGCGCGCCAACGCGTCCCCCACGTTCGTACCGCCCCCGGCGCGGAGTGAATTCGAGAATGAAATAGCGTCCTGTTGGGTCTTTGCGTCGCATGCGACGAGCTTGTCGCTATAACTTGAAACGGACGTCTGGAAGGTTACGATATTAAATTTGTCGATATCTCGCAGTCTTGAGAGGACGAAGACGAGAGACTGACGCGCCTGCTCGATCTTTTGACCCATCATGCTTCCTGAGACGTCGATGCAGAAGACGATCGTGCGCGGAATCGCTTCCTCAGCGCGTTCGATCTTGGGGGACGCGAGGAGGAGGAAGTATCCGTCTTCCTTTTCGTCGGGACGATAACTCAGTACTTTCGCCGAAACATCGTCGGCGTTTTGGTCGAAGAAGAGACGGAAATCGGTCGAAGGAACGGCGTTTTCTATATTGCTTTGGACGCGGACGGACGTCGGGCTTTGTCGATCGACGGCGATATCGAATGTAGGCGAATAGACGTTTTTAATTTCGACGTCGGATCGGAGGGCGATATCGAATGAAATCTTCTTTACGGGCTTCGTCGTGAATTTTGTCGCGCCGAGGGGGAAGAGCAATTCAGTAAGCCCCGCGTCGGAGCGAAGCAACTGCGCGTATCTCATTGTCACGGTGCGCGCTTCTCCCGCAGGGATCGGGAAGACGCTTGTTTTAAAGAGGCCAAAGCCGACCCATTCAAGAAGGGCGGGGTCTTTTGACTTTCTGACGATTTCTTCGTACTCCTTTCGAGCTTCGTCGGCTTCTACGAGTGTGGCGGGATACTCTTTTCCATCGACGAGGAGCGTCATGGAATCGACGGCGCCGTCGTAAGGGAGCGGAAAGACGAAAGCGGTTTCGATAGTCGTTTTCCCTTCATTTTTGAAGGTCTGGGAGACGTTTACGGAAGCGACGGAGCCCTCGACGTTTGCGTCGATTTTAACTTCGTCGATCGAATATTGGATAGTCTTATCAGGCTCGACGACGCGCGGAGGAAAGACGCGCGGGAGTTGTCGCGGCGCCCTTGATTCGAGTAGGAAACCTTGCGCCCATAGTGTCGCGGGCAATAAGAGAGCGACGAGGGCCGCGGCGAAACGAAGAGGAAAGGTGTAACGCATGAGCCAAACTCCTTGTTTGTTTGTGAAAGCAGAAGGAAGTGAGAAAGTTAGGAGTTTCTAAAAAAGTTAGAAATTACTAACAAAACTCTCTTGACGTTTGAAAGTTGTCCAATAAGATGGAGGGCGTTGGGGATAAGTTCCTCAGCGGCGAAAAAAATGATAAGTTTTTCGTTTCCTTTCTTGCGCTCTGCGCTGACCGAGCTAGTCTCCAGCTCGGTCGCGCATAATTTTATGAATAATTTGTGAGCCGCAGGAAGCGCCTTGACACTCCTCTGTGATAAAGATAACGCGATATTCGTCTAGTCGCGTTTTTTTTTGAAACAAAAGTTAGATTAATCTAATAGCGCGTATTGAAAGTTGGCTCTGACCTTAGTAAAGGACGGTATGTAATGAAGTCGCCATTCTGCTTATCTCGTGGTTTTACTCTAGTTGAACTCCTGGTGGTGATCGCCATTATCGGTATTTTGATCGGTTTGTTGCTCCCCGCCGTGCAGGCCGCGCGCGAAGCCGCCAGAAGGATGCAGTGTACGAACAACTTGAAACAATACGGTCTGGCTTTCCATAATTACCTGGGAACGAATAATGATTGCTTCCCGCCGATGGCGAATGAAACCGCGCGTTCGGCAAGCGCGTTTTCGATTCAGGCGCGACTCTTTCCTTACATGGAAGCGGATGCAATCTCCAAGCTGATCGACTATAGCCAGCCTGTTTATCAGACGGCGGGAATGGGCAACAACGTGATTCTCTATCATTTGACGGACGCGCTTAATTGCAACGTTCCCTTCCTCTCTTGTCCGAGTGATCCCCACGCAGGCGAGAAAATGCAGATCAATCTGAAGATTCAAACGGACGCGTCGGGTTCCGGAAATCAGACTGCGGAGACGTATCCTTCGAGCTATTGCGTCTGCACCGGATCGGGGCTGGCTCGTATCGGCACGACCCTTGTCGGGGGAGAAGCGACTCTCGAAACGGACGGCGCGTTCTATTACGGTTGCAAGACGCGCTTGGCGTCGATCACGGACGGGACGTCCAATACGATGATTATGGCGGAATCAACGATCGGGGCGGGCGCGAACGCGACGATTACCGGCGGATTTGACGAGGTATGCGAAGACGGGGGGCGAATTCGCGAAGTCTATATTCAGAATATTGGGAAGACCGCGTTTGACGTGAGCTATGAAGAGTTGTTCACGATGCAGCACGCTTTGTCGAGCTGCACGTGGAGTCTCGACCGTTGCGGAACTTGGCTTTCCGGCGTTCCTGCCTATACGACCTTCGGCGCCTTTCTTCCTCCTAACTCTCACCTTGCGTCCTGCTCGTGGATGAACTACGGATACTATGCGAGCCGTAGCTATCATTCGTCTGGAGTCAACGTTTTAAAGGCGGACGGAAGCGTCTCCTTTGTGAGCGACACGGTCGCGCTTGACGTCTGGCGCGGTATGTCGACGATCTCTCGCGGCGAAACGGTCTCCAACTGACGTTCTTTCAGCGCATTCTTTATGACTCATTGAAATCAGAATTTAATAAACAATCCAAGATAAATCGTTGTCATCGAAAGGAAAAGACATGAAAGTCAAAAAGATTCTCTTTAACGTAAGCGCCATTTTCGCCTTGTCCAGCGTCGCGTTCATTGGCGCGACGTTTGCTCAGAATCCTGGAGCGCAAGGCGGTCGTCCCGCAGGTATGAAGGCGCCGGAGAAACCTGCGGCGTTCCAAGCGGACGTCGAACGCGCTCTCGCCCCCCGCGGCGAAAAGATCGGGCTCCTCCTTGCGACGCATGGCGCCGGTTCTCCGCGCTGGACGCAAGTTACCGAATCCCTTCGCGACCAAGTTCGCGCTCTCGACGCTAAAGAGAAACGCTTCGCCGCGATTGAAGTCTGCGACATGGAATTCAACTTCAAAAACGATATTACCGAAGGTTTCAAGCGGCTTGAGGCCGCCGGTTGCGACGCCGTCGTCGTCGAGCCTGTCTTCATCTATCCGACAAGTCACGTTCAGTTCGACCTTCCGACCGCGCTTGGCGTCTACGGCGAAAAATCCGCCCGTGAAGGCGCGCGTGAAGAAGGTATGCGCGTCTTGAAAACCAAACTTCCGATCTCCCTTACCGCGACGCTCAGTTCCGGCAACCTTCTTCGCGATTACGTCGTTTCCGAAGCGAAACGCTTCTCCAAGAATCCTGCGGACGAACGTCTCCTCGTGATCGCTCACGGCGACGAAGACTATCGCGGTCTTGTCGAGAAGCAGACGAAGAGCGCTCTTGACGCAGCCGCCGAACTCGGCTTCGATTCCGTAGGTTGCGCCTTCTGTGAAATGGGCCAGACCTTCGCGACCGAAGTGAAGCCCGTTATCGAAAAGAACACCAAAGACGGCAAAAAGACGGTTGTCGTCGCGATCTATCTCTCCTCTTCCGCGAAGAGTTTCATCGAAGGCCTTGAAAAGCGCGCCAAGGCGATGAATATGGGCGAAGGCGCGAATCCTTCTCTCGAAGGACTCGATTATGTCCTCACCGACAAAGCGCTCGGCGATTTCGAAGGCACGGCTCAGCACATCTACGAAGCCGCGATCGAAGCCAGCTTGAACTGAGATACGCCTTTTCTTCAAACGAGACCTATTGGGGAGAAGCGCTATAGGAACGCGTCCGTTGGGGCGCGTTTTTTCGTAGGGGGACGTTGTTGAAACCGTCGCGTCGATTTCTATAATTAACGTAAAAAGAGAGCGTTTGTGCGCTTTCGCCAACTGCCTTCGGTAGCAAATCGAAGATATAGGGAGTTAAAATGAAGTTACAAATCACATTTGTCGCCGCTGTTCTAGCGGCGATCGTCGCGACATGCGCGTCCGCGAGCTGGGCGGAGGATGTATCCTCCCTCTCCCCCGCGAAGTTGCGTTGCGAGTATTTAACAAACCCCGCAGGCCTCGATACTCGCGCCCCGCGCTTTAGCTGGATCCTCGAGACGGCGGACAAGGAAGCGATCGGTCAGAGTCAGCAGTCGTATCGTATTCGCGTCGACGCGACGGAAGCCGCCGCGAAGGAGCTGCAAGGCAAGCTTTGGGACACCGGTTGGGTCGAATCCGACGCGACGGCGCAGATCGCGTACGCCGGAGAAGCGCTCAAATCGGACGCGTCGTATTATTGGACTGTTCAGGTGAAGGATCAGAACGGGACGCTCTCGAAGGCGTCGGAGGTTCAGACGTGGACGACGGGCCTCTTCGATTCGAACGATTGGAGCGCGAAATGGATCGGAATCGGATATCTTCCCGAAGGGGAGACGGATCTGAATCAGACAAGCGCGCGCAATCCCGAGACGAATCTGATGATTGAGCCGCAGCTTCGCAAGACGTTCGAACTCGAGTCGGAACCGACGCGCGCTATGCTCTTCGTCGCTAGCGTCGGCTATCACGAGCTCTACGTGAACGGCGAGCAGGTCGCGAGCGAATCGGTCTTAGCGCCGAACGTGACGAACTATAAGTACCGCGCGCGCTACATCGCGTACGACGTCGCCCCTTATTTGAAGAAGGGTAAGAACGTCGTCGCGCTATGGCTTGGCCCCGGTTGGAGCGTTCTTGGCGAATTGCGCGTTCCGACGCGTCCTCAGACGCCGATCGTTCTCGCGCAATGCGACGTTCAAACCGCAGACGGCAAGACGACGCGCGTCGTCTCCGACGAAACGTGGAAAGGAAGCGAAAGCTCGCATTTCCTCACCGGCGCGTGGACCTTCGGTCAGTTTGGCGGCGAACATATCGATATGAATCTTGTCAATCCCGACTGGAACAAAGTCGATTTCGACGACTCTGCGTGGCGCTCCGTCACAGTCTTCTCCCCCGAGCTTGAAATCACGGCGCAGACGAGCCAGCGCAACATCCTTACCGACCCGATTCATCCTAAGAGCGTGGTCAAGGTGAAGGACGGCGTTTGGCGGGTCGACATGGGCGTGAACTTCGCGGGGTGGACGCGCGTAAAACTTCACGGAAAGCCGGGCGCGACGGTGACTTTCGATTATTCGGAACGCTCTCAGGAGACGCGAACGTTCGGCCTCTTTAGTTCGCTTCGTCTTGACGAAAATGGAGACGGCGTTTTCCAGAATAAATTCAACTATAGCTCGATGCGCTGGATCACGATCACGGGCGTCGACGAGGAACCGAAACTCGACGATATCGTCGGTTGGAATATCCGGACTGACTACGACGTCGCTGCGGCGTTCGAGACGTCCGACGATCTTCAGAATTGGATTTACAACACGGGCCGCTGGACTTTCGAGAATCTTTCTCTTGGCGGATACGTCGTCGACTGTCCTCAGCGCGAACGAATGGGGTACGGCGGGGACGCGCACGCGACCTCGGAATCTGGTATGTACAATTACAGTCTTGAATCCTTCTACTTCAAGTGGATGGAAGACTGGCGCGACTGCCAGCGCGACGGCGGCAACGGTTCTCTTCCGAACACCGCTCCGACGTATTTTGGCGGCGGCGGCCCTGCGTGGGGCGGAATCGTCGTTACTCTTCCGTACACCTTCTATCTCCAATATGGGGACACGCGCATCCTCGAAGAAAACTTTGAGATGATCGAACGTTGGCTCGGATTCCTCGAATCGAATGTTAAAGACGGTCTCCTTCAACGTTACGGCGACGTATGGACCTTCCTTGGCGACTGGCTCTGGCCGGGAGCGCCCGACGGCCCCAACAGCGACACTCCGCAAGCGCTTTGCTTGAACAACTTCTACCTTGTCTTCAACCTAGAGACGGCGGCAAAGATCGCGCGCGTGATCGGTCGCGAAGATCGCGCGAAGGAATGGGAACGCATGGCGCAAGAGACGCGCGACGCGATCAACGCGAAGTATTACAAAGCGTCGGAAGGTTCGTATCACGACGACGCGCAGGCGATTCTCGCGCTCGCGCTTCTGTCGCACACCCCCGCGACGGCGGAGGAAACGCGTCGCGTCGAAGAGCGTCTTGATCGCGCGATTCTCGTCGATTCGAAGGGACATATCGGCGCGGGTATCACCGGCGGCGGCCTCCTCTTCCGTTATCTACGCGAGAAGAACCGCAACGACCTTGCGTATTCGACTTTGAAACAAACCGAATATCCCGGCTGGGGCTTCATGCGCGAACACGACGCCACGACCTATTGGGAAGCGTGGGAACTCGATCGTCCCGGTCACTCCCTCCTGCATAGCTCGTATCTCTTCCCCGTCGCGTGGTACATTTCCGGCGTTCTTGGAATTCAGCGCGACGCGGAGACGGTCGCGTTCCACAAGTTCACGGTTCGTCCTCCAAAGGCTAACGAAACGGATCTGAGCTCCGCGAAGGGGTATTACGATTCGATCGCGGGTCGCATTTCGAGCGAATGGGCGAAGCGCGACAGCGGCATGCGCCTAGCGGTCGTCGTTCCGCCGAACACGACGGCGACGATCTACGTTCCTAAGACGGCGGCGGATAGCTCCGTCGAAGCGACTCGCGGCGCGGAATTCGTTTCGGAAGACGGCGATTACGCGGTCTTCAACGTTCCGTCCGGTTCATTCGTCTTCGAAGAAGCGAAGCGCTAATTTGCGGCAGTCGACGATAAAAAAACGAGGGGAGCTCCTTTTTTGGGGCTCCCCTTTTTCATTGCGCGTCTTTGTATGGCGACGAGATTATTTCAGATTAAAAAGCGCGTCCGTCGTCAAATTAGACGCGACTGCGGTTTTTTCATTCTTCGTAACGCGGCAGAAGACGATCGAGCCGCGCGGAATCGACTCAGAGACGACCGTAAGCGTTTGGTTCGTTCCGTCGGAGACGCCGACCTTAATCCAACGCGGCGCCTTCGTCGCGGTCTCGCCGGGAATAACGACGTAGAGATCCCCCGCCGGAATCGTCGTTTTATCTTGAGCTCGTAAAATCCACTCGTCGTTGAGATTACGGTCGATCCATCCGACGCGCGGATAGAGAGTTGCGAAGCGTTCGACTCCCTCGTCAAGCTGCTCGGTCGTCTTATCGACCTTGAAATGCTCTTTGGGAAGGAAGTCTAGGCGCGATTTGGCCAGCGCGCGCAAACCTGCGATCTTCGAGGTCTCGGTTTGGAATCGATCGATCGAAGGGTTGTCGTCGAGTTGAGGAGCGTTGAGGACGCGCAAGACCGGCTCAAGACGCTGTGCGAAATAGTAATCGCTGGCTCGTAGGTATTGGGCGGTCTCTTTCAGGAAGGCGTATTGCAAAATCGGATCGAGAGCTTCGGTCGTTTGAATTTTCGTCATAAACTCGCACCACTTGGCGTACCAGAGTGCGATATCGTTTTCGCGCAATGAGTCCGGGATCTTCCATGCGAGTTTCGCGAGTTCGTCAAGAAAGGCCTTCTGAGGAGAGACTTTTAGTTGAAGTTCCGGAGCTCCTTCGGGGATGAGGACGGTCGCGACGGCGCCTTTCGCGGAGGAGACGTATTGATTTTCTCCCGCTTTCGGAGGTTTGACGAGATAATAAATCTTTTCTTTTGTCGGCGCATAAGTCCAATATTTCTGGCGCAGTTCGGCTTCGATCATAAGGACGATCTTGCGCTGGGTCGCGAGGACGTGTTCCGCGTCATAACGCCATTGGGGTATCCGTTTGAGAAGGTTTTTGAGTTCTTCAGGGGCGCCTTTGACGCTTGACGCGGCGGAAGCGAAGTCGACCGCGTTTTTAGCGTCTTGAGCCGGGACGTGGAACTTCTCCAGCTTCGACCCGGAGTCCTGGACGAAGTCGTTCCATTGATCGAGGAATGAGCATAGATCGAGGGTTTGCGAGACGACGGCGAAATCGGCGTTATAGGCTTTGGCGAGTTCTCCTTGCGGAACGTTTTGCGCGGGGTCGGCGTCGAGATTAGCGCGATCTGGAGCAAGGAAGAGTTTGAGCTGTTCGAGGTCGGATACGCTTGAATCTAGGGCGCGAAGTCGTTTAAAGAAGTTGCGATCGCGTTCGAGTTCGTTCTTTAGAGCGTCAAGGCGCGCGATCAGAGAGTCTACATTCTGCGTGAATGACTCTTCGACGGCGTCCTGCAAATCGAGCGCCTTTTCTCGGAGGACGTCAAGCTCTTCGAGGATTTTGTCTACCTCGGGAGCGTCCATTTTTTTGAGGATCGCGAAATTGTTTTCAAGCGCGTTTAACGCGTCTTGGTTTTCTTCAAGGCGCGCGGCTTCCTCGGGGGCGGGCGCGAAGGGATTGACGTTTAAGTCGATTTCGGACGTCGCGTCGTCGACGAGGAGCGCGTCGTCTTCAACGGGCGCGGTATCAATTGCGTTTTGCGAGTCATCCGCGACGGAGTCGTTAAAATCAAAGAGTTCGGCGTCTTCGTCGAGAATGTCGGGGGAGAGAAGGGGATCGTCTTCCGGTAGTGGCACGTCGTTGTCGGCAACCTCAGGGACGGCGTTTTCCAGTTCAGGGGTTTCGAGAGTCGGTTCGGGGTCGAGAACGTCTTCGGAGGTATTTTCCTGAAGGACGATCGTCTCTGTTTTGGGCGCGTCGATTTGAGTTAGGAGAGGGGCGGGCGTCGGCTCGTCTTGCGGTAGCGTTGGCGCATCCGTCGCGTTTTCCTCCGCAGTTGCTTCTTCCTCTTTCGCGACTTTTTGGTCTTCCGGAACTGGCGGTACGAAGTCTAGTTCCTTTTTAACGCAATGAACAACGCTCAGAACCAGTACGAAGACGATAGCGAAGGGAAGCCCAAAGGCGAGGAGCGCGCTCCACCTAGAGTGTTGCGCCGCTTCATCGGCGAGAGAGGTCGCCCACTCGGCGTAGACGTCGTCTTCGGCTAAGCGCTCCTCGTTATTATCGCGTTCTTCTTGAGTCGGAATTTGATCCTTCTTTTCCAGGGACATAACGCTAATCTCCAGATCGGCTTTTGGCGACTATTCGAAAGTTTCATGCGCGACGCGCACAATTTTATTGGATGTTAAGAGGACTACGCGTCTGCGAGACGCTTTACGTCGACCTCTCGTTCTAACGTAACAAACGCTAAGCGCAGAGAGATCGCGGAGGGTGGGAGCCCGTACTGGTTTTTGACGACGGTCTCGTAAGCTTTGAGCTGTTTTCGATATTCGTCCAGACGCGAGTCGTCTGGGAATTTTTCGTCAGTTTTGAAATCGACGACGTCGGCGGCGACGACTTCGTCCGCGTCGTATAGGAGAACGAGTCTGTCGATGACGCCGCGCAGGAGTTCGCCGGTTTCCGGTTCGTCGGAGAGGCCGCGTTTCGTCTCGAGAGTGAACGGGCGTTCGCGCAGCAGTTCGAGTCTCGGGGCGCTCAATTCCGTCGCCTTGGCGAAAGGGGCGGGGGCCGTCTGCGGATCAAAATATGACTCGTAGGCTAGGAGGCGGCGCACATATTGCGTAGCGCACAACTTTCTAAACTCCTTGATTTCTCCTGCGGCGCGTCGTCTGTCGTATCGCGTTTCGGGGAGTATTCGTCGCATGAGTCTGTCGTCAGCGGGCGCGTCGTTGCGGTCGAGCCACTCTGTGAGTTCGAAGCAGGCGTGGAGACACTTCCCGCGGACGAATCGACCTGGGGGCGTCCAAATCCTAGCGTCTTCTTTGTGCGCGTCTGTCGGCGTTTTGCGACGATAAAGGAGACGATTACGCGCAGATCTTTTGAAGAGTACGGTCTGCGCGCCCTCAGGCGCTCTTACGGGGGGGATGACCTGAACGGTCTCTTCATCTAGGATCGGCGCTTGCAAGTCGCGCCCCCAATCGACGCTTCCTTTGGCGTAAAGTCGCTGCGGGTTTTCGTAGAGGGAAGAGGTTTGATCTAGCGGCGCTTTGGAAGGAAGACCGAGACGTAGTATCTCCGCGAAGGTGAGTTTTTTTGATCCTGTTTCGCGCGACTTGGCTTCTTTTTCTCCCAGCTCCTTTTTGATAATCGGAGTTCCGAAGGGGGGAATGATCGCATACAACGCGCGTTTCGGTCGCGTGATCGCGACGTATAATAGACAGAACGCTTCTTGAACCTGTCTCTCGATCGCGTTGGAGAAGTATTTCTGATATTCCGCAGGTATGAGGAAACTACGTTCGTCCTTTGCCAAATTTTTGAGGACGCAATCGATCTCCGAGACGGGGGACTCGCGTCCGGCGATGAATCGGTTTTTCGAGATATCGGAGATTGCGCGATGTTGCTCAAGTTCGGGAAGTACGACGATATCGAATTCGAGTCCTTTGGAGGCGTGAATAGTCATGACGCGGACGCAAGAATCGGATGGCGCTTGGGCCTTGTATTCCTGAACTTCTTGTAGAAACTCGTCGAGGGTCGCCTGCGGACGGCGCGCTTCGTAGGAGATTGCGAATTCGACAAACTGGTCGAGTCTTTCGCGCTCCCTTTCGCGTTCGCACAAGGGGGCAAGGAGATCGCGTAGTCCGGAGAGAAACGCGCCAAGCCCGTTCGTCTCGATCTTTTCGCGCAAAATCGACGAAACGCGTCGACAGGTCGTCGCCGATACGCTTCCCGACGCGCCCCCCGCGAAAGGTAATCCGAGCTTTTCCGCAATCGGGGCGATATTTGCGAGACAGAATGCGTCGACGGAATCTTCCGGATGCGCGGCGAGTCTGACGACCGCTAGAAGGGCTCCAACCGCCGCCGTGTCGACGATCGTAGCGCCTCCTTCTTCGCTCGCGTCGACGCCGAGCTTTTTGAGACATCGCAGAATATTCGCTAGGTAGCGATTGCTTCTGGCGAGGACTCCGATCGAGGCGCGCGGATATTTTTCGTGAAGTTCCTTAATTCTTCGCGCCGCGTAGGCGATATTGAGCGCCTTCTGAAGGGCGGACGGGGACTTCTTCTGAGGATCTTCTTTCGAAACGTCCCCCTCTTCGGGGTCGAACTCGACGCGTTCGATCGCGTCGTCGGGGGCAGACTGCGGAAATTCGACGACGCGTCCTCCTTCGTCGTCGGGCTCTGCAATGGGAAGCCACGCGTTTTGCGCGAGCGTTCGTTCGTCCGAATAGATCGGAGCGGTTTCAATAGACCAGAATCCGTCGAGCTTCTCGTTCTTTTCCGCCCATTGATGCTCCTCAAATTGTCCGGCCCACTTGCAAACGGCGGAGCGCGTCGCGTCGGCGATCATCTCGTCTTCCGGGGACTCCGCCATTTCAGGTTTAGGAAACGCTGGATTCTTTTTGAAATTATCCGGATCGAAGACCTCGTTGACGGCGTTGATAACGACGGGACAGCTTCTCCAGTTTTTCGAAGAGGGATCCGTCTTAACGTTCTTCAATTCCGTTTCGATTGCTTCGAAGATTTCGGCGATCCCGCCGCGCCATCCGTAGATCGCCTGCTTGACGTCGCCGACGCAGAAGAATGTCGCAAGTTTTTTAACGTACTCGGGATCGTCGGAGTCAAGGCTTTCCGGGTCGACGGAGACGATATTCTTGGCGAAGGGACGAAGAATTGACCACTGCTTATAGGAGGCGTCTTGGAATTCGTCGAGGAGAAGATGCCGCGTTTTGACGTCGAGTCGATAGTCCGTTTCTTCGTCGCGACCTTCCATCCCCATAGATGCGAGTTTTAGCGCGAGGTCGTCGAAACGATAGGCGCCGGAGTTCCCTTTGTAACGGTTAAAGTAGAATGATACGGCGTCAAGAAGATACCACAGGGAGGCGAGTTCTTCCATATAGCGCTTTTTCACATTCGACGCCGCGAGGATCGCAAGGTTCTTTAGCGCGTTTCGGAACGAGCCTTCGAGGCGAACGCGATAGTAGGAGATCTCGACGTCCTCGTCTTCCTCTTTGAGCGAGTCGAGGATTTTTTTGATCGGGGCGGAGGCGAGAATATCCTTCCAGTTCTCTTTTTCGACGTATTCGAGAAGCTTGTCGCGCAGTGTGACGCAGCTTGCGCTCGGTCCAGATTTTGTCTGAGGGGTCTCGGCATGGATTAGCGCGTCGACGCACTCTTGAGCGGACGCTTCGGGAACTATGTCGTCGCTAAGACGGAACCAACATTCTTTTTTCGAGTCGTTATAGACTCCGACCGCGTCGAGAGCGAGGTCGTAAATCTGCGCTTCGATCGAACGTTTCGTCTCGCCTTTGAAGAGCAATTTGGCGAGCGCGTGGGCGCGTTTTCCATCGGTCTGCCGAAAAGCGGCGACGAGCGCGGAGCGCAAAAGGGCGTTGTTTTCTGATTCCTCAATGATCGACCAGCCGGGCTGAAGACCGATTTCAAAAGCGTATCCTTGAGCAAGCTGGATGAAAAAGGAGTCGAGAGTGCAAACGCGCAAACGGTTGATCGACCGGGCGACGGAGACAGTTAGATCGCGGAGGGTTTCCCAAGAAATTGCGTCCGGATCGCCGACTAGTTCCTTCGAAAGCGCGCGCGCGCCTTCATGTGTCGCGCCCCCCTTCCCGAGTCGCGCTAGAATACGACTCTGAATCTCCCCAGCGGCTTTGCGCGTGAATGTCGTCGCTAAAATTGAGTCTACCGGAGCGCCCGCGAGGAGAAGCTTCAAATAGCGTTCGCTCAGTCTGTAGGTTTTTCCAGAGCCTGCGGAGGCGCGTATGATCAGGTGCTTGAAAGGAGCTTCGTCAGACATAATGCGCGTTTGGTGAAAATAAGTAGAATTTAACGACTGTAGCGGTCGTTAAGTTGTTAATTGAATGGATGTTACGATTGTAGGAAAGGAGCTTAAAAACGACAATAGCAAAAGCTCCGCAGACGTTGGAATCGCGGAGCTATTATGAAGAAACACGGAAGAGGAATCTAAGCGATTCGCGGAGTGATCATTACTTGAGGGTTTCGATCTGTTCGTCTGCTAAATTGGAGTCGATTTTTTCGAAGGTTTCCGAGGACTTTTCGTCGATCTTCGAGGCGGCTGGATCGAATCGGTAAACGTAGAGGACGGCGACTCCTAATTCGTTTGCGAGTGGAATTCCTTCGTCGGCGCCTAGGACGAAGAATGCAGTCGCGAAGGCGTCGGCCTGAGCGCATGAGAGGGCGTCGCATGAGAGGGAGACGACGGAAACGGAGCCGAGACGGGGAGAATCGTCGTTTTCATCGGCTAAATCGGCAGGTTTACCAGAGCGCGGATCGACGAAGTGGGAGAAGGTTAGGGTTCCGACTTGCGCGGCGTTGTTGTAATCTCCGCTTGTGGCGAGCGCGGCGTTCGAGTCTTTTCCTGCGGGACGAAGGAGGCGATAGACGTCGGGTTTTCCAAGGTCGTCGGGTTGCTGAACCGCTTTGGGTTTCTGGACGCCGAGAACCCAGGGCAGTGGTTCGCGCGTTTCGTAGTCGAATTTTTCACCGGCGCAACGTACTTCGCCGCCGACTTCGAGCATATAATTATTGAGTCCTAATTCTTCGAGCTTTTGGCCCGCTATGTCGACGGCGTATCCCTTCGCGACGCTGGAGAGATCGATCGTCAAAGCGGGATCGGCTTTCTTGAGCGCAGGGGTCGGTTCAAGTCGGACTTCAAGCTTTTCGTAACCAACGCGAGCGCGCAAGGCTTCGATTTCTTCGTCGGAGGGGAAGGCGGCGAGGGGCGACTTGTTGGGGCCGAAGCGATAGAGGTTGACGAGGGGCGCGACGGTGACGTCAAAAGCGCCTTTTGTTTTTCGAGAGACGTCGAGGGCAATATCGACGATCTTAGCGACGTCGTATGAGACGTCGATCCAATCGGCGGACTCGCTTTTGTTAAACTTCGAGACGTCGGAGTCGACGCGGTATGTCGACGCGGCGAGATCGATTTTGTCAAGTTCGCGCTGAACGAGTCGCGCGAGGAACTCTTCGCAGGAAGATACGGCGGGCTGGTCGGCCTTATCCCCCGAATCGTCGGCGACTCCGTTGAGATTGAGGGCGACGAGCGTTTCTGGAGAGGCGACGACGGAAGCGTTCCAGGTCGTGCCCATCGTGACGCCGTGGATTTTAAAGAGCTGGCGGGTATCTTTGGTCGTCTCTTCTTTGAATAGATACGGCTTAGCGAGGAAGACGACGAGAGCCAGGATGACGAGAGCGCGTATGACGACGCCCCCCTTTGAGGATTCTTGCTCCGACGCGTCTTGTTGCGTCGCTTTGTCGTTTTCTTTCGTCGCCATGTTAGCCTCTGTCTAGAATGAAATCGCGCGTTGAAGTAAGCCGCAAACGCGTCGCGCGAGAATGCGTCGCGGCGTCGTAAAGCCGTGTGTTAGAGGATGAGCATCGCGTCGCCGTAGCTGAAGAAGCGATAGTCTTCGGCGATCGCCTCTTCGTACGCGCGCTTAAGGAGCGCGTCCCCTCCGAAGGTTCGCACGAGAATGACGAGCGTCGATTTCGGGAGGTGGAAGTTTGTCAACATCGCGTCGACTGTCTTGAAGCGATACGGCGGGCGAATGAAAAGGTTCGTCTGGCCGGAAAAGGGCTGTAGTTTGTAGTCGTTCAAACCAGTGGAATCGATCGACCCGTCGGGATTGACGTTGCTCGCGGATTCCAGCGTTCTGACAGAGGTCGTGCCGACGGCTATCACTCGTCCGCCGCGGGCTTTTCTGTCTTCAAGTCTTCGGACGACGTCTTCAGAGATCGTCGCGAATTCGGAGTGCATCTGATGCTCGGCGATCTTTTTGACCGTGATCGGCTTGAAAGTCCCCGCGCCGACGTGAAGAGTGACGGCGCACACGTCGACGCCGATTTCGGCGATATCGTGAAGCAACTCTTTGGTGAAGTGAAGGCCTGCGGTTGGAGCAGCGACGGCTCCCGGTTCGCGCGCGTAGACGGTCTGATAGTTGTCGCGATCCTCGGGAACCATTCTTCCAGAACGAATATACGGCGGTATCGGAACCCAGCCGACGCGATCAAGGAAGGAGAATGAGTCTTCCCCTTCTTTGAGGATAGGACGCACGATCAGCGTTTTCGCCTCGGTGTGAGCGACAACCTCTAAATACCGCGTCATGCCGCCGGTAGAACTCATGAGTTCAATCTGTTCTCCCGGTTGGAGGTACCCTCGCGTTTTAGACATGATTTCCCAGAATCCGCGCGCGTCGTACTGAAGGAAGAGGCCTTCCCATCGTCCGCCGGTTCTTGCGCGCCTTCCGATAAGTCGCGCGGGGATGACCTTTGTGTCGTTGAGAACGAGAGCGTCTTCGGGACGCAAATATTCGACGATATTCGAGACGCGTCGATGTTCGATCGTTTGCTTTTGCCGATCGACGACCATCATTCGTGCGTTTGCGCGGTTGGCTAACGGGGTCTGAGCGACGAGTCTTTCGGGGAGTTCGTAATCGTACTGATCGAGTTCGTCGATTTCCGGTTCGTTATTTGGGGCGTTTGAGGGGAGGACGTCGACCTTTGGGGTCTCGTCTTTAGGAGGGTTTTGAGAGTGTTCTTGACCCGATTGTGTGTTTGAATTTGGAGCGCTTTTGAACGCCGAGACGATCTTACTAAATAAACTGCTCAAGGCCGTGATCCTGGAAATCCGAACGTAGACGCGACGCCGCGCGTGTTAGGAAAAAACAATATTTCAAACTCTGTTTATTATAACGAGAGTTTCGGCTTGTAAAAGGAGCGGTCGATAATTTTGGAGGGGCGGCGTCGGAGGTTTGGGGGCTTGCCGTCGGACGTGCGCGCTTTAATATATTTAGTATTCCGAAGACGGTAATTTAGAACGTCTTGTTTCAGGTTGCGCGGCGTCGTTTGCGAGGAGATCAAGTTGACGGAGAAGAATAGGGGAGACGGTCGCATTCGGGTTGGACTTGTGATTCTCGAACTTTCGCGCGGCGGTGCGGAGAAGGCGTTCTTTGAACTTGCGACGCGCCTTGAGCGGAGACGGTTCGACGTCGTCGTCTATACGATTAGCGGACGCGCGCGGGACTTGGAGGAGTCGTATCTTCCGGAGCTTGAAGCGCGTGGAGTCGAGACGCGGAACTTAGGACTTCGGAGCGTTTGGGGCGCTCCTTTTGCGCTCGCGCGACTTGCCAATGCGTTTCGACGAGATCATATCGACGTCGTGCAAGCTTTTATGTATCATGCGAATATTCTTGGCCGCGTTGCGGGTCGACTTGGGGGAGCGCGGTTGATTTGCGCTGGGATACGCGTCGCGGAACGGGACGGACGCTTCCGTCTTTTGATCGATCGATGGACGCGTTTTCTTTGCGACGCGTGGATTTGCGTCGGTGAATCGACGGCTCGTTTTACTCGAGAGACTGGGCGGATTCCACGTTCGCGCGTTCATTCGATTCCCAACGGCGTTTCGCTCGACGGACTGGAGCGTCGCGTCGCGAGGGAAGGGGGGCGGAAGAGGATGATCGCGATCGGTCGTCTCTGCCCTCAGAAAGGTTTCGACTGGCTGTTGACGACGCATAACAGTTGGCTGACGCCCTCAACGCGTCGCGATTGGGAACTTTGGATTGTCGGCGCTGGGGAGGATCGCGAGGCGTTGGAGCGCCTCTGCGAAGAGGAAGGACTCGACGATTTCGCGCGTTTTGTCGGATGGCGAAAGGACGCGCGCGATCTCCTTTGCGAATCGGAACTTTTTCTTCTTCCCTCGCGATGGGAAGGGATGGCAAACGCGCTTCTCGAGGCGTGCGCGGCGGGACTTCCAACTCTTTGCATGGACGTCGAAGGGACGCGCGAGGTTCTCGGGGAGTCGAGCGACGAGCAGATTTGCGCGCTGGGGAACGCGGAAGAATGGGGGCGAAAGCTTGAACGTCTAACAGGGGACGCGGAGCTTCGAGCGCGACTTGGATCGCAAAATCGAGAGCGCGTCGCGCGCGAATTTACCCTTGACGGAGTCGCAAGGCTCTATGAAAATCTTTGGACGCGCCTTTTGTCGGAGCGAACGCGCTCCGATTCTTAACTGGGAGGAAGAGAAAGATGGTTGCGCGAAGGGTTGTGACGATATTCTTTTCAGCGACGACGACGATCTTGCTTTTGTCGACGTCCGCGAGTGGAGCGACGGAGAACGAGATCGCGAAGATCGCAAACGCGTACGAGTCGCAGTGGCAGGACGTTCGCGCGCTGAGGATTCAATACCGTCGCGAAAGTCGGACTCGAACCTCGACGAACGTCTTTAAAGAATGCGACTGGGAGATGGTCGGAGATCGGATGAAGTCTCTTGAGGGGAGAACGACGACGTTTCCTCTTGATCCGCTCAACCCGGACTCGAAGCCGTTGACGGCGAACGTCGTTTCGCTGAGTTATTTCGACGGAACTAAGACGTACGAACTTTCCGAGCCCGCAGATCTATGGCCGATCGCCGAAACGCGTCTCGAAGACTACGAGGAGCTTCGTCGTCGCGGATTCCGCGCGTCGATTTCCAATCGCTACAAACATTGGCGCTTCTGGTTTTCGTGCCCGATTCCGCGCTATTTTTCAACGCCTTCCGAATCGGAGCCGATCTCTCTTCCAGCTCTCGTCGCGAAGTATCCTTCGAAGATTTTTAAGCGCGCTCGCGCGTCGAATGGCGACTCTCTTGTGCAGCTCGAAATCCGCGACGATTCCGTTCGAGGGGACTACGAATCTTTTTTCGACTCCTGGACAATGTACCTCTCCCTGAACGAGACGAAAAAATACGCGGTTGAGGGGTATCAACTAAACGTTCGAATGAAAAAGAATCCCGCGGAAAAAATCGTGTCGGAATACTCGGTGGGCAACTTCAAGGAATTCGGCGAAGGAATTTGGATTCCGACGAACGTAGAATATCGCGAACATAGCTCGGGTCAACGCAGCTCGCTCACGAGGATTGTGATCCTCGGCGTGGCGATAAACGTTCCGTCTTCAAATTTCAGCGATTTTCACTTCATACCAGGTATGGTCGTGCGCGAACAAAACTGGCGCGAAGGTGAAGAAAAACCGACGACTTTGACCCACGTCTGGGGAACGGACGCGCCTGAGATTACCTACGCGAGCGACAAAGAGTTTTGGCAGTTCTACAACAAGGAATATCCCTATGTAGAGCCCGAGGTCGAAGAACCGGAAGACGGCTTCGGCAAAGAGAGGAATCGTCTTCTCTTTTACGGCGCCCTTGCGACCCTCCTGGCGTTTGCGGGGCTCGTAATCTATACCCGCAGCGCAATCTCTCGCGACATGGAAGAAGAGGAACTCTATGCCGCTCAAGAAGCGCTGAAGAAAAAAACATAACGCGGCGCGTTTCTTTCCCCCTTGGTTCAAAGCCCCGCGCTACTCATGATCCCACTCGTTCGTTTGACCCGGCAATTCGGAGTTGAGGGACGCCCAGAATGGGTGTTGTCTGTCGGCGCGCGTTCTCGCGTCTTCTAAGATTACGCGCGTCGACGGTTCGACGCGTCCACTCTGCGGCGTGAGCTTCTTGCCGTTGAAAAGAACCTCGATTTTCCGGTCAAAATCTACTAATTCAGGTGAGAGGAAGATTACCCCGCGATTGGCGTTCGAGACGACTCGGACTCTATTGTTGACGACTTTGAAGAACTCGGTCTTCGCCGGACGATACATCGGCCCCAAGTTTCGCGTATAGAGAGGGTCGACCATCGCGTTTGAGGGGAAATCAAAGAGCTCGGCGCACCAGAAGAAGTTGTCCCATGGTCGCGCAGAATATGCGACGCGTTCGTCGGGAGACATGAATCTTCGCGATCGCACCCCCATCCACTCGAAAATCTTGGCGGTCTCTTCCGCAAAGGTCTCCTGTCCGCGCCCCTTATACAGGACGTACGTCATGTCGAAGGGCTTGGAGAGATCCATACCCCAGTCGAGCGTTTCGCGACTTGCGATAATTTTTCCGCCGTCGAGCTCCCCTCCGACTCCGTAGACGGGCACAAACTCCGCGTTTTTCTTCAAAATATCGGTCGTGTATTTCGCTTCCCCGCAAATCGGTATAATTCCCGCCCACAAGTCGGGCCTACCAAGCGCGACGTCCCAAACCGCGTCGGCTCCCGTGTAGAAACCCGCGAGGAAGACGCGGTCGACGTCGATCGAAAAAGTGCGCAGCGCGTCGCGAAGGCAATAGAGCGTCGCAGCGCATGGAACCGCCGAAAAGTCATACGGGATTCCCTTCTCCGTCCATTTTGGCGCGACGACGATATATCCGTAACGCGACGCTTGCCCGTAACGCTCGTATACCTTCTTCCCCTGAGCGTTTACCTTTTCCGTCCATGGTCCGCACCACCAATTCAACTGGTTAATCGGTTCGGAACGCTCTCCATGAAGAGAGACGATCGCGGGGTATTTTTTATTTGGGTCGTATTCCGGAGGGAGTTGAACGCAATATGTGAAGTTCTTCCCGCTCTGGAAGGAGGGAACGGAGATTTCATATTGAGCAGGGGTTTCCTTCGCAGACCGCGGCGGGCTTTTCGGCGGCTTCATATTTTCGAGGATGAGGGCGACGAATTTCGGCGTGGCGGCTTCTTCGCTCTTGATCTCTTTCCATAATTCCTCGCGCTGTAAAGGTCGGGACTCGAGGAGATAACGTCTGGTCGCCTGCCGGACGCGATAAAGGGAGGCGGTCATTTCGATTCTCGAATCGGCGCCGACATTTCCGACGAGCCATCCGGAGAGGGCAATAGCGAGTCTCTGCGAGTCGTTTAGGGAGGAGTCGACGAGCGCTTGTTCGAAGGCGGCGAATCGTCCGAGCGTGTTAGGGGATAGTTCGCGTTTGATTTCGGAGCATAGGGCGGAGAGTCCCTTTTTGAGCTCTTCGTTTTCGAGTTTTTCGACTAGTTCGTCGATTTTTTGGATGATTTCGTCGCGCTTTTTATCTTCCGCCTCGAATTCGCGCCTCATTCTTCTTAGCGCTTGCAACTTCTCCGGCGAGACGCGATCCTCTTCGAAAGCGGCGATGAGTTCGCGCACCTTCTTGTGCTGTCCCGCGGCGCGACGCATCTCCAGTTCGTTGATGAGACGTTCCGCCGACATTTGTTTGATGAGGCGCAGGGCGACGTCGAGTCTCGAACCGTTCGATTCGTCTTGCTCGAAATCTTTGATAATTTCCTGCAACTCTTCAACCGCTTGTTCGTAGAGCGCGGCTTGGACGTAAAACTGGTAGACGCGGAGTCTGTCTTCGAGAGAGGTTGGATCGATCTGTTTTTTGATGAGAGCAGAGAGGATCTCGCGCGGGACGACGTAGGGGGAAAGCCGCATATCGAGATTATGAGTGAGTCCTTGGACGCGCACGTACGTAGGCGCGATTTCGGTGACTCCCTGAACGATGGTCGTGTTTCCCGCAACGATAACTCGACGCCCGAAGAGGTCGAAATCCTCGACGACGCGCCATGAGCCGAGCGCGGCGACTTTCTCATTGGGGTTTGTGTTGACGCGTTGCGAGATTCGGAAGACGTCGACGGCTGCTCCCGATTCGTCGGGTATGAGGTCGGCGACGTTGTTTTTCGGAATATAAATCCTTCTCAACTCGTCGTCGACGGCGAGGATTTTTTCCGAGGCGACAGGAGATGAATCGCGTTCCGCGCGCGACTCGGTCGTTTCGGCGACGCTCTTCGTTGGGAAGATGGAGCCGATGAAGAGTCTTCCGTCCTTCATAACGACGCGCATTTGAGCGGCGTAAGTTGCGTTGACTCCGAGAGTAAGAAGGAGTCCGAGAGCTACGACAAACGCGCGCGCGGATCCTCGTCTTGTTTTCAAAATCCGAATCATAACTATCCCTTAAACTAGGGCGCGACGGCCCCTAAGTATTAACGGCAAATTTTTTGGAAAGATTCAGCGAAAGACGTCGCTCCGCATTAGGTTTGTTATTTTACGCAAAGCGCCGTCGACGAGCGCTAAATCCTCTTTTTTCATTCAAACCCCTGAATCGAACTTGCGTTGAGGACGTCTTTTCCTTACTCTCTGAGAGTTAGTTCGCGAACGCCCATGGATGGGAGGATCGAGTGATGAAGATAGAAGACGAAATTGAACAAGGATTGAAATACGTACGCGAAAAATTGACGCAACAGCTCGTCGACGGAACGGCGGGACGTCGCGAAACGGCGGATCTTGCGTTGGCGGCGTTGGCTCTTGTGGCGGCGCGCGAACGCGAGTTCAAGGGGGGAAACGCGCCGATACGAAGCGCGAATCTCCGCGTCGCGCGCGTCGAAGAGACGGACGCGGAGCCTCGTATTCTATCTTTTGAACGCGAACTCTCCGCTCTTCGCGGACAGTTTGCAAGAACGCAAGGCGACTACGGCGGGCCGCGTTTGCGTCTATATGTAGGCGATTGAAGCCGAGAGAAAAAAAGAAGGGCGTCGCGCAATCAAGCGCGGCGCCTTTTTATTCGCGAAGGACTACTCGGGAAGAATTAAATCAGGGCTGATCGACGCGTCGACGTGCGGCGCGCTCGAGTCGGCGGTTTGCGCGTCGCTTTCAACCGAAGGAACGTTTTGTCCGAGGAGCTCCATGAACTTCGCTTTCGATCGGCAGAGGGTTACGATCCTTTCAAGGATCTTTTCGGGGGCTCCGTTCGAGAGAGCTAGCTTGTGTTGGACGACTCCGAATTTCGTCGCAGGCGTCAGATCGGCGCGCTGCGGCTCTCCCGAGAGAGGAGTCGGAGTGAAGAAGACGCCGTCGTGCGACGCAAGGCGCGACGGATTCGCGAAAACGAAGAGAGGAATCGCGCCGAGGTTGAAGTCGGTGACGATCTTCCCGTCGTACTCAACGCCTTGAATCTGGCCGTTTTTGAGGATTTTGACGCGCTTTGCCCTTCCTGAGGGGGCGACGCGACCGACTTGTATTGAGAGGGCGTAGACCGCGCCGTCGCGCAAGAGAGCGACGGAACCGTCGTCGGCGACTTGTTCAAAATCACCCGCCTTGGTGTAGAAGGTCGCGTTCGTCTCCGGATCGAAGACCTGGAACCAGAATGGTTCGTCGAGGGCGAGCGCCCAGTCTGAGGCGGGAGCGTCGACGGTTTTCGCCGGCGCGACGGAAAATCTTTCAAGATCGCCGCGCGCCCAATCTCTCTCGCGTCTTCCAGAGACGTTGCGATTAACTTCCGCGTCGATCCAATACGCGGCGAGGCGCTGAATTTCGGCGTCCATGGCGTCGACGGAAGCGCGTTGCTCGGGCTTGAGTAGAGCGTGATCAATCTTTACGGCGGCGACGGCGAGATTTTCTTGAAGGAGTTTTTCAAGTTTTGGGTCAACTTGGCTTGGCCCTACGTCAGGGAGCGCAGGGACGACGAGCTCCGCGCCGGGAACGCCCATTTCGGAGACGTCGATTCCTTCGGGTAGAGGATCATTTTCGCCGATGATCGCAGTAAACTCCTTGAAAAGGGGTTGACGCGAGAGCGCGTTCATTTCGTCGACGTCGACGGGAAGATTGACGTCGGAGTTGCGTAACGCTGGGGGCGGCAGGAGAGGCGCGTCGCCGAGAATCGCTTCTTGGGGGAGCTCTTCGGCGCCGTCCGTCGCCGGTGCGTTTTGTTCGTTGTCGGCGCTTTGAGCGTCCTTGTCGTCGACGGTCAAGAGAAGAGGTTCCTCCGTCTCGTCCTCGTCGTTGGCGAGCGTAAAGTCGAGATCGTCTTGTTCTTGAGCGAAGACGCGAGGAGCATGTCGAAGAGAATCGAGGGCCTCTCCAAAAGTTAGGAGAGGGGCGACGCTTAACGACGCAATAACAAGGGCGAAACGTTTCATAGTAGCAGTTGACTCCTTATTGATGAAGGGAGCGCGTCATTCGCGAGCGAGGCCTAGCGAGACGAGTTTTTCCCATGCTTCGTCGCGTTCGCGACATCGCGCGAGCCCTTGCCACGACTCATGGCCGAGTTGCATAAACTCCTTTTTCGAGACGGGAATTTTTCCTGCGGCGGCGAGTTTGGCGATCGTTTCTTGTTCGAGCGTCGACAGTGTCATGGCGCCGAACTGGTAATCTTTAAAGGCGGCGTAGGAGATCGGGAAGAGGGGCCTGATAATCTCTTCGCCAATCACGGTCGCGTATTCTCTAATTTCTAATTGAGCGTGCTTTTCCATTCTCAGGGCAAGGAAATGGAAAAGGTTGTGAAGGTCGCATTTCCAATACGCCTGGGTATATGTCGACAGGGGGAGATCCTTTCGCGCCTGTTCTCGCGCGACGCCTAAGTCGACGCGTTTTTCGTACAGCGCGCGCGCGGAACTGAGGAACGCGTTTTCGGAGGCGGATAACTCCGCGCCGATCTCTGGATCGACAAAACCTTCGCTTCCCTGACGGTTTGAGGAGGCTTGCGTTCTCCACGCGTCCGCTGGGGTTGTCGTCGCGGAATCGATGGCGACGGAATATCGCGTCGAATATTCGTTGACGGACGCGGTTCGGTGCCTGATCCACTGTCGCCAAACGTCCATCGGGACTCTAACGAGGAGTTTAACCTCAGCCATCTCGAAGGGCGTCGTATGGCGATGACGCAAGAGGTAGCGAATGAGGGTTCGGTCGTCTGAGACGGATTTTGTTCCGACTCCGTAGCTAACGCGAGCGGCCTGTACGACCGAGTCGTCGGACCCCATCGCGTCGACAAGGCAGACGAACCCGTCGTTTAATAGAGGAAATTTCTTCCATCGTAGCGCTTCAAGCGCCTCTGTATTGGCCGCCATGGCGACTCCTCCTCCCTTAATTACGATTAAACGTATGAGAAAGTTGCGATCGATATGACAAAAAGTTGATTTTATTTGGCGTCGGGGATCGTTTGTAGGGCCTCCAGGAGCGTTCCCTTCGAATATAGCCCTTTCAAAATAATCGGCGCCGACGGATTGGCCGGATTGAAGATCATGAGCGTGGGAACCTGACGCGCGCCGCACTGATCGAGAAGCTCGTTAATCGCAAGGACGTCGGGGGTCTGCGCGTCTTGGTTTGTCCAGTCTGCAGTGAGCGTGAGAATATTTTTTCGATCAAAGACCGCTTCCACCTCGGGCGTATGTAAAATCGTTTTTTCCAAGAACTTGCAGTTGACGCACCAGTCGGCGGTGAAATCGACGGCGACGCATCGTCCGTTTGCGAGCTCGCGATCGAGGGTTGCGCGGTCGAAGAGAGCCCAATGGTCTTGAGCGAGAGCGCCGTCGCGCTGCGCACGAATCGCCCAACGCGTCGCTTTCGCGGCGCTCGCGCTTTGCAACGTCGTCTTAATGGGATTGTGCGGGAAGTTGAAGGAGAAGAGAGCGACGACGAGTAGAAGGACGCACGAAACGATCCAACTTACGCGTTTTTTGCCCGGATTCTCCATCTCAAATTGGAAACGTCCGATATTCCAGCACGCGAACCAAATCGCGAAGAGGAACGCAAGGGTCGGCAGTTGCGTCTCCAGCGGCGCGGAGTAGAGGATCCAAACGACCGCGATCAAGAGGAAAAACCCCATCGTTTTGCGGAAAGTATCCATCCATTCGCCCGGCTTGGGGAAGAATTTCAGCAGCTCGGGGAACGCGCCTGCGACGAGGAAGGGGGACGCCATCCCTAACCCGATGAGAAGGTAAACGGCGACGACGAGGCCCGTCTGTCCCTGACGCGTCATCTCGCTGGCCCAGTCAAGCGCGGGGCTTAGGAGGGGCGCGCCGCAAGGGATCGCCAAGAGGGTGGTAATAATTCCTTTAAAGATTGCGCCCGCGGGCCCCTCCTTCGAGGTGAGCTCGTTGGAACGTTCTCCGCCAAGGAACGCGGGAGTCTGAAGTTCCCAGACTCCCATGAGGCTTAGCGCCATCGCGAAGACGATCGCGCTCATGACGATTTGGAAGAGGGAACGCGTGAAGAGGAAGCTTAGTCCGACGCTCGCAAAGGCCAAGGCTCCAAAGACGATCAAGACGCCGAGCGCGTACCAGACGTTTAGGATGAACGCGCTCGCGCGACTGCGCCCCGCTTGCTCAAAGAAGGAGAGGATTTTGAGTCCGACGACGGGCAGAACGCAAGGCGTTACGTTCAAGACGAGGCCCCCCAAGAACGCGGTCAAAAGGAGAACAAAGAGCCCGCCTTTCGTCTTTTGCGCGCCTTCAACGACAAGCCCCGCGTCCTCTTGCGTCGCGATATTTTCACCTTGCGCTTTATTTTGCGCGTCGTCGTCGTTCTCCGACGCGTTCTCCTGCGGTCGAAGGATTGCCGCAAGAACGTCTTCGACAGTTGCGTCGGCGTCGTACTTGACGTTGAAGCTGACATTTTGAGGAACGCAAACGCCTCCTTCGCCGTCGGAGCACGCGAGCGCGGAGATTTCTCCCGAAACTTCAAGAGTCGTCAGGTCGGTCGGCGCGCTCTTCGCGTAGATCGGCGCGATCCATTCGACGCGCCCGATGAGCTCTTCGAGGGTCGAATCATACGGGTCTTTAACGAAGATCGGCGCGGTGGCGAGGAGGACGTCGCCGACCTCGAACGCGTCGCTTTCTTTCTTCTCTATCGCAACCTTCAACTTTTCAAAGAGGGTGGGCGCTCCTCCCGCGCCTTGAGTCGGGGTATAGATATGCCATCCTTCTGCGACGGGGGTTTGAACCGATAAAAACGCGACGAGTTCAAGCCCTTCGCGCGCCCATTCCTTCGGATCTGCGGCGACGGAAGGAGGAACCGGCGCGACGCAACCTTCAGCCGTCAGAGGTTCGATGGAGGCGGTATCGGGAGTCGTGGGAATATCCACGGAGAATTGTAAAGGAGAAAAAGGAGCGGCTGAATCTGAACCGACGTTTGGGGCGAGGAAAGACTGCGCGCGAAGAAGGCTTGGCTGTGAAAATAGGATGACGCATGCAATCGCGACGATCTCCCACGTCAGCGAGAATAGGTTCTTTTTCATTTGAAATCTCCGTTTGTCCTGAAAGCGCAACTTGGTTAAGGGCCTCTTCGCGCTTTCATTTTACCGACGTGCGCTTGCTTGTACACGTCCCCCGTGAATAGACAAAACGACCCGTCGCGGCTTCTACGGCGCGCGACGGGTCGTTGGACGTAAGTTAATCGACGATTTGAGGATCAAACAAATTCCATTTTGCGATCTTTAAGTTGCTTCTGAAGTCTTGCTACGATGGAACTATGCATTTGGCTGACGCGACTTTCGCTCAAATCGAGCGCCGCGCCGATTTCTTTCATCGTCATTTCCTCATAATAATAGAGGATGATAATCATTCTTTCGTTACGATTGAGTCCGCGGGTAACCATGCGGATGACGTCAGATTTCTGCAATCTGCTCGTGGGATCTTCACTATTCTCGTCTTCGACGAGATCGATTTCGCTAACGTCCTTCGAGCCGTCGGTTTCAAACCACTTCTTATTGAGACTGACGAGATTGACGGCGTTCGCGTCGTTCATAACGCGTTCGAGTTCGTTCTTGTCAAGATTGAGATGCTTGGCTAGTTCGTCTTGCGTGGGCATTCTTCCGAGCTTGCTTGAGAGTTCCTTGTTAGCTTCGGAGAGTTTTCTCGCGCGAGAGCGGACGAGTCGCGGAACCCAGTCGGTGCTGCGCAATTCGTCGAGCATGGCGCCGCGGATGCGCGGAACGCAGTATGTCTCAAACTTGACGCTCCGCGAAGGATCGTACGCGTCGATGGCGTCCATAAGACCAAAGACGCCGGCGGAAGCGAGATCGTCGACGTCGACTTCGTCGGGTAGGCGCGACCAAACGCGTTCAGCGTGATAGCGAACGAGGGGCAAATACTGCTCGATAAGCTCGTTGCGTAAGGTTTGATTAGAACGATCGACAATAAAGTCCTGCCACATACGAGCAACCGTTTCGGGATCAGACTGAGTCGCGATCATAAATTCCTCCTTGGCGACATGAGACGTACGAGAACGTCCCGCCAGACAATTAACCAACGTCCATGTTGAACTGAGCAAGAACCTCAGCGTGGTCGGTCGTCCAGATCGACGCGACTATGCATGGGTTCCACGATACGTTTAGAGTCTCGAGGACTCGGTAAAACGCGTGTGAAGCAACTTTCGGGGTCATACAACCGCCGTTACTGGTATTATCGTCTCAGACGTTAAAAGGTTTAGAAATTAGCGAGATTTTTATAAAAGAAACCGTAGTTTTTTTAAGAAAGCGCCGCAAGGGTCGCGGCGCGTCAAATAGGAGTGAAACTTTAATTGAAAATCAGAAGAATATGGATTTTTTACTGCCGAGGAAGCGTTTGTTCCTTGAGCGTTTTGACATTGGGGGGCGTCTCAACGGTTCTTTGGGGCGTCGGATTGGGCGAGAGGGGCGTTCCTTGGAGCGTACGCAGGCCTGCGGGAGCGGAAGGCGTCGTTTCAGTCTTGGTCTTTGCGCTTTCTTGACGGAGACGATATTCGTCGGGTAGAACGAGGACGGGAGGCGCGGCTTTCCCGGGGGTGGACGACGCTTCCGGCGTGACGGTTCTCGCGCTTGCAGACGCTTTTGCTTTAGAGGGGGGAGTCTTTTGAGGGTCGCCTTCGACGGGAGGAATGGCTTCCGCGACGCCTTGGATCGGGGGCTTGAGCGTTTTCGTTTCGGAAGGTTTTGTCGAGTCTTCCGTCGCGGGGGCGCATGGATCGGGAGTCGTTCCGTCGTTGGCGCGAGCGGCTGCTCGAGCTGCGTCGAGCGCGTCTTGGCGGTTGGAGCCTGCGGGTCGCAAAACGCGAATCAAGACGGGTTCGTAGACGATACGCGCGACGTAATGATCGACCCATACGCCAGGTTTTGTCTCTTCGCGCTTGAGGTCGACGACCTTGCGCGGTTCGATTCCACGCACGTAGTGATATTCATAGATATTGCCGTCGGAACCAAAAATGGTCCCAGATTCGGTCAAACGGTCGTTAGGGTCGCCAGGGTTTCTTGTCAAGGAAAGGTCGGCGTCTTCGGCGTCGGTTTGCGTCGTGGTACGCGACGCGACGGGAATCTGGTAGATCTCCGGCGTCATAAGGGAAACGTAGGGTGGGGAATAGGTTGTAACCTCGCCGGAGGAACCCCAAATTAAAGCGCCGCGTCCGACGTCGTTAAGGCAAGACGCGTTCACGTTCGGATCGTATGCGCGCGCTAGCGGTCGTTCTGACGTCGCGCCAAGACCCGCCAACAGGAGTGCAAACGCGACAACGCGTCTTTTTGACAGCATGTTTCGCATATATGACGTCATGTAAGCCCTTTTTACTTAAAGAAAGCGTGCATTTTCTTTATTTTGCTTATTTTCCTTCTTGCAATATGTATAACAAAAAAGATTGATATTTCAAGAGTTGCTGGATTAATCGCTATAAATTGACGCAAGAAAGGTTTAAAGGTTTGGGTTCTAACGGATAAAGGAGATGTAGGTAAGAAAGATGTTGGCAAGAAATAAAAAGCCCTCGTAGACGGCGCGGCGCCACGAGAGTGTAATAGACGGCGAGTCTTAGTACAAACTATCTGTTGTTCGCCTGTTCCTCTGCGCCAGAAATGGGCGTCGTTTCTTCAAGAGGTTGGAGATTTGGCTCCGAAGGCGTTTCTTGCTCTGCCTCTAGTGAAGCTTGAGAATCGATACTACGCGCGCCTTGGTCGACGATGTAATCGAAAATCGATCGATGAAAGACAATCGCCGAGACAATAATCGCGACAAGAAAAAGCCAGTAAATCGTAGCAAAGATCGAGAAGTGCGAACGGGTTCCCTTCTTCCCCTTCGTTTCCCATGTAGTCTCGCAAAACTTGCATTGCATCGTTGAGTGTGGCAGGAGACGGGTCCACTGCCGTCCACACCTAGGGCAAATATAATAATACAATCTCATAAGTAGAAGCTCTAGAAATGTTTTGAACGCCTTTACGCGGAAATGGTCCTTACGCGAATACAATTCTCCACGCGGTAATATTCTAACGACACACGACTTTAGAACAAGCGCCTTTGTCATTATATTAAACATTTTTACTGATTATACGAAAAAATCCCTCCTAGACCTTGGCGCATGAACCGTCTTTGAATTTGCGCGTCACTCGCTTTCCATGAGGAACCGTTCGGCGTCAAGGGCGGCGCAAGCTCCCGACCCGGCGGCGACGATCGCCTGGCGATATCGCGAATCGGCGCAATCTCCTGCGGCAAAGACGCCTGGAACGCTCGTCGCGGTCGCGGAAGCGGACTCATGAAGGATGAAGCCGTTTGCGTCGAGATTGAGCGCGCCTTCCAAAAACTCTGTGTTGGGACGTCGTCCGATCGCGACGAAAACGCCCGACGCCTCGATTTCCAACGGCGCTTCCTTTAAATCGAGCGTATTCGCGAGTTTCACGCGTTCGACGCCCTTCTCGGACGACCCTAGGATTTCTGTGGGAACGCGATTCCAGAGGAGCTCGACTTTGGGATTTTCGCGAAGTCTCTTTTGCATGACGTTTGACGCGCGGAGTTGGTCTCGTCGGTGCGCGAGGTATACTTTGCTTGCGAACTTCGTCAAATAGAGGGCGTCTTCCGCTGCGGAATCTCCGCCGCCGACGACGAGAATGGGACGCTTATAGAAACGTGGCAACGCGCCGTCGCAGACAGCGCAGGCGCTGACTCCGTTGTTCTTAAAGAGCTCTTCCGAGGTTAGACCGAGCCACCGTGCAGAGGCTCCCGTCGCGACGATGACGGAACGCGCGAAATACTCGTCGCCGTTTGAATCGATTAGTTTGAAAGGCCTCTTGGAAAAATCGACCTTCGCGACGTCTTCCGAAACGACGCGAACGCCGCAGTCGAGAGCCTGTTTGCGCATGAGTTCGACGAGCGCGGGCCCCGAGACGCCGCGTTTGGAGGCGTCGTCGTCGAAGGTATCGTAAGGAAGCGCGTATTGGCGTTCTTCGGCGATCGTCGTTTTCAAATATTCACGCAGATCTCCGGCGGGAAATCCCGGATAGTTTTCAACATAAGTCGTAGTGGCGAGTTGACCCATGGGAAGTCTTCCCGCGTCTTGATTTTCAGGAGTGAGGGCGCCTTCGAAGAGAATAGGTTCAAGCGCGGCGCGCGCGGCGTAGATAGCCGCCGTCCAACCGGCGGGACCGCTTCCAATAATCGCTACGTTTTGCGTCGTGACTTCGTTCATAGGGGTCTTCCTTTCTGTTGAATTATACATAAACGCGCGTCCCTTGTCGGAACGCGCGTAAAGCGCTCAGCGGCAGAAACCGCGCGTCAGAGAGTCGCAGGGGCGACGAATTCGAGGGGAAGTCCGTCGTCTTCGAAGGCCTTAGCGTCTTGGATATCCTTAGGAGTCGCGACTCGGTTGACCGAGGTTGGAAGCTCTTCGATCGTCTCGCCGTCTTCCGGAGCGTAAGGGCCGAGGGATTGCGCGTTATTGTTAGGTCGCGTGTATCCTCCGATCGAATCTTTTGTCGAGTATCCTTTCGCGGAGATTGATTCTTCGCACGAGGGCGCTTCGCTCAGGGGCGCGCAAGTCGGCGCGTCGCAAGTTGGAACGTTGCAAGAAGGGATCGCGCAACTTGGCGCGGCGCAAGAGGATCCGCCGCTTGTCGGGGAGGAATCGTACGATTCCAGATCGAGGGTTTCAATCCCTTGGAAAGCGTCTCCCGCGTTGTAAATCGGCTGTGCGAGACACTGACCGTTCGCGTTCTGGACGTAGTTGACGAAGGATGCGCCATAGGGGCCCTGAACGCTCTGATACGCGTCGAGCGCCTCAACTGGAATCGCGTCTTCGCAGGAGTCTTTACCGCGCCCCGTGATCGCGCCCCACAGGGAAGCGAGGGAAGAGCGCATTCTACCCGTCTTGACGGCGCAACTCTTCTTGCCGAAGAATCCGGTTGAAGGTCTCGACGCGATAGGCAGGAGGGAGTAAGACGAGCCCGCGCCGATTTCCTGGAGGGATCGCGTTGCGTCGAGTTCGTCGAGAGCGCCTTGATACGCGTCGCGCAGATCGGCGGTCATGAATTCTTCGTCCGCGGCGGGTTCATAGTAGTTTCGCTCGCGAATTCTGGAGCCCGCCGCCGTCTGACGATAGAGGGGCGAGGAAACGCCGCCGGTGGGCGAAAGAGTCTGTTTGCCGAAGGTTCCCGAGAATAGCGAGCCTTTGCTGGTCGTGCGATCCCACACGAGGGAGCTGGGCTTATGCGCGATCTTGTTTGTGAAGACTCGCGCGTCGTCCATGATCGGATACATTTTCTGCGTAATTTCTTCCGCGTTCTTGATGATGTTTCTGAGGGATTTCGCCGCGTCTTCCCCCGCGAGAACGCCGAAGGTCGAATTAGGATCTTGAATCTTCTCGTTAAGGGTTTCCGCCAACTCGGCGATATTGTCGACTGCCGAGCGGATATTGCCGATCGAGGAGCGCACGTCCCCCGCCGCGCTGTTAAGGGCTCCCATCATCTGAGTTCCGTCGTCGGAGAGCGCGGAGGTGAAGACGTCCAAATTATCAAGATTTTTATCGACGAGATCAAAAGTCGTCTGAGCGCGCGCCAAGGTTTCGCGCACATCCTCGCCGATTTTGCTCGCGTCGCCAATGAAATTCTGGGCGCTTGAGCTCAACTTGCTCATCTGTTCGAGGAGTTGAGGCGCTTCGCTCGTCGTCTTACGGAGGTTGTCGACGATTTCCTGATCCGAGACGACAAGGTCGAGATTATCCGCGAGTGATTTAATCGACGTCATCGTGCCGGAGAGGTTGTCGAAGACGCTTTGAAGACGCTCCTTCTTATTATTTAGCTCCGCGTCGTCGCCAAGGAAGGAGTTGATATTCTGCATGAAGAGAGTGACGCCTTCGCTCGCTTTATTGATATTCTGCAACGCTTGGGCAAGATCCCCTTCGATATTGCTAACGGTTCCCATCAAGTCGCCGGTGTTCTGACCTGGAATGAGGTCGTCGGCGCCGATTTCGAAGACTTCGCCCACGTAGTTCGGATCGTCGACGAACTCGATCGACGCGTCTCCCAGAAGGGTGCGATTGATCTTCGCGTATTCGTTCGAATAGATCTTAAACTGCGGTTCCAGCTCAAAGGAGACGTGAACTTCAGAACGATCCACTTCGTCTATTAGCTCGACGGAGTAGACGCGTCCGATTTTAATTCCATTCTTGAGAACGAGGGAGTTTTGACTGATACCGCTTCCCTTTTGGAAGACGATCGTCATCCTCTGACCGCCGCTAGCGCCGACAAAGAAGCCCTTTTCCGACCCAAAAAGAATGGCCATGACAAAAACGCCGGCGATGATTCCGATGACCATCATTCCGATGAAAAATTCCATTCTTCGACTCGACATTGCATCCTCCTTGCGCTGAGCGTCTTAGCTCACGGCAAAACCAGTACCCTTGCGTCGCCGTCTGGTCGACGCAAACGAGCGCATAACGCGCGCCGTTACTACTCTTATCGTCAGCGCGAGTAGAATGTTTAACGATTGTAAGGAATTTTTTGATTTTTCCTCAAGTTTTTCCTCCCATATCCCGCAAGCGGTCTCCCGCTTCTCCTCTGATGAATTGAGAGACGCGGCGATCTTGCGAGCGCCAGATCTCTTCCGCCGTGCCGTCGAAGATCATCTGCGGCTGCGTCGGTTCAAGCATAGAATGAGGATAGAGCATGACGAGACGGTTCGCGACTTTGACGGCGGATTTCATGTCGTGCGTGACGAGAACCCCGGCGACCTTGTGTCTATCGCGCGCGTTAATCATGAGTTCGTTGACGACGTCGCTCATGATCGGATCGAGTCCAGTCGTCGGCTCGTCGTAAAGCATAAGTTCCGGCTCCATAGCAAGAGCGCGCGCAAAACCGACGCGTTTTCTCATGCCCCCTGAGATTTCTCCCGGCGTCTTATTCCACACGACGCGCGGATTGAGTCCGACTTCTTCGAGAAGGAATTCGACGCGCTCGTTGATCTGCGCGCGCTTGACGTTCTTCTGGTGTTGGCGAATGGGGAAGGCGACGTTTTCGGAGATCGTCATACTGTCGAAGAGCGCGGCCATCTGGAAGACGAAGCCGTAATGCGAGCGCGTTTCGGTGAGTTCTTTGTCGTTGAGGAGCGCGAGGTCTTTCCCCTTGAAGAGGACGCGTCCCGAGGTTGGCGTCACGAGCCCGATCATCGTTTTGAGGAGAACTGTCTTTCCGCAGCCGCTTTCCCCGATGACGGCGACGGTCTCTCCCTGTCTGATGCGGAGTGAAATGTCGCGCAGAACCTGGTTCTCCCCGAAAATGACGCTCAACGAGTCGATTTCAATAAGGGGAGGACGTCTTTTCAGCGTCTTTTGCGTTCCGTCGGGAGCGACGTAGAGGGAACCTTCAATAGAGTCGTTCTCTTGAATTTCAGGATTCGTTTCTTCTTCCGGAGTTCTCATTTTTCGCCGTCCGCTTTATTCTTGGAGTTAATGAGTCGCGAGTTAAACGACGGACGCGGTGGCGCCGCCGAGTAAGAGCTGGTGGATTTGGTCAAGAGCGACGGCGAGGAGGAGATCGAGGAAGAGGATCGAGACGAAGGATAGAACGAAGGAACTCGTCGCGGCCTTTCCCACGCCTTCCGCGCCTGCGCCGCATCGGAATCCCTGATGACAGCAAATAAGGGAGATTGCGGCGCCGAAAAAGATCGATTTGAACATTCCCGCGAAAATGTCGAACATGCTCACGACGTGTCTCGAATATTCCCAGTAATAGCTCCAGTCGACGCCCAAGAGATTGATGCTGAAGAACGCGCCGCCGATGACGCCGAGAAGGTCGGCGAAGAGTGTAAGGCCGGGGATGAGGATGAGGCACGCGAGGAATCGTGGCACGACGAGGTAATGAACCGGATTGACGCCCATGCTCGAAAGAGCGTCGATCTGTTCGGTGACGCGCATCGTTCCGAGTTCTGCGGCAATGGCGCTTCCGACGCGTCCCGCGAGCATCGTCGCCGCGAGAACGGGGCCGAGTTCCTTTACGAGGGAGAGGTTGATCGCCGCGCCGATTCTCGTTTCCATGCCGATGACTTTAAATTGCGGATAGGACTGAACGGCAAGAACCATGCCGATGAAGACGCCGGTGAGCATGACGACGGGAAGACTCAGAACGCCGATATTGTAGAAAGCGGGTGTGAGGGTTTCGCGTCGCGGCCCTTTGGCGACGAGCCAAAAGATGGTGGAAAGGGAAAAGACGGCAAGATTACCCGCCAACGCAATTCGCTTTGAAATGGCGCTCCCCATCTTGGAGACGCTGTGTGTAAAACGCCCCCAGATCCATTCTTGTCGTGCGTTCGTGTCTCTTTTCATCTCTCGCAACCCTGTGCTGAAGCGTGATCCTCGTAAACTACCGCCGTCTCTGAATCCCAAACGGCCCCTTTTCTTCATTATCGACCGTAGCGCCGTCAACTTTATACAATTCGTTAAAAGTAGAATCTTCAGCGTGTTTTGTTAAATCTTTTTTGCATTGTATCCATTATAAACGGACGACGGCTCTTTCAAGCGTCGCACAATAATCTTGAGGCATAAGTAACGGGGCTTTGAAGCGCTCTTGCGCGGTGAGGAAAGAATTCCTATATTCATGGGGGCGTATTTTGAAATTAACGCCTAAATGCTGAAAATCGTTAAAATCTGAAAATAGCGAATTTTTTGTTAAACTTTTTGCTGTTACAGTCGATGCATTCAGTATAAACGTCGTAGCTTGTCGCTTGGCATGTGTTCATTGACAAGAGCCCAGGATCGAATGAACGGATTTCGTTCGAAGCGACGTTGATGTTGAAAGGGACGTCACAGGGAGTTACCCCATGAATAAATCATTCCGCGCGTTTGCGTCGACAACGTGCGCGCTTTTACTAGTCGTAGGAACGACCGGCTGCCAAACCGGTTGGAGCTTCCATAATCCTTTTGCGAAGACTCCAAAGGCGGAACAAGCGAAGGCCCCGGACGAGTTGGACGAAGACTTTGACGCGGAGAGGGACGATCGTCTTGCGAAGATTGACGATATAACGCCTCCGCCGGAGAATTATACGGTCGAGGAGAAGGAATCGAAGTCCGAACGCAGCTACGCGCAGAAGGGACGTTACGACTCCGGCGACGAGGGAAGCGCGCTCGCAAGCGCCTCTGAACCGAAGGCGGAGAGCGTCGATTCGGATTATCGCACGCCGAGCTTCGCGAAAAACTATCAAGAGACGACGCAGCCGACCGTTGCATCGACGGAGACGACTTCCGTTCCGAACGGCAATAGCGCGAATTTGTCTCCTGCGCCGGAGAGCTCTTTAGCGTCGACTCAAACTCAGGCTCCTTTCGATACTCAAGCGCCCCTGCAAAACGTGGGTTCCGCGAATCCCGACGCGCTTGTCGCCGCAACGACTCAGCCGTACGTAGCGCAAAACGCGCCGATTCAGCAGAACGCGCTTACTTCTCCAAACGCGACGCAGAACTATGCCGCCGCGCCTGATTTGAACACGACGCAGACCTACGCGACCACTCCCGACCCGTATGCGACTCAAACGTACGCCTCAAATCAGCAGAACGTCGCCCAACAAAGCGCGATGACGCCCGAATTAAGCGCGACTCAGCCGTACGTCGCTCCTAACTCGAACGCGTATCAGGCGCAGAACGCCGCGCTTGGGAGTAATGTCGCCGCGTCGTCGACAGCGAACTCTTCCGCGCTCCAAGGCTTCGGATCCGCGACGGGAGGTTTGACCGGTCTTCCCGACGATTTCCCCACCGCAACTAATTCGATCGCGCAGGTAAGCGGTTCGACGCCCGCCAATTCCGGGCTTGCGACGCAGCGTCAGCCCGAGACGGTCGCGCTGAATTACGACCCTCTCGCGACGTCTGAAACGACGGCTACCGGATTTGGATCGGCGGTAGGTACGACGCCCAATACGGACGTCGGAACGGGTTTGTATGCGCCTCAAGCGACGACGACGGGTTCAACGTTGGGGAGTTCGCTCTACTAAGCCTGAAAGACAAGCTTAAAATAGCGGAGGGACTTCATTTTCGCGGTGAAGTCCCTCTTCTTTTTTGGTGTGCGGGAGTATAATCAAAACGAATGTTACGCGCGGACGAACTGTTAAAACGGTTAAGTTTCGCGCCCTCAATTTATGTCGAAGCGCGGCGGCTACGCGCGCATTGAGTAGGAAAGTCGAAGGTTATGGCGACGTCAGATCTTAATAAAGAACGAGCTCCGGAGGACGCTCCCGCGCGTTCTCTGCATTTCATCGAACAGATCATCGAAAACGACAATAAGACTGGTCGTTTCGAACAACGCGTCCATACGCGTTTCCCCCCCGAGCCTAACGGGTATCTTCATATCGGGCACGCGAAGTCGATCATTCTCAACTCCGGTATGGCGAAGGAATTCGGCGGCCTCTTCAATCTTCGCTTTGACGACACGAACCCCGCGAAAGAAGACGTTGAATACGTCGAGTCGATCAAAGAAGACGTGAAGTGGCTCGGCGCCGATTGGGGCGATCGCCTTTTCTTCGCGTCCGACTACTTCGAAAAGATGTACGAATATGCGATCCAGCTCATCAAGAAGGGAAAAGCTTACGTTTGCGACCTTACTGCGGATCAGATCCGCGAGACGCGCGGCACGACGACCGAACCTGGTAAGGAGAGCCCTTGGCGCAATCGTTCCGTCGAGGAAAATCTCGACCTCTTCGAACGCATGAAGAAGGGCGAATTCCCGGACGGTTCCAAGACGCTCCGCGCGAAGATCGACATGGCGTCGCCGAACTTTAATATGCGCGATCCGGTCATGTATCGAATCCTCCACGCGACGCATCACCGCCAGGGGAATAAGTGGAATATCTACCCAATGTACGACTGGGCGCACGGGCTCGAAGACTCGATAGAGGGAATTACACATTCGATCTGCACGCTTGAGTTCGAACAGCACCGTCCCCTCTACGACTGGTTCTTGGACGAACTTGGAGCGTACCATCCGCAACAGATCGAATTTGCGCGTCTCAACCTTACCTACACGGTGATGAGCAAACGCAAACTCCTCGAACTCGTCAAAAAGAATTATGTCGACGGTTGGGACGATCCGCGCATGCCGACGATCTGCGGGCTTCGCCGCCGCGGGTACACCCCCGAGTCGCTGCGTCTCTTCTGCCAGACGATCGGGGTTGCGAAATTCAACAGCGTGATCGACACGGTCGTTCTGGAAAATAGCGCGCGCGAGGATCTCAATAAGAGAGCGCTCCGTCGTATGGGCGTCCTCAATCCGATTAAGCTCGTGATCGACAACTATCCCGAAGATCAGACGGAAATGCTTGTCGCGATCAACAATCCCGAGAATGAAGCGGACGGAACGCGCGAGGTTCCTTTCTCCAAGACGCTTTATATCGAACGCGACGACTTCATGGAAGACGCGCCGAAAAAGTATTATCGCCTCACGCCCGGTCGCGAAGTTCGCTTGCGATACGCGTATTTTGTGACGTGCAAGAACTGCGTGAAGGACGCCGACGGGAACGTCGTCGAAGTCCACTGCGAGTACGATCCGGAATCTCGCGGCGGTCAGAGCCCTGACGGTCGTCGCGTGCAGGGAACAATTCACTGGGTCAACGCCGCGACGGCGCTCGACGCGGAAGTCCGACTCTACGATCGTCTCTTCAGCGTCGAAAATCCCGATGATCCGAACAATACGGGCGATTACAAGGATTATCTCAATCCTGAATCGCTGAAGGTTATCGAAGGCGCGAAGCTCGAACCGTCCCTCTCGGACGCGCGTCTCGAAGATCGTTTCCAGTTCGAACGAATCGGCTACTTCACGCTCGATAAGAATTCGACGCCCGAGAAGCTCGTCTTTAACCGCACGGTCTCCCTCCGCGACTCGTGGAGCAAGATCGCCAAGAAGTAATCGCGAACCGTTATCGCCATGAAATAAGAAACCCGAACGCCGCAAAGCGCGACGCTCGGGTTTTTCTTTATCTCCCAATAACCGCGATTATTCGAGCGTTACGAAAACGCCCTCGCCAGACGCAAGATGGAATGTTCGGAAACCGTCCTCGTCGCAGTGAAGAACGCGAGGAACTCCGCGTTCCCACACGACGACCTTTTCCGCGGCGAGTTTGACGCGCGCCGTCGCTCCCGATTCGCCCTCGAATTCCTCCATATTGACGATCGTGAACGCGCGTTTGGTCGCGTCGTCTTTTCTTTCAAAGCATCCGAAGAGGAGGGGGGAGTCGGAGTCGATTTCCTCGATCGCTTTAAAGTCTTCGTACTGATTGGCAAATTCCAGGTA
Source organism: Planctomycetaceae bacterium (assembly GCA_004556055.1). GTDB lineage: Bacteria > Planctomycetota > Planctomycetia > Pirellulales > Thermoguttaceae > RUG369. Next base: position 52,742 of record SFIW01000005.1, read on the forward strand.
AGGGGGGATCTTTCCTTTCGAGTAAGAGAAGGCGCCGAGGTTGCGATAGCAAATGAATTCGTCGGAGAGGGCGCGCAATTCGCGCATGACGTTTCGCGCGGCGTACCACGCGGGCGTCTGCTCGCCCCTTTCGTCGACGAGCGACGGGAAGCCTGCGGAACCGCAGTAATCCCAGCATAGGAAGGTTTTGCACCCGAAGGAAAGAAGCGTGTAGCATTGCCAACGAAATTCTTCTTCGACGGGGGTGCGCTTCGAGGGGATCCACCCAAAAGTCTGAATGAAGCACCAGAAGTCGCGCTGGCGTTTTCTCGCGACCGAAGCGATGACGTCGATCGACTCCACATACTCCGGATAGGTGAACTTCGCGCCGTTCTTCCAGTTGAGGGGATAAATGTCCGTGCAGATATAGTCGACGTCGAACTGTTGACAAAACGCGTCGCAGTATTTTTCAAAAAGCTCCGGATCCGGATCGTAATACTCGATCGCGGCGGCGCCCGCGCCGAACTTCAACTGCGCCGCGTTCGCATACATCGGAAGGAGATTCACATAAGGGAGTTTCCCTGTCGCTTTGCGGTAAGCGTTGCACTTCTCGCTCAGCGCGGGAAACGCGTCGGAACCCGGTTCGTCGACGACGTAGCATCCCGCGAAACTCGGATGATCGCAAGATTCGCGCATACCGTTGATCGGATCGAGGTACGACGAATCGTTCAAAACGACCTCGACTCCGTATTTATCCCCGAGGGAAAGGATCTGCCCCGTCGGAGCGTTGACGAAGGCGAGTAAAAAGTCGAACCCCGTTTCCGCGTACGTTTTCATATATTTGTCGTCAAAATGGGCGGAGTTAAAATTCCCCCAGGCGCCGAGACGGATTCGATCGCGCGTGAAGTAGTCTTTGTCGTACGCCGTGTCAACCGCCATGCCGAGAGTTTCTTTCACGGCGTGTTTGAGACGCTTCGCGAGCTCTTCGCGCGTCGCGCCCTCTTGTTGCGCGGTTTCCGCTATGAGGAGCAGCTTTTGACTCTCGTCGTCTAACTTTGCGGGGGTCCCTACTGCAAGCGCTTCTCTTAGCGCGTCGACTTCCGAGCCGCCGACTTTTCCGATAGGATTAAACGCCCCGTCGGAGCCGTTTTTCATCAGTCCGCGCGCTAAAACGAAACGCGCCGCGTCGGGATCGGCGAGCGAATCGCCGTCGGTCGCCGTCGGCTTAACGACGCATAGCTCCGCTTTTCCCGCTCCAATCGCGCGGTAAGAGACGTACCCCATCGACGTCGCGTCGGAAAAGGGCGCGATCTTCCCCGACTGTCGGACGACGAGTTCGTCTTCCGGATCCGCGTGTTCCGCCGTTTTAATCGCGGCGTCATGATCGACGATGAGCGCGTCAAGGCTCATCGATGCGGAACCGACGCCCGGAGGAATGACGCACTCGACGATTTCATTCTTGAAAACGCCCGAGAGGTTGTAGTCGGGAAGGTCGTTCGCCGCCGCTAAGAACGCGTTCGCTTCCTCCTTCGTCGGGAAGAAACCGTATCGCGAGAGGGATATGACCGTGCCGCGATCGCTAGGATTCGGTAGGTCGAGGCGCATCGACGTTATCGTCCCGTTCCAAACCTTTTTCGGTTCTTCGCGCATATCGACGACAAGGTTTTGCCACGTTCCATCTCCGACGATTGGGAACGAGGTGAAACTCTCGTCGGAGAGCGTCGTGAGCTTTTCGTTCGTGAAAAATATTCCGCCGATTTCGCGCTTCGTTTGCGCCTTATAGCGGACGGCGAAGAAGGGACGCGTCTGCGCTTCAAAGGTTTCCGCGCTCGTCATCATAGGACTGACGGTGACGTCGTGTCCCGTCGCCTCCATTTCAAACAGGCCGAAGAGGGAGCGTGACTTCCCGCCGCCGACGCTCTGGCGTTCGACGTCCCCTCCATTATTGAGGATCCAGACCGGCGCTTTGGCGACGACGTCCTTTGCCGCGTCGAGGAATTTTCGCGCGTCCTTTTCCGTCGCGAAAAATCCGACGCGCGAAAGCTCGATTTCCGTTCCCGGAACGCTCGGGTTTGAAAGATCTAAGCGTATGGACGTGATCTTACCCGTCCAGTTTCCATGTTCGAATTTACGCATGTCGACGACGAGATTTTGCCACTCTCCGTTCGCTTCGATCGCAAACTCGGAGTAGGTTTTATCCGACAGGGTTGGCGCGTCCTTGTCGTTAGTGAAGAAGAGACCGCCTTTGTCGCCGATATTCTCCGCGCGATATCGAATTGCAAGGAAAGGATAGGCGCCCGCGGAAAAACCGCCGTCGTCGATCGACGGCGCGATCGAGAAATCCTCCCCCTGAACTTTGAATTTGACGAGTCCCAAATCCTTGACGAATTCCCCCTGCGCGACGGCGATCCGCTCGACGCCGCTCCCGTTGTTAAAAATCCATTGCGGTTCGCTCGCGAAGCCGCGCGCGCTTATCGACGCGGCGCATAGGAGGGACGCGGCGAAAAACGTTCGCGCGATATGTTGGCGTAACGTCATGACGAAGAGTCCTTTGCTGTTAAAGTAGACGGTGAATGAGACTTTGGAAACGCTTCGATTATATTTTCCCGAGCAATCAACCGCAAGCGCTTCGCCGTCGCTTGCAAGTTGCGCTCTTATTGATAGAATTCACGGAAAACGTCGAACGCCCCAAAACTCATCAACGACGGGCGTTCTTTTCGGCTTGGAATGAATTACGGAGCGACTTATTATGACGGAAAAGACAATTCGCGTTGGAATTATTATGGGAAGCGACAGCGACTGGCCGAAAATTCACGGCGTTGCGGACGCGCTCGACGAATTTAACGTCGGTTATGAAATTCATGTGATGAGCGCGCATCGTACGCCGGACAAGGTTTTGGAATATGCGTCGAGCGCGCGCTCTCGCGGTCTTGGCGTAATTATCGCGGCAGCGGGGGGCGCGGCGCACCTCGCGGGCGTCGTCGCGTCGCACACGACGCTTCCGGTCGTCGGTATTCCGGTGAAGACGGACGTCATGGGCGGCCTCGATTCGCTCCTTTCCACCGTCCAAATGCCCGGCGACGTTCCCGTCGCAACGGTTGGCGTCGGTTCCGGCGGCGCGCGCAACGCGGGGCTTCTCGCAGTTCAAATTCTCGCGACCGCCGATCCCGCGCTTGCGGACGCGCTCGACGAATTTAAGATGAAGCTCGTCGCTAAGATCGAAAAGAAAGACGCCGCTTTCCTCGAGAGCTTAAAGCACGTCGACTGATTGCTCTTGTTGACGGATTTGCGGGATGAATCGATTGTAGGGATTTTTTTAAATATTTTCTCGTCTCATGCCGATATAGCAAAGTAGACCTGTTATGATCTCTCCATGGACAGCGATCAGGGTCTACTTTTCCTTTTTATTGGAAATCAGGATTCGCCATGACGACGTCTACCCCAGCCGCTCCAACCGCGAGCGCACCCGTTGAGAAATACGAATCATCGTCCCGGATAAGCGAGCATAACGCGGAGCTTCAACGCGCGACCGAAGCGCGTCGCCTACCGGAAACGTGCGAGCTCGACGACAGCGTGGAGCGCCGCGAGAGCGTTTTGAACGCACGTTTGGCGGCGTTTGAGGCCGCTGCGCGTCAGTTTGCGAGCGCGGAGTTCATACAGCGCGATCGTATGCGTCGCGAGGACGAGGCTCGACGAAACAAGCTCACCGCCGCGCTAGAGGAACGCGAGGCGGCGCTGGCGAAAAAGCTTGAGGATATTCAAAAGCGCGAAGCGAATCTCACGGAAATCTTCGCAAGTTTCGAATCGCGCGAGTCAGAGTTGACGCGCCGTTTCGCCGAACTCCAGGATCGCGAAGACAAGTTTCAGAAGACGACGGGAGCGCAAGGGAAATCTTTGGACGAGAAATTGGCGTTCCTGCGCGAACAGGAGTCGCGTCTTACCGAGATCGCAAACGACCTTGAGTCGCGTGAAACGGCGGTTGCGCAGAAGTTGCAGGAAGCTGCGGAGCGCGAACGACGTCTCCGCGGAGTCTCCGTTGAAGTCGAAACGATGGGCGCGGAGTTCCAGAAGCGCGACGCGGCTCTGCAAGAACGTCGCCGCGCGCTCCTCGAAGAAGAAGCGCGGCTTAACGCGCGCGATCGCGAATTGACGGATCGCGCGTCGTCCCTTGACGAACGCTTGGCAAATCTAGAAAAGCGCGAAGCCGCGTGCAAGGCGCGCGAGGACGAAATCGCGACGCGCGTCGACGCCCTGACCCTTAGAGAAGCGCGCGCCGCCAAGCTCGAAAACGACTTGTCGACGCGCGATAAGGATCTCCTTCAACGGAGCGCGACGATCGACCTTCGCGAAGACGAATTTCGTCGTCAGAACGCGATGTTCCGCGCTCAGTGCGACGAGTTGACTCATCGCTCGACCGCGCTCGACGTGCGCGAAGCCGAATTGCGTCGACTCCACGCCGAAAGCGATCACGCGGCGCTACGCCTCCTTGAAACGCAGAGCCAACTTGACGAAAAGGAACGCCTCTTCGAAGAACGCTCACGTCGCGCTCTCAATGAGTTGCGTCAGCAGAAACAAGTCTTGCTACAAATGCGTCGCGATCTTGAACGCGTCGCTTGAGCAAGTCGAGACGCTATAAAAAAAGAGCCTTTTTAGGGGCTCTTTTTTTATTTACAACGCGCCCTTTTCCGCGCTAAGATAAAGTTCCGCAAGTTCGAGATCGTCGCGCGTCGTGATTTTAATATTTGTTCTCTTTCCGGGAACTAAGTAAACGTCGCGACCGAGCGCCGCGACGAGCTGGCTGTCGTCCGTCGGGGGCGCGGAGCGATCAATCGCGTCGTAGGCGCGTTCCAGGATCGCGCGGTCAAAGACTTGAGGAGTGTGCGCTTCCCAAAGATTGTCGCGAGAGACGGGCTCCCTGACGACGTTTTGATTTGCGCGTTTTAGCGAACCGACGACCTGCGCGGCAAGGATAGCCGCGCCTGTTTCTCGCGCCTTGCGAAAAACCGCGTCGATCTCTTCTTCTTGCACGCAAGGACGCGCCGCGTCGTGCACCGCGACGATTTTCACGTCCGAACGAAGTTGTCGAAGCGCGTTCTGAACCGACTCGTAACGCTCCGCGCCTCCGTCGGCTAGGTCGATCTTCATCCTTTGGATTTCGTCTTGAAAGACGCGCTTCACGACGACGCGATCTTCCGGCGCTACGACGAGGACGATCTGCGCGACGTCTTGGCGTCGAAAGAACTTTTCGGCGCTATGCAGCCACGTCGCGCGTCCTCCTGCGGGCGCAAAAGGCTTTTTCGCGAGAACGTCCGCGTTTCTGTCCTGTGTGAAGCGCGCGCTTTTGCCCGCCGCGACAATCACGACTCCAATATCCGCCGTCATAAGACTGGCTCCTTTCTACAATACGCGTTGCCGCCGCGTTAGCGCGTTCGTATTAGAGCGACAACTTCCACGGTTCGCGATACGACGCGGCAAGGTATTCGTTCGCTTCTTCCACGTTGACGACGCGTTCGGCGTCGGCGTCCCATTCCAAGCGTTGACGAACCTTCAGTGAAATATTCGCCAAATGGCTCATCGTCGTGCTCAAATGCGCCTCTTCAACGTCTGTGTTCGGACGTTGTCGCGTTCTCATGCAGTCGATAAAGTTTTGCGCGTGGAGCGCCGTCGCGTCCAAATTCTGCTGCGCGTCGCCGGGAAGCTGATAAACCTCCGCCTCCGCGCGCGGTTTTTTCTCTTGGAATTGGCCGGGAAGTTCCGGTTTAACGACGTAGCGATTATCGTAGACGTAACAGGTTCCTTCCGTACCGCGATACTCGACGTATCCAAGCGCTTTGAAATTTTCGTCCGTCGCCATGATCGGATTGCCGCTGCTTTCGAAATGATTGAAGGTGACGAGTCGTCCGGAGGCGAACTCGAAGCACGCGGCGAGGGTGTCGGGAATCGTTCGGTCGTCGTCGACGGCGAATTTTCCGCCCATCGCGCAGACGGAGACGGGCGCGCGTTCGCGCAGCGCCCAGCGGATTAGGTCGAAGAAATGCACGCCTTGGTTGGCGATTTGCGAGCAGTATTCGTCCCACCATCGGAATTTGTACGGGGCGATGTTTTCCTGATATTGTCTTTCAGGGCGAGGGCCGAGCCAGAGTTCCCAGTCGAGATTCTCGGGTGGAGTCGTCGGTTGCGCTTTTCCCATTCCCTTGGGATACATGTTTGAACAGTGAGCGGTACGCGCGACGCATACGCGTCCGACCCGGTTTTCGAGTCCAATTTCGTCGAAGATTCTTTGATAGAGCGGAGCGCTTCTTCTGTGTATTCCGACTTGAACGACGCGATCGTATTTACGCGCCGCTTGAACCATCATTCTTCCTTCGACAATCGAGGTTGCCAGAGGTTTTTCGCAATAGACGTCCAGACCTGCTTTGCAGGCTTCGATCGTCATATACGCGTGCCAGTGGTCGGGGGCGGCGACGACGATTCCGTCGAGATCGTCGCGTTCGTATAATTTGCGGAAATCGTAGACGCAATTCTCTGTGGCGATTTCGTAGGTTTTCGCGGCGGCGTCGAGAGTCTTGGCGTCGACGTCGCATAGCGCGGCAATCGTCGCGTCCGGAGATTTGGCAAACGACCCTAAAAGCTGTCTGCCTCGGTTGGCGACGCCGACGAAAGCGAGCCGCGCTTTGTCGTTTGCGCCGAGAATTTTGGCGCGAGAAGTCGTTGTTTGTAATGCGGCAAGGCCAAACCCCAGCGTTGTCGCGGTCGTCTTCATGAAACTTCGTCGATTCGTTCGATTGATGTTTTCGGTCATCGTCGAGACTCCCCTATTTGGAAAAATGGACGTCGTCGCGTTGTAAGAGGTTCCTCTGAGCGTACGAGGCCTTGCGCAACTAACTGTTAAGATACCAAAAATTGCTTCGTTTTGCAATAATCGGCGTGTTTTTCGTCGGTTCAAGATCGCCCAACGCGTCGCTTCTCCCGTTGAAAAAAGTGAGTAAGGAAGTATAATGACGCTGATTATTTGGAGACTTCGAATGGAGGAGAGCGCGATGAAAGCGGGAAAAACGCGACCATTGAGACCCTTAACGCCTGAAGAAAGACGCTTGGCTCTCATACGAACGCAACGCGAAACGGCGCGCGTCGTGAAGCGCACCCTCGTCGGTATCGCTCTTTTTGCTTTCGGATATTACCTCTGTCTCCTTTCGCGTTCAAGACGCGGCGGCGACGAATGACGCGCTTCCTTCCATCCTTCCTTCCTTTCACCAACGGACATAAGATATGAACGACTCCCTTCTCGTAAAAGCTTTGCGTTGCGAACCGGTTGACCGTCCGCCTATATGGCTTATGCGCCAGGCGGGCCGGTACATGCCCGAATATCGCAAGCTTCGCGAGAGTCGATCCTTTTTGGAGTTGTGCAGTTCTCCCAAGTTTTGCGCGGACGTGATGGAGAAGGCGGTCGAACGACTCGACGTCGACGCCGCAATCGTCTTCTCCGATCTGTTGCCGATGCTCATTCCAATGGGATTTCGTCTCGAATATCTGCCGGGGGACGGCCCGCGCATCGCGAATCCTTTTTACGACGCGATGGATCTTGATCGTGTTGTTGAACTCGAAGACGCGTCGGAGATGAATTACGTTTACGAAGCCGTTTCCCAAACGTGTCGCGCGGTTGCGCCTTTGCCGGTGATTGGATTTGCGGGCGCTCCCTTCACGCTTGCCGGTTACGCGATTGAAGGGGGGACGAGTCGCGTTTTTCAGAGGACGAAGACGTTTATGCGCGACGATCCCGACGCGTGGTTTGAGTTGACGTCGAGATTGGCGCGTTCGAGCGCGCGGTATCTCAACGGTCAAATCGCCGCTGGAGCGAGCGCCGTGCAGATCTTCGATAGTTGGATAGGATGCCTGAGCGTTGAGGATTTCCGCAAATATGCGCTTCCCTCGCTTCGAATTCTGGTCGACATGCTCGATCCGAGCGTCCCGTCGATCTATTTCGGTACGGGGAATCCTGCGCTTCTAGACGTGTTTGGAGAGGTCGGCGCGTCGTGCGTCGGCGTCGATTGGCGCGTCTCGATTTCCGAGGCGTGGCGTCGCGTCGGGTATACGTCCTCGATCCAAGGGAATCTCGACCCAACGACGCTTCTGGGCAATCAAGCTACGATTCGTCGTGAGGCGGAGGAGATCTTGCGTCAGGTCGGAAATCGCCCTGGGTTCGTCTTCAATCTCGGACACGGGGTTTTGAAAGACACCCCCGTTGAAAACGCTCAATTTCTCGTCAAAGTCGTGAAAGAATGGAGCGCGCGTTAGTCGTTGACGTCGCGTTTTCGCTTTGGCGAAGTAGAAAGACTTTTAATCTTCGACGGCTAATCTGTCGAAATGAAACAATATAACGAATGGGAGCGCTTAGGCTCATTACGCGCGTTGCGTCGTGGACGGCTCCTTTCAACAACGACGTTTTGGTCTCACTGTATGAACGGTTTTTCCTCAAGCCGAGCTATGGGCTGGCTCTTTTTCCTCATCGCAGGGATATGCGTTTGGGCGTCGTATGACTCGACCTCGACGCGTTGCGTCTGCGTGGAATCGAGCGTTTCCTTGGCTTGCGACGTCGACGCCGCGTCGACTCAACCGGTCTACGATCTTTGGGGGACGATCGTAGACGCGTTTGACGTCTGGGACGGAGTCATGCCCTCGCGTCGCGCGCGCGTTCTTGGCGAGTCGTCCTCAAATGGAGTTTTCCTCGTCAAAACGATTGGATCCGTCGCAAAACGTTTTTCTTCAGAACGTCGCGGACTTGCGTATGACCTCTGGACGCGTTGCGTTGCTTCCTGCGACGGTCGCGTATGTCGCTATCTTGTCTTTCGTATTTTGCGTAATTAATCCTTTCTTCGTCTCATAGTCGACTCATTTCTCTTGTCGACGCGAGTTTTGCGGAGTTCTTTTTCTTGATTTATTTCCCGACTTGCGACTCGACGAACGCTTTTTACATATGGAAGGACTTATATTATGCCTGTTTTTGCATCGTTTGCGACCACTGTTCTTTACGCGCTTCCCGCCGCCGCCGCGCTCCTCTACGCTTGGTTCCAACTCATCGCCGCGAATCGTCGCTTGGATCGCGCTTGCGAATTCAAAACGAAAGTCGCCGCAGAAGACGCTTTGGCGTCATTTTTAAAGAAAAACGGCGCGACGTTTCCGATCGAGAAGGGGGACGACTACCTCGAAAACGCCTATGATCCAGCTAAGGGAGAAATTCTCCTCAGTCCCGACGTATTTGGATGTGTCGACGCATGTTCAGTCGCTAGCGCTCTCAACGCCGGAAGTCAAGCTCTGGCGTATCGCAACGCCCCCGAGACGGTCGACCAAATCGCGCGCCTTCATTCGATCACAACCTGGTGGTTCTGGGGCGTGTTTTGCATTCTTGGGTTTGCCGTCATGGGAGAGTCGTTTATTGGAACGTGCGTCGGATACGCGACCCTGATTCCCCTCTACGCCATGTTTAGTATCCGCAAGAATATCATGAAAAGGAATCAGGCTCCCGCGCTCGAATTCGTTCAATCTTCCGGACTCTTCAACCTCGAGGAAGCGACCGTCCTGAAGAAAACGCTCGCCGCGGCGCTCGTTAATCCGTGAAACGTCAACGACGAAGAAGGCGCCAAACGTCGACGCGCGGCGCCCTTCGGGATATCGTTCAACGATTGCGCCAAAATGCCGGCGAGAATAGCGCGAGAACGCACCAAATTTCTAATCGTCCGACGATCATCGCCCAGCTAAAGATGATCTTGGACGCCTCGGAAATCGAACCAAAATTTCCCGTCGAACCGAAGCATCCAAACGCCAGGCCTGTGTTGCTGAACATCGCGATCGTTCCCATGAAGACGTCGAAGAGCTTTTCGACAGGGGAACGATCCTGGCTTGTCCAAAGCGAGTCGGGTTCAATTGCCGCAACGACGAAGGCCGTTATGAAGACGAGCGCGCAATAAGACGCGATGAACCTTAGCGCGGCGCCTGCGGTTTCCGGCTCCACGTTTTGTCCGCCAAGCTTCGTGATTTTGACGACGTTCGGACGGAATTTCTTCTGCGTTTCGTTCACGATAAGCCGCAGCGCCAGCGCCATTCGATAGACCTTCACTCCCCCCGCCGGAGAACCGGCGCATCCTCCCATAACCATCACGAAGATGAATAAAATCATCGTCGCGACGTTCCAATATTCGTATTTACATACGGCAAGGCCCGTGCTCGTCATCAAAGAAACCGTTTGGAAGAGAGAATTTCGGAACGCTTCGTTATAATCCTTGCAAACGATGACGCACTTTTTCCTAACCGAGGGCTCGGACAGTCCGTTCACTACGTTGGACGTCCCCGATTCGAATCCTTCGAGCTCGCACGGATGTTTCCCTTGTTGCGCGAGCGCACGGTGCGCCTGAATATTGGCGGTAGGAGCCCGCGTCCCTCGAAAGACGAAATTATGATTAACGACGCCAAGAACTGTCGCCAAGATCGACACGACTAGGATCGACGTGATATAAAATCGAAATTCAACGTCCTTGAAGAGTTTCTCAAAAGAACCTCGCGACGCCCAATATAGGAGCCAAAAGTTGATTCCCGAGACCGCCATGAAGAATACCATTCCGTATTCAAGCATATTCGTGCGCACACCAGCGGCTTGCGAGAAGAAGCCAGCGCTATCGTTTCGCGTGCTAAATCCCCCGTTGGAAGTAATCGAGAATGCGTGCGTAATCGAGTCGTAAAGGGATGCGCCGCAGAAGAGAAACCAGATGAAGACCGACAAAAATAGGACGAAGTAAATCAGGACGAGAGACCCCGCAAGGGACTGGATCTTGACGAAAGGCAGCGCCCCCGAAAAGAGGTGTTCAACCTTCAATATTGCTTTGCCGCTCGCGCCTTTCCCCAAAAAGGCGACAAAGCAACAGACGACGCCGAGCCCACCGATGAAGTGGGTGAGGCATCGCCAGAACAAAATCGAGCGCGGCAACGTTGACGGATCCTCCAGTTCGCCGAAGACGGACGCGCCTGTTGTCGTCAACCCGGAAGATGATTCAAAGAGCGCGTCGGCGAAGGTGAAAGGCACGCCTTTCAGGCGTTCTACGCCGCACAAAAGGTAGGGAAGCGTTCCAAGAAGAATCGCAAGAATCCAGCATAACGAGACGCAGGCGAAGGCTTCGCGCAAGTAGAGACGCGAAGAGTCCGCGCCGCGTCCGAGAATATGGAAGACGAGCCCGACGACGAAGGATATGAGGCTGCTTTTAAATAACGCGCCGACGCCTTTCGCCTCGAGAACGCCGTCGTTGAGCGGGGGCGTTCCCCAGGGAATGCAAGCGATCATGCACGCTCCAAGGAGCAAGCCGACAACGCCTAGAAAGGCAAAAATTATCTTGAAGTTCATCTATCTCAAAATTACAAGGAGACTCTTAGCTTAGTTGACTCTTTTGCGAGATTACAGTCGAGCGACTGCCGCGCCTGCGCAACGGCGAACTAGACCTTTAAATTCAAGCGCCGTGACGAATCCCAAGACTGTCGACGTCGGTTGATTCATAAGACGAACCAATTCGTCCAATGGAATGGGATCTTGCCCAATTTTATCATAGAGCGCGCGTTCCATCTCTGAGAGAGGTGGAAGCGGCGGCGGAGGCGCGGAAGAGAGCAAAGAGCGTTCCACAGAGGCGGCTCTTTTTTCTCCGCTCTGTTTCACCTGCTGTTGGCGTTTGGGAACAGAACGGCGCGCGATCGAATTTAGATCGGCGCGGGTCGCCCCTAGCGCGCCCGGCACGGAAAGGTCGTCGTCGGACGACTTTTGAGGGATTACGCCGCCGTTGGTTCCATAGCTGGGAAGAGCGTTGTAGATATCGTTCGCGGATTCGACAAGAATAGCTCCCTCGCGGATTAAATCGTGACATCCTTGCGATTGTTTGCTATCGATTGGCCCGGGAATCGCAAAGAGGTCGCGCCCTTGCTCCAGCGCGAAACGCGCTGTAATCATCGAGCCGCCCTTTGTTCCCGATTCGACGACGAGAACGCCGATCGACAATGCGCTGATGATTCTATTTCGCGCGGGGAAATTGCCGCGAAATGGTTTAGTCGTTGGATAATATTCGCTCACGAGCGCGCCGTTGTTAATAATGCGCGCCGCCAGATCTTCATGCTCCTTAGGATAAATATTGGCCACGCCCGTTCCTAATACGGCGATCGTGCGTCCGCCAACGTCGAGCGCAACTCGATGCGCAATGCCGTCGACTCCAAGCGCCAGACCGCTTATGATCGTGAAACCGTTTTCCGCCAAATTGGAAACGATTCTCTTAGCGTGGCGCGTTCCGTATTCGGTGACCCCGCGCGTTCCAACGACCGCGATTGCGCGCGCGTCTTTCTCCAAGAGGGAACCGCGCACATAGAGAAGTTGAGGAGGCGCGTCGAGCGTCCTTAGCCGCGCAGGATAGCGTGAATCGCGTTGAGTGAGAACGGAGATATTATTCTTTTCACAAAACTGAGCTATCTCTTCCGGATTGACTGTGTTTCGAGCGTTCCGGATCGATTGCGCCAAATTCTTTCCAACATGCGGGACTGAGAGCAGATCGGATAAAGACGCGCGAAGCGTCTCGCCTGCGGAACCGAACGTTTCCAGAAGACTTTGCGCAATATTGGGGCCGACTCCAACCACGGACGCGAGGAGAATCTCGTCAAGGAGTTCCGACGGTTGATAGACGCGCGTCGGGACAGAGGACGTTTCATATGGGGAAAACTCGAAGGACATTGCGCTTGTTCCGGAAAAGTAGTGGGTGTTCAAGCCAATTCCGTTGGAAACGCGAGGACGTCGTCGACGCGTCGCGTTCCAAGGAGGACGCAGAGGTATCGGTCGACGCCTAGCGCGCACCCGGAAGAGGGGGGGAGACCCGCATCCATGGCGGCGAGGAGTCGCGATTCTCGTGGCAACTCCGCGGAACCGTCGCGACGTCGCTGTCCTGCGACGCAGTCGATTCGCGCGCGCAACACGCTCGCGTCAAGAAGCTCGTCGTAGCCGTTCGCGAGCTCGATTCCATTGGCGAACAATTCAAAGCGACGCGCGACTTCGCACCCGTGCGCTTGCCCCGTTTGAGCAAGCTGCGATTGCGTTCCGGGATAGTCGTAGAGAAGGACGGGGAAGTCGAATCCCAATGTCGGCTGGACGACTTCGGAGAAGATTAGGTCGATCCAATCGTCCTTCTCCGCGTCGTCCTTGTACGATTCGGGATAGGAGACGTTGTTCGCGTCGGCGAACGCGCGAAGATCGGCGATTGAGGAACGATGCGGATCAAGTTGGGTCGCGTCGCAAAACGCACGACCGAAGGGAATTTGCTTCGTCTCTTGAGTCGTCCAGCGTTGCGGCTCAATGGAGGTTTCTTCGTAAAAGCGCCGCGACGTCTCCGCGACAAGACGCGACAACAAGGCGCGTCCCGATTCGTAATCGTCCCCCTTGCGATACCACTCGAGCATGGTGAATTCAACGTTGTGAAGCGTTCCCCTGTCTCCTTGACGATACGCGGGCGCAAGCTGATAGATCGCGTCCATTCCTGCGGCGAGAAGGCGTTTCATCGCAAATTCAGGGGACGTTTGCAGGTAGAAAGTGGTTTCTTCTCGACGCGCGACTTCCGGAGAGGAGAAGCGCGTCGAGGAGAAGTCGTCGCATTCACGCCAGCTTTTGTTGAGCTTTACAGGAATGGCTTCGACGAATCGGTCGACGACCACGTCGCGCGAGAGAGTTGGCGTCGATGTTTCGACAAAGTTCCTTGCGTCAAAAAAGGAGCGCAAAATGCGATATAAGACGGCGCGACGGCGAAGATTTTCTAAGGGCGCGGTCGGTCTAAACCTTATTGACGATCGTTGTCGCTCTGCTTCCATAACCATTTCTCCAAGACGCAACGGACGCGTCAAACAAAGTTGAACTCGTAAAGGTTCCCCTGGAAATTTCCGCCGACTACATACTGAGTCGCGCTGTCGGAAAATTGACAGACGTGGTTGTAGTGTAAATGACCGCTCAAATGCGCCTTGAAAAGAGGTTGCGTTTTAAGCCACGAAAGGAATCGATCTGAAGATTCGCGTTTCGTGTCGGGAGCGCCTAGAAGAAAAGAGAAGCGTTCTTTTTTCTCTTCCATCTGAACGTGATATAACTCGGGAGTGAAGAAGGGAACGTGGCACAAGGTGACGATCGGCAACCCTTTTTTAACTTCCTTCTCGAAGAGTTCGATAATGTTATCCGCCACGTAATGATAAACGTCGTCGAACGCGACGAAATTGACTCCGTTGACGATTTTTGAGGCGAAACGCAGGTCGTTCGGGAAAGATTTTTGAACGCGGTCAAAACTCTGCGCCTTATACGCCTCGTCCTCTTTCGCTTCCCCTAAATAATGACTGTACTCGTGGTTTCCCGCTGAAACGAAACGGGAGTCGTTTCCCATATTATCGTAGAAATTTTTGACGTATTCTAAGTTCTTTTCACTTAGAAAATCGATCATGTCGCCTGTGTGCAGAAGGAGCGCGTCCTTCTTCTTTGCATATTCTGCGGAGGCGAGAAAGTAGCGTTCGGCCTTGGAAAAATATTTCGAACGGCTTTCCGCGAGTTTTTGCGTTCGCTCCGTGTCGCGCGCATCGCTAAAAGTAATGTGCGTGTCGGAGATGTGAACGGCGGTAAAAGGTCGTTCCGCGCCGACGTTAAGCGTATGACGTTCAATTTTTAAGTCGTCGAGCGCTTCGGCTCCTACGCTCATTGAGACGTTGTCGGTCAAAAAAATTGCGGGAGCAGCGCATAAGGACGCGCTCAACTTCAGAAAATCGCGGCGATTCAACGTCATGATATCAACAACCCTTCAATAGCGGCGCCGATAACGGCGCGCAGAGGATAAACAATGCGTAACTAGACGTCCACGCGACGCCTTAACGTCCGTTTATTTTAGCCAGTCGACGTCCGGCGTCAATCTTGAGGAAAGGGTAAGATCTCTCTTGACGCGCGAGCGATACTTTTCTAACCTTCCGACTGATTGCGCGCGCATGTGTCGCGCCGCGTTTTACAAAACTCCATGGGACGGTTCCTTGACCGATTGTTTCACGATTCATGACAAGACTCTCCGCTTTCGTACGAATCTTAGCCGCGTTTTACGCGTGCGTGCTCGCTTCCTGCGAGAGTCTTCATACTGGGGACAACGCGCCGATTCCTCAACCGCTCTTAGAGAAACGTAAGTCGATCGAAAGGCTACGTCTTGCGCCCGACGCGGTCGTTTTTGACGTTTTAATTGCGCATGTGCCGTACAACGAACGCGATCTTGTACGTGAATTATGGCGCGACGTCGACGAATTGGAACTCGGCGACTCCAAAAGAATCGCCCTCAACGAACAAGGAATTCGCGTTGGACTACTCGGCGCTTCTCCCCCGGAGTCTCTTTCAAAACTCCTTGCGCTCAAAGGTCGAGAATTACGCGCGTCGCTCATGGAAGAAGTCGACGCGTCGAAAGTCGAATCGACTCTGGAACCGATCTCCTATTCGAAGCCCGTCTCCTTGCGTTCCGGGATGAAAAGCACGGTTCTGATGCGTTCCGATACGATTGCTTCCGCCCCCGTCTTAGAGAAAAACGTCGACGGCGAACTTGAAGGGAAGACATACTCGAACGTTTCCCCCGCGCTGAGCGTCGCGATCGACCAGTTGCCAGACGGTTCGGTTCTCTTCGATCTCGCGCCGTATTTACGTTACGGCGCGCCTCAGTCGGTGACGCGCTATCAGCACGGACAGTTGGTTAAGACGCAAGAACAGCCGACAAAATTCTTCGACTCCCTTCGCTTCTCCCTTGGCTTACGTCCAGGACAGTTTTTAGTTCTTGGAGCAAGCGACGCGAATACCGACGCGCTTGGAAGGTACTTCTTCAACGAAGGCGGCGATGATTTCGAACAAACGGTTCTCGTGATCCGTCTGCTCGTTACGCAGCACGACGGTCAGATTGATCGGTTCCCCGATTTTAAAGAGATGATCTCGGGAGACGAGAGCTATTCTGAAGATTTTGACAACGATTTCCTTAAAACGGCTCCGGATATTGTCTTCTCGTCCGAAAAGGACGACGAGACGACGAAGGAGGAGGATTTACCGCAATTTGACGGAGAGCTCGACGTCGACTCATTTGACGAGGAAGACCCTTGGGAAAATGCGCCGGTCGAGGAGAACGAGTCCATTTCCGACTCGAAAAAATCATGGTTTCAGAATCCTTTCGGAGGAGGGAACCGCGGCTCTCTTAAAGACGCGCGGATGTAAGAAAAATTTTATCGTTGATTTGTGAATTACAATTCTTACCCGCTTGCCTAGGAATTGCGTAAGCGCTACAATGGAACTCGATTGGCGAGAGCGTCGACCGACGCGCTCCTTCGTCATAGTCCATCCGCCCAGCGCGGCGGCGTCGGTGTTAGATTGTGGTTGGCGTAGGCGCTTTTTACGCCGACTTTATTCCCTCAAACTTTGGAGAAAGGCTCTTAAAAGTAAGAACATGGGTTTTCGGAGGATGGATAACAACGGTCCCCGTCCGGGGAACGCTGGCGCTAACGGCGGACAGCGTGTCAATGAGATGATTCGCGTTCCACAAGTGCTCGTCATCTCAGAAAAGGGCGAACAGCTTGGCGTAATGAGTCCGCAAGAGGCGTTGGCGCGCGCGCGCGCCGTCGATCTTGATCTTGTTGAAATGGCGCCGCAGGCGCGACCCCCCGTGTGCCGTATTATGGACTACGGTAAGTTCAAGTTCGATCAGCGTCGACGCGCCTCAAATCAGAAGTCTAATAAGCCGCAGATCAGAGAACTGCGACTCCGTCCTAAAATTGGCGCCGCCGACGTTGAAGTGAAAGTTAACAAGGCGCGTGAGTTTCTGGAGAAAGACAAGGATAAGGTCATTCTTGTTCTCTGCTTCAAGGGTCGCGAATGCGCCCACGTTGAAGAGGGGGAAAAGCTCATGGACTTGATTTTCAAGAAGGTGGAGGATATCGCTAAGATCGAAGCTCCCCCAAAGCTCATGGGAAAACGCATGACATGTACTCTCGCCCCTAAATGATAGAGGCGAATTGCGCGCTTCCGTCGCGCGTAGGTTAATATTAGTATGCAATTGGCGACGCGCGAGTCTCTTGAGACTCGCCGTTCTCCTCGTTTGTTTGGAGTCGCGGCATGACGTCGCTTAAACGTCGTAGAGACGACGTTAGTCCAGGGAAAGGATTCCTTTACGATGAGGTTGTCGTATACGCTTAAATATTTGCTTGGCTTGGCGTTCTGCCTCGTTGCGGTCGCGCTCTTCTCATTACAGCGCGCCTATTCTGCCGTTGGGCCGTCTTTTGCCGACGCGTCGCCTAATGATTCGCCCGTACGGCTTCTCGATGGCGACGGTGAAAACGAAAATCAGTTTCGCATTGACAATAGCGTGAGTTTCATCCGCAATGAACGCGAGACAAAATACCAGTCTTCCACCGTTTTTTACGGTGATTTGGTTTTCGATTTTATCGGCGATAACGGTGAAATTGTTGTCTATTCGTTGCGAGCGCAGAAGTTCGTGCTCATCGACCCGATTCGGAGAATGAGAACGGCGATTGACGAACAGGAGCTCGAACGCTTTACGTCTCGTATCAAAGAAATCATAAAGGAGGAGAAAAAGGATGGTTTTTCACTCTTTTTGATTGATCCGTCCTTTGAAATTTCGTGCAAGGAAAACGAATATTTCTTCCAAAGCCGTTGGATTGACTATCGCGCGACGACGCAAATTCTAGATAACGAGAAAATTGCCGACGCGTATTTCCGTTTCGTTGAGGCGATGGGGAAACTCAACGTCTATATGAATCCGGGGGTCTTGACTCCCTTGGCGAGAATCGAGGCGAATAAAACGTTCATGGAGTCGGCGCTCTTTCCCGAAAAAATCGTCATGGAAATATATCCCAAGGGAAAGAACATTTTCGCAAAGACGTTTGTCGTTGAAAATACCGCCGCTCTAGCGCGTCGCATTTCAGAATGCGATAGAAATCGGATTACTCGCGCCGTCCATTTCTACGAACAATTTCCGTTTGTGAGTTTTAGCGAATATTTCGAAAAAAACAATGGAAAATAATGGACGCGATCCTGCCCGTTGTCATTTCTAAAGGAGCGTCGCTTCTAAAGCGTGGACGCTCCTTTCTTTTTTCAAAGCCTGTAAGTTCCAACTGTAGGGGCGCTGATCAAACTTCTTAAAGGAACGTAAGCTCTCTCGTTACGGCACGAACCTCTCGCTTTTCAGAAAAGAAGATTCAATCCTTCCCTTTCTCTATCCTTTGATTCGTCATTACGCTTTTTGATTGCAAAGATTTCCTAGCGGTTCGGCGTTACTTCTTGTAATGAATCCTCAATTATTTTGGAGTCTACTGGCGACGAAGGCTTCAGTTCTGGCGACTTTGTCGAGATGCGGCGGACGTTTTTCGAGGAGAGAATATTGAAGAAATTGAGAAGAGAAGATTCGTCGGAGATCGGCGCGTTTTTCTACAGTCGTTAGACGAGACAAAAAAAGCGGACGCCTCATATACAGAGGTCGTCCGCTTCACTACTTGACGACAACGCGGAATTCTTGCAACGTTCCGGGCCGCAGAGGCAAGAGGAGGTCTCGCTTATTTTGCGGGCTGTGCGATCGGCTTGTCGTTGATTGAATCGAGTAGTTTCTGCGCTTCATCCCGTTTGGCGAAAGGAGGCGCGGTGGAGAGCGCCGCTTCAAGAAGTTGTTTAGCGACGTCTTGCTGACCGCGTTCGTTGAGAATAACGGCAAAGTAATAGGCGGACGCGGCGTTGATTTGACCGTCGGCGATCGATTGTTGTAGGATTTTGACGGCGTCGTCGACTTGACCCGATTTATAAAGAGTCCAGCCTAACGTGGCGAGGTAGTCGCGGTTATTCGATTGTTTTTGGAGGTTGCTCGCCGCGTATTGAAGGGCTCGTTTATTCTTCTCCGCGTCCCCTTGTTCGCATAACGCCAGCGCGAGCCCCCCCGTCGCTTCCGTATCGAGCGGATTCTGACGAACCGCTTCCTGGAACGCCGCTTCCGCAGATTTAAAATCAGATCGGAAAAGAGCCACCTTGCCATAGGTCTTGAGAACGTCCGGAGTTTTTTCTTCCTGATAGAGCCGCTGAACAAGAGACCACGCGGCGTCAAGATTATTTTCAGACAGCGCGTCGGAGATAGAGAGGAGAAGCACGGGCGTAGACTTGGGATGCGCTTTGAGGGCGGCGTTTAAGCTCGCTTTGGCGGATTCTTTGTCGCCGCGCGCCGCGTAGAGCTGCGCCATCGCCGCGTCGGTTGGCAATCCTTCGCCATTTGAAAGTTTCTCAGCGCGTTGCAGCGCTTGCCGGGCCTTGTCGTCCTGGTTTTGGAGAAAGAGCGCTCGCGCGTAGAGGCGATCGAGCTCCGCCGTCTCTCCGTCGAGTTTAATGAGTCCTAGAATTGCGTTTTGGGCGTCCGTCCATCGTTGACGCGCGTTTGCGTAAGAGAGTTTAAGGGTGTGCGACATGCGCGTGAGTTTCTTTTGGCGCGTTGGATTGGCGGTGTATTTCGAAAGTTTTTCATCCCCTTTGAGGGTCAGAAGTTCCGCCGCTGTTAGAGAGCCGTCTTTGAGGGCGATTTCAGCAAGGGAGAAGTACGCCTCGGGGTCTTCTGGGGACTCGACCGTCGCTTGTTCGAGAGAAAGTCGAACCGCTTGGGGGTTCTGAAGTTCGGAAAACCAGAGCGCGACGATTATGCGCGGGGGGCGCGACGCGGGGTTGCCTGCGGCAAGATCGCGAAGTACGTCTAAAGCGCCGCTAAAATCCTGCTTGTTGAATAATTCGAGCGCCTTGCGGTACTTTTCTTGATCTTCGGCAGAGAGGGAGACCTCGCCTTGTGCGGGAGCCGAGTCAGTCGCAGTTGGCGTCGGCGCGGCCTTGGGGGACTGCTGAGGCGCTGGAGTTTTTTGAGGAGCTGTTTTTTGGTTGACGGGCGTTGTTTGGCGCGGCTTCTGCGTTTGGGAAAATGCGAAAGGGGATGCGAGAAGAGCGTAGACGCCAAGGATTACCAGAGAGAGTCGCAGAATGGTAGCATGCGACAGGGATAGGGAGGTATATCGGGACATATTGTTTCCTCATTAGTTTATAAACGGTGTAAGTAAAGCTTAATCAATCGAAAAGGTTGAGTCTATAGAGATAAAGGAGAGAGAGCGGGAGGCCTGAAGGGGAGGGGAACGAAAATGGAAATTTTTCGAAAAGAGCGCTTGCGGTTCTGAGAAAGTCGGTATACTTATACCTGTTGCTTGCAACGAACGCAACGAAGCGCTTGAAAGCAACTGATCTTTAAAAAAAAGAATGAAAAAGACGATTGACGAACTGAAAAGTTCGATTA
>SFIW01000033.1 GCA_004556055.1 Planctomycetaceae bacterium
ATCAACTCCGTTCCTACAACTTCCCTCACACAAGCCTGAATATTATTCATTCTTCCAATCCATTCGTAGGGATTATCTTTCTTTAATTGTTCCGTCACAACGATGAAGATCTCGGATCGGAGGCGCAAAATCTCGTAGAGTTCGCGCGCGGAGAGATCGTCAAAGCGCTTCATGACGGGCGTTTGCGCCTGCGTCTCTTCTTCTGCTTCCGGTTTCATTCGAGCTCCTCCTCTTTCGTCCTTTCCAACTCGCTCAGGAGCTGGTACCGGACGCCGTTCTCTTCCGCCCACTTTTGCGCGACCGTCTCCGGAGGGCCGATCAATTCCACCGACTTAGGAAACGCCTTTTCTCCAATCTCCGTCAACGTTCCGTAAACCGTCAAGGAGATTAGATTTTTACAGTCGTAGAACGCTCCGTCCCCCACCCTCTTAAGATTCTTGGGCAGAGTCGCGGAACTCATCCCCGTACACCCGAGGAACGCGCCCCCTTCGATCTCCTCCACCGTCTCGGGGACGATCGCCATTCGCAGCAACGGACGTTCGCAGAACGCGCGTCCGCCGATCGCCACGACGGGCTTTCCGTCCAAGATTTCGGGGATCTTCAAATCGACGACTTTATCGTCCTTAATCCCCGTCACAACGACGCCTTCGCCGCGAGTTTCGTAAGTGAAAGGAGTCTTCGAAGCGTCGCATCCGAGAAGCCCGGACGCAAGCGCAAGGAGCGCGAGGAACGCGCGGAGCGTTTTCATCATCTGGATAATCTTTCTTCAAATCGGGCGCCTTTCGGCGGTTAATCTCTTTTGAAAAACTGATCGATTTTGTCTTTAGTCAGGACGACGACCGCAGGCCTTCCATGCGGGCAATGATGCGCCATGACCTCTTCTTCCGCCATCGCGACAAGCTCGCCGACGCCCTCGGGCGTGAGTTTATCCCCCGCTTTGACGGCGGCTTTGCACGCCATCTGCTCCAACGCGCCTTCGACGAGATCGGAGA
The DNA here is from genome assembly GCA_004556055.1 of Planctomycetaceae bacterium. Taxonomy (GTDB): domain Bacteria; phylum Planctomycetota; class Planctomycetia; order Pirellulales; family Thermoguttaceae; genus RUG369. Next base: position 993 of record SFIW01000033.1, read on the forward strand.
GCTTCGCGTCGTCGCGCTTCGCCAAGAGAGCCTTGAGAGCCGACTGGAAGACGTCGAGAACCGACGCGCAGGGGATGCACGCCGGATAGCCGTTGACGACGACGCTCGACCCGCCGAAAGGTTCGACTTTGAGGCCAATCGACGCGAAGAGCGCCTTATTGTCGACGACATAGGCAAACTCCGAGGGGGCGAGGTCGACGACGACCGGCACGAGGAGCATTTGCACGTCGACATTACCCGAATCGTAACGCGCCTTGAGCTTTTCGAAGAGGATCCTCTCGTGAAGGGCGTGCTGGTCGACGAACGCGACTCCGTCGGGCGCCTCCATGACGAGGTATCGGTCGCAGAGCTGAACGGCGGGTCTTCCGTCGGATGTGAGCGCGACGATACGCGACGCGTTATCGCCGAGGGTCGCGCCTCGGCGGTTGTTTTCGATCGCCTTTTCGCGGCGCCGTTCGAAAGAGGTCGCTTCAGGCGCCGCGTCGGTCGCCGCAAAGGTCTCTTGCCGGACGTCGCGCGACGGCTCCTTCGCGGGGGGCGCGACGTCTTCTTTTCTGCCGACGCGGGACGAAACGGAATCGTTGAGATTCGGGAATTTTCGGAATTCGTCGGTCTTTCCCTGAAGGAGGCGCGTCGTTTGCGCAGCTTCCGCGCGCGCGCGTTCCTCTGCGGCGAGGGCGGCGGCTTCTTCAAGAGCGGCGTTCGCGGAATCGATCGCGCGTTGAACGCTCGCGGGATCGAGCGCGTCGCGCTCCGAATCGGCGTCTAGCGCGCAGGAGTCCGTCGTGTCGGCTCTTGCGTTGGATTCCGCGGGTTTCGCGCGTCGTTGCGCCGCGATATGATTGAAGTTCTTCAGGATCGAGTCGAGCTTATTTCCGCCGCTCCCTTGATCCATCGCGTCGCGGGGATTGTCAAGCTCTGGCTCCATCCAGCACACGACCTCTCGAGGCGGGTCTTGATCGGCGGCGTATTTGGATTTGGGCGATTTTGGAGTCTCGACGGGGTCGGCAGAAGTCGCGTTTTCTTGAGACGCGGCGGCGTGTCGCGCGGCTGGCGCAACAAGGGCGGCGGGTCGCTCCGGATCAGGCGCTTCTTCGGGCGCCTGAGGCGCCATGAGAGGGGGAATACCGGCGGCGTCGGCGATTTCTCCAAGAGTCATCTGGCGCTCGTTGTTGACGGCGAGGAGTCTGTCGCGAACGCCGTGCATGAACTTCGAATAGATCGTCTGGGAGTCGAGAAAGCGCACCTCCATCTTCGTCGGATGCACGTTCACGTCGACGAAGTCGGGGGGCGTGTCGATATTGAGAAAAACGACGGGGAAACATCCCTGTTTAAGGAGTCCCTGGTAGGCGTTTTTGAGCGCCGCGCCTAAGGATTTGTCTTTGAAAAACCGTCCGTTGACGAAGAGATATTGCATTGCGCTTGTCCCCCTCGAAAGATTCGGCGTCCCGACAAATCCGGAGAGAACAATTCCCCCGGCGGATTGCCGCGGCTCGATTTCAAGGAGCTCGCGCACGACGTAATCGCCGAAGAGTTTCGCGAGGCGTTCGCGCTTCGTCTTTACGGGGGGCAGGTCGAATTCGATCTTGCCGTTGCGTCGAAGGGAGAACGCGAGTTCTGGATGGGGGACGGCGAGGCGAACGAGCGCTTCTTTGATTTGTCCGAACTCCGCGACGGCGGAGCGCATAAACCTTCGTCTGACGGGAACGTTGAAGAAGAGATCGCGCACCTCGATCGAGGTTCCGACGGCGCGACTCGCGGGAGCGATGGGACCGAATTCGCTCCCATCGCATCGAATGACGGAGCCTTCGTTGGAGTCGGCGACGCGGGTCGTGAGAGTCAGGTGAGAGATTTCCGCGATCGACGCGAGGGCTTCGCCGCGAAAGCCGAGGGTCGCGATGCGGAAGAGGTCGTCGGGCTCCGCAATCTTACTCGTGGCATGAGGGGAGAGCGCCAGCGCAATCTGATCGCGGGGAATCCCGCAGCCGTTGTCGACGACCTTGATTAAATCCTTGACGTCGGGGCCGATTTCGACGTCGATTCGCGTCGCGCCCGCGTCGATCGCGTTTTCAACGAGTTCCTTGACGACGTTTGCGGGACGTTCGATCACCTCTCCGGCGGCAATCTTATTTATCATGCTTTTGGAGAGTTCGCGAATCTGTTTTGGCGTGTTTTCGGTCATACGGTTCAAAGTTTTAAGGGGAACGCAACGGGAATAACGTCAGTCTTCCAGGGAAATCACGACGGGCGCGTCGGAGTTGAAGTCGACGGCGGTCGGGTCGACGGGAACGCGTTCCATCAGAGCGGGAGCGACCTTTGGCCGTTTGATCTCTTTGAGAATCTTCTCCCCTTGGCGCACGACGAGCTTTTTATTTTCGAAGACGTTCGAAACGCGCAGGAAGAAGGAGAGCTTATCGTTCGCGGCGTCGGGGTTGAGTCGCTGCGGAACGACGTAGTTGACGCAGTTTCCATTTTTAACGTCGATGGAACGCGTCGCGCCGACGGAGAGTCCCAACGCGCGTTCAGCGGCGGAGCGTCCGGCGAGCTCGGCTTCTTCGGAAACGAAGTCGACGAGGTCGTGGACATGGAGCGCGTTTCCGCACGCGAAGACGCCCGGCAACGAGGATTCGCGCGTTTGATCGACGCTTGCGCCGCGCGTTCGGCGGTCGAGCGTCACGCCCGCGTTTCGCGCGATCTCATTCTCCGGAATGAGCCCGACGGAGAGGAGGAGCGTATCACATTCGATTTCGAACTCCGTGCCGGGAATCGGCGCGCGTTTTTCGTCGACCTTCTGGACGACGACCTTCTCCAACCGCGTCTTACCGACGATCTTGGCGATCGTGTGGGAGAGATAGAGGGGAATATCGAAATCTTCGAGGCACTGAACGATATTTCGCGCCAGCCCGTTGGAATAGGGCATGAGTTCGACGACGGCGAGAACTTTCGCGCCCTCGAGGGTCATGCGTCGCGCCATAATGAGCCCAATGTCCCCGGAGCCGAGTATCACGACGCGCTTTCCGACCATTTTCCCCGCGCGATTGACGTACTTCTGCGCCGCGCCGGCGGTAAAGACGCCGCTTGGACGGTCGCCGGGGGTTCCGATCGCGCCGCGCGTTCTCTCTCGGCACCCTGTCGCAAGGACGACGCTACGCGCTTTGACGCGCTTAAAGCCGACGGTCGGGGACGCGACGGCGATTTCCAAGGGCGCGTCCTTCTCCTTCTCGTCGCGCTTCATCTCAAGCGCGGTCGCTTCGAGCGCCACGACGACGTCGCGCTTCGCAAGTTCGTCGATGAAACGCCCCGCATATTCGGGCCCGGTCAGCTCCGCGGCAAAGCGCTTGAGGCCAAATCCGTTATGAATACACTGGTTGAGAACGCCCCCCATCTCCGGTTCGCGTTCTATGACGAGAACGCGTTTAGCGCCGCGATCATAAGCGGCGATCGCGGCGGCCAGGCCCGCAGGGCCGCCTCCCAAGACGACGACGTCCCAAGGCTGGGAGTCGACGTCGGTTCCGGCGAATTTCAGTAGCTCCATCGACATTGGAACGGAAGCGTCAGCGGGCATATCTCATCCTTTCGTGAAACAAAACGAGCGGCTTGTTAAATGTTAGAGGACCCTGCAAAGTCCGTGTTATAAGTATACAACCGCGCTTGCAAGGATTCAAGGCGACGCCCGGAAGAGGGACGAAAAAAAGACGCCGCCCGGCGAGTGGAAATCCGAGCGGCGGCGTCTATTAAAGGCTAAAAGGAAGTCGAGCGATCTCAGTTAAGCCACGAGGGATACTCGCAACACATCGGGAGCTTCGCAGCGAGGGCGTCTTCGATACCAGGAATCTTCTTGACGCTCGTGACGAGTTCGGCGGGAAGATCGCCGTCAAGAGAGAGGACGCTAACGGCGAGGCCGTTAGGAGCATGGAGATTGCGACCGAGCGCCATCTGCGCGATGTTGACGCCGAGCTTTCCGGTGGCGGCGCCAAGAGCGGCGACGACGCCAGGTTGATCCTTCTGCATCGTGATGAGAAGGGTTCCGTCCATCTGAGAATCCATGCGCAAATTGCGGAAGCTAATGAGACGCGGGTAGACGTTGCCGAAGAGCGTTCCGGCGAAGGCAAGGCCGCCCTTGTCGGTTTCAAGTTCGACCTTGATGACGGAGTTGAAGTCTCCGGCGACGGCGTCTTTCTCTTCGACGACCTTGACGCCGCGTTCTTGCATCATCGGAACGGCGCTCACGACGTTGACTTCTTCGGAAAGGACGCCGGTAAGGAATCCGGAGCAGAAGGCGGAAGTGACCAAAGAGGTGTTCTTCTTGGAGAGTTCGCCCTGATAGGTGATCTTGATCGTGGCGACGGGACCGGGCGCGATCTGCTGGGCGAGGAGCCCAAGGCGGTTGGCGAGGTCGAGGGCGCCGCGCAATTCGGCGAGGGTCTTAGGATCGAGAGGCGAGAAGTTGACCGCCTGACGAATGACGCCGTTTTTGAGGTAATCGATGAGAAGTTCGACCGCTTCGAGGGCGACGTTCATCTGCGCTTCCTTCGTGCTCGCGCCAAGGTGAGGGGTGCAGACGACGTTCTGACGACCGAAGAGAGGAGAATCGGTGCACGGCTCTTCCGGATAGACGTCGAGAGCGACGCCGCCGAGTTTTCCGGAATCGAGGCCGCGCTGGAGCGCTTCCATATTGTAGATTCCGCCGCGCGCGCAGTTGATAAGGCAAACGCCGTCTTTCATCGACTCGATTTCCTTATCGCCGATGAGGTTGCGCGTCGCGTCGGTCAACGGAGTGTGAACAGTGAGATAATCGACGAGGGGGAGAAGTTCGGCGACGGTATCGTAAACCTTGACGTCGAGTTCCTGAGCGCGCTGCGCGGAGAGGTAGGGGTCGAAGGCGACGATCTTCATATCGAAGGCTTTCGCGAACTTCGCGACTGTCTGTCCGACGCGTCCCATACCGACGATACCGAGCGTCTTGCCGCCGAGCTGACGTCCGACGAACTTTTTACGATCCCAACGTCCTTCGGCGAGAGACTGGTTCGCGGCGCAGGTGTTGCGGCTCAAAGAGAGCATGAGAGCAAAGGTCTGCTCAGCGGTCGAAACGGTGTTGCCGCCGGGAGTGTTCATGACGACGATCCCGCAACGGGTAGCGGCCTTGAGGTCGATATTGTCGACGCCGACGCCCGCGCGAGCGATCGCCTTGAGGCGTTTGTTTCCTTCAAGAGCTTCGGCGGTAATCTTCACGCCGCTACGACAGATGGCGCCGTCGAATTCGGTAAGGGTCTGGCGCAACTCTTCGCCTTTAAGGCCAGTGCGGACCTCGTATTCGAGTCCGGCGTCCTGCATTAATTTTAAACCGTCGTCGGCGAGTGGATCAAGAACAACAATCTTCGGCATCTGTCATTACTCCGAAAAAAAGCCGGGCGTTCACCGCACGTCTTGCAGACCGCGTCCGCGCAGAAGATGGAAGCGCGGCGAACACGTCGAGAAAAAGACACGCTTATTTTACGATAGGTAAAAACGGCGTCAAGGGGCGCGAAGCTCCGCCCCTAGCGTCGCTTAGACAGGTCGGTACAGATATGCGAGAAGGATGTAAAAGCCGACGAGGGGAAGTTGCAATCCTAGCGCGAAAAGGGAAAAGGCGCGAGCGGCTCGAAGATCGCGCGTAGCGTCCTGCGCGTCTCCCTTTTTTTCGGCGCGACGCACGCGGGTCGCAAAGAAGAGCCCCGGCGCGCCGAGGGGGGAACAGAGGAAGAGCGCAAGTAAACTGAGGGCGAAATAGAGACGCCAGGAGGAAACGGGAGGCTTCATAGTTCTTGCGCGGGCGCCTCCGGAGCGGGCTCTGGCGCAGGATCAGATTGGGGCGCGTCGGTCGGCGCGGAATCTAACGCTGTTTCGGGAGCGGAGTCAGACGCGGGGCGCGTCTCGGAGGTCGTTTCGGGGAGAGCGGCGCCATTCTCGGCGTCGGTTTGTCCCTCCTCGCCGCGTTGGGTGACGACGGTGTTTTCGATCATTCTATCGACGACGCTCTTCTCGCCGAGGACGGTCTTCCCGTCCTCGTTCTTATTGACGATGGAGACGCCCATTCGTTCGAGGGCGGCGCGCGTCTCGGGGGAATTCCACGCTTTGACGACGGAGACCGCAAAGATCGGAATCGAGACGATCAGGGAAGTAAGGGCGTACGTCGCCAAGCGACGCGCGCGCTCAACTTGGCCTTTATTGTAGGCGCCGCGAGCCAGAATCGAGAAGACGAGCCCCACAAGATTGAAGGGAGTGCAGAAAATCGTCACAAAGAAATTGAGTCCCATGTAGTCGCGGAAAGGCTTATAGACCTGGGAGAGTTTATCGAGAGAAAGAGCCCCGTCGAGCGAGGCGCCGCAATGCGGACAAAACCGAGCGCCCGATTCGGCAAGCTTTCCACACTTCGGGCAGATCACCTTGTTGTTCTGTTGTTTTTTGAACATGCGCAATATCCTTAACAAGTCTCTTCGCGGACCTTTTCCTTTTAGGATCGAAGCCGCGCGGCAAGATCGCGACTTCCTGAATAGCGGCGAACGCGCGTCGTAAACGCGGCTCTATAATATATCAGTAAATTTAAGGCGCGGCAATAGCGAACAAAGAGCTGAGCGCTACCCCCGCGACCATCACAAAAAGAAAAAGTCCCAAGCCGTTCCAAAAGAGGACTTTGGAGACTTTCGCTTTCAACCGCGCTTCGTCAAGGAGTCCCATCTTGCGCCGGGATTTGGCGACGGCGGCGAAGTAGACCCCCGCTAAAAAGTACAAGTTCCCGCAAAGCAGGAACGCCGCGATAAGATTCGGAACGAAGTAAGGTTTGAATTTTCCCGTCGTTTCAAGTTGCGAATCAGACGCGTTCAACACCGGCGACGCTGGAATACTAGCCGTTGACGCATAGCCCGTTTCCTCGACGCGCGTCCCGCAAGAAGGGCAAAGGGACGCCGAAGCGTCCAACGCTTGTCCGCAATTTGTACAGTACATAAAGCCGCCTTTCGCCGAAAAACTGCAAACGCCTCGTTTCGCGAGCGTTCGCGCGTTCCTCATTCATAATTGAACGCCTTTTGCGAGTCGACTAGAACGTAAGACGCCCTTCCCCTTAACTTCAAGAGGAACAAGAGCCCCTTCCAACGCCCGACGTCAACATTAAAACCTCGCGCGCCTGAACGATCGTCAAGCCCCGACGACCGCAAGGACGATTTGTAGAAACGTCCAAAAGGCGCCGAGGAGCATGACGCAGAGTCCTACCCAAAAGAGAACCTTAGCAATGTAAGCGTTCTCGTTCGCCTCTTGAAGGTTTCCGATCTTCTCCCCCTTCTTCGCTCGACACGAATAGACGAAACCAACGATAAACAAAGGGAAAGCGACGATCATCCCCACGCCGTTCTGGACGATATATGAAGAGCGTTCCATCCCAGGCGAGTAAGCTATGTTCTTGACGGACGAGACGGTGGAAGCGTAGGGATTGGAATCGAAAGCGGCGCTCTCCGTCGAGAAACTCCCCGTCCCTTCGGCGTCGACGGGCGCCCCGCAATAAGAGCAGAACGTCTCGGTCTCGTTGATCTCATTTCCGCATTTCGTGCAAAACATCGTCTCCCCTTTCGCGTAGACTTGCCGTTAGAACGCTCGTTGAAGGCGCTCAGTCCTCAGAAACGCTCGTCATAATCGAGAGCCCCAGGTTTGAACCCCTCGGAGAGCTCGTCGCGCGGAATATTTCACTCGACGGGAACCGCCGCGCCGAACGCCATAACAATAATGACCAAAATCGCCTGGAGGATTCCTAGTCCCAAACCGATCCAGAAGCAGATCTTGGCGACTTGGGCTTTGGAATTCGCGTCCTGAACGTCCCCCGCTCCAGCCTTATTGTTGGAGAGAATCGAAAAGACAAGCCCGACGATAAAGACGGGAGAACAACACAGGAGCGTTCCAAGAATATTCGGAATGAGGAACGGACTCGCGACCTCGCCCTGAACCGCCGCTTGGTATTGACCGCCAAGTTGCGGCGCGTCGTACGGATTCGCGCCGTTAAAGGGGGACGCCGCGGACTGAGAGTCGAAAGACGGAGAATTCCCCGCGGCTCCAGGAACGACGCTTTCGCCGCAAAAAGGACAAAAGGAAGCGTTGTCTTCAATCATTTGGCCGCACTTCGTACAATACATAACGTCGCCTTTCGCTTAAAAATCGTTGTTAAAGGGAGAATCGCGGAATTCCGCGCGTCTTCATTATAAATGGACGTCCTTCCACGCGTCAACTGTTTGCGCGTCATTTTCCCATCTTTTTCCGCCAAAACGCCGGGACGTTCCCCGCGCGTTCCATCGTAATATAGAAGAAGCCCTTGCCGCGTCAAATCAAGCGAAAAGGGCTTCTTCTCAACTAGCAGGACGCGATTTCCGAATCAAGCGTCGACGACCTCGTCTCCCTGCGAAGTCGCCTCGGGAGCGGCTTCTTCAACGGGGGGCGCGTCGGCGGCGTCATCGGCGGGGTTCGGCTCGTCGCTGGGCGCGTCGGAAGCGGAGTCGGCGGCGGCGTTTTCGTCTACCGGCGCGGGCTCGTCAACGGGCGCGTCGGAGCCGAGGAATACAGACTGAATCTCTTCGGGGACCCCGTCGACGGGAATCACGTTGGGCTCCGCCGGGAATTCTTCCAGGACGAGTTTCTTTCCGTTGACGTAGATTTCCTTTTTCACGGAACCGTCTTCTTGGGCTTCGAGAACGATCTTCGCCTCAAGTTTGTCCTCGATACCGTAGGTTTTGACGAAGGAGTCGAGGGCGGTCTCAATTTCCTTCGAGAAGTCTTCTGCAGAACGTTGAATCATGCAACTTGACTCTCTGCAGATATTTTCAAAAGGACGATGAAGCGCGGCGATCGCGAATGAAAAGAACGCGGCGACAAGGAGCGCGAGGAGCGAGAAGAGGATCGTAATCCAAAAGAGACACTTAGCGACGGTAGCGCGAGCGGCGCCGTCGCAGGCGCGCCCGGCGGCGTAGGCGGACTTCGCGGCGATCGAGAAGCCGACGCCGACCAAAGCGATCGGGGAGCAACAGCAGAAGGTCGCGAGAATATTGCGAATCAAGTACGACGGATAGCGTTTCGTCTCTTCTGACGCAGACTTTTGCGCGTCGCTCGGAGCGCCGCAAAAGGGGCAAAAACGCGCGGAGTCGTCGATTTGTTTTCCACAATGACCACAAAACATGGCGGCAATCCTTTACAAAAGAGCGGCAAAAACGCCAAAGAAGAGGAAATGACACAGAATCCAGATCGTCCCAAAGAGGACGATTAAGATTGGGAGAATCCACATCGCAAGGTTCCAGAGGAACGCGCAACATGACAAGGACTTCGCTTCCGCATAGGAAGAGGCGACAAATCGCGCGGCGAGGGAGAAGGCGAGAGCGCCAAGGCCGAGCGGGAAGAAGACGATCGCCGTAATGATCGACCAGACGAGCCATCCGCCGACATAAGGCTGGTGGAGAACGCAAGAGCGTCTCGGCGCGGCGCCGCATTGCGAACAATAGACGCCGCGTTCCATCGGAGCGCCGCAATTCGAGCAAAACCGCTTCTCCTCTGCGGCGGGATTCGGCCCGTTCGTTGCGGAACCGCATTGGGAACAAAAGCGCGGTTCGCCCTCTAACGGCGCGCCGCATTGCTTGCAAAAACTCATGATTATCTTCCCCGAAGTAGGATGTTCGAAAGCGATATAAAACGCTAATAATTATGTATGCAAAAAAGAGGTTCGAATCGTCGCTAATCGCGTTAATTCTTCAGTTCAAGCGCGTCGCCGAAACTCCCAGACTTGCTTAGAGGAGGGCGAATAGCGAATGGCACGCGAGAACGAGCGGAATTTTGAAGATCGCAAAGAGGCATGCGAAGGCGAACCAAAGCTTGGCGCGCTTCGAAGCCGCAGGCGCGTTGGGACTATTAACGCGGCGCAGTTCGATCGTACGCCATGAAAAGAAAGTTCCGATAAGTCCGCAGACCGAACTGAGCAGGAAGATCGCCAAAATGTTGAGAATAATGAAGGAGGGAGCGGCGTAATTCGTCGCCGTTAGACAATCGACGCCCTTTCGGATCCACCCTTCGATCGCGTCGGTCGCGCGTCCCAGAGAATCGTCGAGACTCTCCGCGATCGCGCGAAAATCCATCGCCTTGATTTTTTCAAAAAAAGATCCGACGGCGGAAGCGCCGTAACGACGACCGCACTTGGGGCAGAATTTTCCATTGGGATCCGCGGGGGCCCCGCAACGTTCGCAATATTTCATGAGGATTTTCTCCAGGATCAAGGCGCGTTAAGGACATGGACCTTCGGGAGGCCTCAACCAGTCGCAGACGTCGAAAGGCAAATTCCGGGCGACGCCCAAGACGAGGAGGAGGATGGCGAGGAAGAGAGCATAGCGATAGACCAAGCGTCGCGGAGGATAGACGCCGCGCCACTCGTCGTAGAACGCTTGGCACAAAGCGACGGGTATCCATGGAACGGCGAGCGCGAAGGCGGGATTATATCGGAACGCCCCAATAAAATCGGCGCATAACAAGCGTCGAAGAGCGCGAGTCGAGCCGCATCCAGGGCAGTATAGTCCGGTGAGTTTGCGAAAGAAGCAGGAAGGCAATCGCAACTGAGTCGGGGAATAATTAACGAGGAGGACGGCGACGGCGGACGCGCCGAGTAGCGCCAAAACAAGAGCGAGCGTCAACCGCCAGTGTTTCCGGGTCATACGCTCGCTCCTGTAAATAGGTGAATTAAAGAGGGGTCAAATCGACGCGTCAAGAGGCTCACGCCTGCTTAGGAGCTTCGAGAACCTTCTGCATGTTGGCGACATTGGTGCGAACCGCGTCGCAGCTCTTGGCAAAGAGAGCCTTCTCTTCAAGCGTCATATCGACGTTGACGATCTTCTTGACGCCGCCGTCGCCGAGGACGACGGGAACGCCGACGTAATAACCGCCGACGGAGTATTCCTGATCGCAGTAAGCGACGCAAGCGAGGACGCGGTTTTCGTCGCGAACGATCGCCTGAACCATCTTGGCGGTAGAAGCGGCGGGCGCGTAATAAGCGGAGCCGGTGCCGAGGAGATTGACGATTTCGCCGCCGCCGACGCGGGTGCGCTGAACGATTTCAGCGAGGCGATCGGGAGCGATGAGCTGGGTGACGGGGATACCGCCGACGGAAGAGCAGCTGGCGAGAGGCACCATGGAGTCGCCGTGACCGCCGAGGAGCATGGCGTTGACGTCTTCAGGGCTGACGCCGAGTTCCATGGCGATGAAGCAGCAGAAGCGCGCGGCGTCGAGAACGCCCGCCTGACCGATAACGCGAGAGTGCGGGAAACCGGTGACGTCGCACATTCGCTGCACCATGGTGTCGACAGGGTTGCTGACGACGATGACGACGGCGTTGGGGCTGGTGGCTTTGATCTGTTCGCCAACGGAGCCGACGATGCCGGCGTTGATGGAAAGGAGGTCGTCGCGGCTCATACCAGGCTTACGAGCGACGCCCGCGGTGACGACGACGACGTCGCTGTTCGCGGTATCAGCGTAATCGGTGGTGCCGGTCAGGTTGGAAGTGTAACCGAGGACGGGAGCGGCTTCGGCAAGGTCAAGAGCTTTACCCTTGGGCATATCTCCCGCGCGAGGAGTATCGAGAAGAACGACGTCTCCCAACCCAGCCTGAGCGCAATATAACGCGCATGTAGCTCCTACGTTTCCAGCGCCGACGACGGTGATCTTCGCTCGTTTCATGTTATTAAATCTCCATAACAAATAAAATATGTTGAGCTTGAAACTGTATAGTTCAATGAGGCGAAATTCTCGCGTATAGCAGAATTTACCGGGCCGGTTTCGCTAAGTCCACCGGCGCCCATTGTGATTCTATACGCTGCGCGAAAATTATCAAGCCCCTAAACGAATTGCGTCACGCGATCGGTTCCGACTTCTTCGAATCCCATTTCGACGACGTCGCGCGGATCGTGTTCACCGACTCGACAAACGCCTCTATCGCTCGATCGATTTCTTCGTCCGTCGTATATCGACTCAGACTAAACCTGAAATTCCCCTGCAAAGCTCCTGCGGGCACGCCCATCGCCGTGAGGACGTGCGACGGTTCAAGAGAGCCCGAGGTGCAAGCGGAACCGCTCGAAACGCAAACGCCCTTATCCGACATAAGCGCAAGAATAGCCTCGCCTTCCGCGCCGTAGACCGCTACGTTCAGAGTGTTGGGCGTGCGCGGCGCTCCTTTACCGTTGACGACTATCCAGCTCAAGCGTTCTTCCAACGCTTTCTGCAACCGATCGCGCTGCGCCGCCATCTTCGCCGCGCGGCGCTCAAGTCCGTCCTTCTCAAGGGTCAACGCCCGCGCCAAACCCATAATATACGGAACGTTTTCCGTGCCCGCTCGGCGTCCGCGCTCCTGATGACCGCCGACCATAAAGCTCTCAAAGGGCGTTCCTCTCTTAACATAAAGTACGCCGACGCCCTTTGGCGCGTGGATTTTATGTCCGCTAAAAGAGAGCATGTCGACGTACGCGAAAGCGCCCGGCGTCGCGTCGTTACCCTTCGAATCAAGCGAAAGATTAATCGGAAGTTTCGTCGTCGTTTGCGTCGCGTCGACGTGGAAAATAATTTTTCGATCCGTCTGCTTCACAATACGCGACAATTTTTCTATCGGGAAAATGACGCCCGTCTCATTGTTGGCGTGCATAATGGAGACGATTGCCGTCTCTCCTGGTCGAATCGCCTGCACGAATTCGCGCAGGTTGATCTGTCCGTCTTTTCCGACCCCGATCCACGAGACGTCGTAACCGTCCTTTTCAAGACGTCGGCAAACTTCGATAATCGCGGGATGTTCGACCTTCGAGGTAACGATATGTCGACGTTTTGGATCGGCCTTGAGCGCGGCGCGGAGCCCCCCGAAGAGCGCGGCGTTGTTGCTCTCGGTCGCGCAGGAGGTAAAGATGATTTCGTCGGGATACGCGGCGCCGAGCGCGTCGGCGACGTCGCGACGCGCTTCGTCGAGTTTGCGCGCAAGAGCAAGCGCGGGCTCGTACATCGAGCTAGGATTCCAGTATTCATCGGCGAGATATTGTCTAATTGTGTCGACGACCTCAGGAGCGACCTTAGTCGTGGCGTTATTATCGAGATAAGCGACGTTATAATTCGACATGCTGAACGACCTTTCAAAGATCATGCGCGGCGCGGAGCAACCCGTCGCGCAAAGGGTGAGAGCCGCGTACAATATTGCGCGACGCTTGAAAATCGTTCTGCGTTCTGGTATCCTATCAGCGAAGCGGCGTGGAAAAGACTCCTCTCCTTCCCCGCCCTAAATCGACGCTAATAAATTTAGGAGTTACACATATGAAGGCGCAGAACGTTTATCTGGGTATCGACGTCGGAACGTCGGGAACTAAAGTGTTGGCGATTAACGGCGAAGGAAAAATCCTCGCCTCCGGCGTTGGGGAATATCCCTGCTACGCGCCCAAACCGCTTTGGAGCGAACAGGATCCCGAGGATTGGTGGCAGGCGGTTGTGAAGGTCGTGCCCGAAGTCCTCGCAAAGGGAGGGATCAAGGGCTCCGACGTCAAAGCGATCGGACTTTCCGGCCAAATGCACGGTTCCGTCTTTCTCGACAAATCGGATCGAGTGATCCGCCCGGCGATTCTGTGGAACGACCAGCGCACGGAAGCCGAATGTAAGGAGATCGAAGAGGCGGTCGGGGGACGTTCGCGTCTGATCGAACTCGTCGGCAATCCTGCGATGAGCGGTTTTACGGCGCCGAAAATCCTCTGGCTTCGCAACAACGAGCCTGAGAACTTCGACAAAGTCGCGAAGATTCTTCTTCCGAAGGACGAAATTCGCCGACGGCTGACGGGCGAATACGCGACGGAAGTGAGCGACGCGAGCGGCATGCTCCTCCTCGACGTGGCGAATCGGCGCTGGTCGAAGGAGCTTCTCAGCGCGCTGCAACTTGACGAAACCCTATTCGGACGCGTCTACGAATCGGAAGACGTAACGGGTCGTTTGACGGCGAGCGCGGCGGAGGCGATCGGTCTCACAACCGATTGCGTCGTCGTCGGCGGCGCGGGGGACTGCGCGGCGGGCGCGGTCGGCGCGGGAGTGGTTCGCGAGGGAGCGCTCTCGACGTCGCTTGGAACAAGCGGGGTCGTCTTCGCGCACAGCGACTCGGCGCATTACGATCCTCTCGGGCGCGTGCACACGTTCTGCCACGCGGTGCGCGGCAAATGGCATATGATGGGAGTGACCCTCTCTGCTGCAGGATCGCTTCAGTGGTTCCGCAACGCGCTGTGTCAGGAGCTCTACGCGCAGGCGAAAGCTTCGAGGCGGGACGTTTACGAAATCCTTTCGGACGAAGCGTCGAAGTCTCCGACGGGCTCCGACGGCCTCTTCTTCCTTCCATATCTTAGCGGCGAACGGACGCCGCACGCGGATCCGACGGCGCGCGGGTGCTTCATCGGCTTAACGCTGGCGCACGATCGCGGACGCATAGCGCGTTCGATTATGGAAGGCGTCACGTACTCCCTTCGCGAGGCGGTGGAAATCTTCCGCAGCCTCGGCACGACGGTCTCGGAAGTCCGCGCGTCCGGGGGCGGGGCGAAGAGCGGCTTCTGGCGTCAACTTCAGGCGGACGTATTCAACGCGCGCGTGGCGACGCTGAGCTCGGAAGAGGGTCCGGCGTACGGAGTCGCGCTCCTGGCGGCGGTCGGCGGCGGCGACTATTCGAGCGTCGTCGAAGCGTGCGACGCGACTCTGTCGGAAGCGTCTAGCGTCTCCCCCAACGAGGAGGCCAACCGTTATTATAACGCGGCGTTCCCCGTCTATCAGGGGCTCTACCGCGCTCTGAAGGAGAATTTCCGAGAAATCGCGTCCCTCTCCTGAGGTTTGAAAGCGCGTTATGATAAAAACGACGGCGGTTCGTCCAGAAGGAGAACCGCCGTTTTTTACTTCAAAAATGAGGACGGGCGTTCGCGTCAACGACGACTTCAAGAAGTTCCCAGGGGGGTGATCGGGTAACTCGGAAGAAGGAGTCAGCGAGCGTTGACCGCATAGGCCGACTGAGGCGCGGCGACCAAATTAAAAGCGAGCGCGGTCGTTTCACCGGCGGTCAAGACGGTCGTCTGAACGTCTTCGAAGCGTTCTCCGTTGCGGAGAGCGACGACGCGGATTTCGAAGGAATAAGCTTCGCCGACGACAAGATCGCGAGCCGCGAAGGAGCGGACTTCGCCGCGCTGCTTCGTGCGATATCCGTTGACGTAAACGACCGCGTCTTCAGGAACGAGCATACGGATAACCCCCGCGCCAAGATTCGGGTTCGGAGCCGGAGTCGGGATCGCTTCGGCGTCGTCGCCGTCCCAAGCGGGCAGATCGTCGCCAGTGGCAGGCTGATCGAGAAGGGAGTCTGCGGCGGGAGTCGCAGCGTCGGCCTTAGGCGCGGCGGGTTCGGTCGACAGGGTCTGGGGAACGGCGGGCGCGTTGTCGGCGGCGGTAACGGAAGCGGAGTCGGAGTTCGTCGCGGAATCGACGCCGTTCGCGGTAGGCTTCTTAGGCAGACCGGTTTCAGAGTCAAGTTCGTTGACTTCGCCGGGGTAGACGTCGTACCCGCAGCAGGCCTTGGGGGCCCAGACGGAGCGCGGCGCGACGAAACCGCAAGGTTCGC
Organism: Planctomycetaceae bacterium; assembly: GCA_004556055.1. Lineage (GTDB taxonomy): Bacteria > Planctomycetota > Planctomycetia > Pirellulales > Thermoguttaceae > RUG369. The sequence continues at coordinate 16,648 of SFIW01000033.1, forward strand.
ACGCGGCGGGAATACCGCATGTCGCACAGGGATCGCACGCAGCGGGAACGCCGCAGGGATCGCAAGTCCAGCACGGATCGCAGGACCAGCACGGATCGCAGAAGTAGGCGGGACGGCAATACTCATAACCGCCGTTAAAGAGGAAGTTTCTCACGCCGTTGACGACGCGCGCAACAGGACGCGAGACGCCGCGAGCAACGTCGACGACGACGTCGCGAGCCAAGCCGAGGGTATTGCGAACCGGGGTCCATTCGCCATAGGAGACGTAAGGATCGTAAACGACGTAGGAGTCGTAATAGACGGGCTGAGCGGCGTAGACGGGAGCGGCGACCGCTTCGTCTTTTCCGGCGCAGCTCGCACATTCGGAGTATGACGACGCAAGAGGGCTTCCGGCATAATTGGAGACCTTTTCGAGATCGCCAAGGGTGATCGACTGACGATTAAAGAACGACGCGTCATTGGCGTTCGCGACAGAGGCGGAAATCGCAACGACGGCGGCGGCGGCGAGCGCAAAACAACCGTGTAATTTCATTTTAGTTCTCCTCTTAGGCGGCGTTTTACGAGATTCGCGGCCATAAGTCAGGGTATATTCTCTGTTCGCCGCGCCATGAAAAGCGGCGAAGGCGTGTAAATTCACTAAACCGGAACCACAAACATCCCAGTTTCTCTCAACGCTTCATATTCTCTAAACTTTTTATTTCTTGTAAAGCGCTTTCATCATGGGAAAGAAAATAAATCCAGGAGACTTCGCGCGTTGTAAGAGTTGTAGCGATTAGAAAGTTCTTCGAAAAAAAACTAAAGTTCTTGATAAAGAACGCGGCGCGCTTGATAATCGGCGCTTAGGCCGCTATAATCACGGGTGCGTCGCGTCTTCCGCGCGGCGCGTGGGACCGCGTAGGAGGCTATAACGATGACGATACGGCGCGAAATGGAAGACGACGTCCTGTGGACGGTCGTTGGTTATGCAAATGCGGACGGTGGAACGTGCGAACTCCCTCTTCGCGATCTTTACGACGAACCGATTCCCGACGACGACGCCGTCCTTGCGGAGGTTCGCGCGTTTTTGAACGAGAAGATTTGCCCCTCCCCTCCCAAAATCAGGCTAAAGATAGCAAACGACCGACTCGAGATTAGTATCGCGTCCACCGCTGCGCGTCCCTTTTGGATCGCGGCGCGCGGACTCGCTCCCTGGGACGTTCCCATCTTCCGTCAAGGTCGGATTTCCCCCGCGCCCCCCGACGTTTTCGAAGAGATGATCCGCTCGACAGGAAATGGCTCCTTCGAATCGGAACGCTCTTACGATCAGAGACTCAGCTATATCGAGTTGAATCGCGCGTTTTCGTCGGCGAATCTCGTCCTTTCGGAGTCGAGCTTTCACGACCTTGGCTTTATCGACGCGTTCGGCGCGCACACCAATCTCGCGCGTCTCTTCTCCGATCAAGCGCCCACGCTCGTCAAACTCGCGTTCTACGACGGCGATCGCGAAGAGCGCCTTCGGGACAGTTTGAATCTCACGGGGTCAATCTTGCGTCAGTATCAGGACGCGTACGAATTTTTGGATAAATATCGAGACGAGGCGTCGCGGGGCGATTCGGAGCTTTCAGGCGCGCCGCGCGCATATCCGGAATCGGCGCTGCGCGAGGCGCTCGTCAACGCGTTTTTGCATCGGGACTATCGTCGCGCGACGCCGATCGTGGCGCGTAAATATCAGGAGCGGATAGAGATAGTTTCACCCGGCGGTCTTCCCTCCTCGCTGACGACGGCGGATCTCGCGCTCGGAGTCGCGGAGCCGCGAAATCCTCGCGTCGCGCACGTCTTCCACCTTCTCGACTACGCTGAAGGGATCGGGAGCGGAACGCGGAAGATTCGTCAGGCGTACGAAGGTTTGGAGGCGCAGCCGCGCTTTGAATCGACGACGAATTACACGCGCGTCGTCCTCCCCGTCGCAACAGTCGCCCCTACGGCGCCCGCGACGCCCGCGCTTCCCCCTCGTCGACCGGAGTCGGCGCCGCGAGAGCGTCTTCACGTTCAGCGCGAGCCGCTGGAGTACGCGCCGCCGAAGCCGAAACGTCGACCGTCGCGCGGGTCGGAGCTTCGAGTCGCGCGCGGCTTTTCGACGGGCTCGCAAGCGCTCAGCGTGTCGGCTCCTCTTTACGTCGCGCCGGGCGCGTCGGTAGACCCGTATTTCGCGCAGGAGCGCGCCGTGCTCGAGTTGGCGCGTCGGAACCCGCGTCTGCGCGGAGTCGACGTCGTCGAGGCGCTGAAAGAGTCGCCGAGCGTCGTCGCGGCGCTCCTTCGAAGGATGGTCGCGGCGAATAAGATCGTCCTGTGCGGCGCGGGGGACGACTATTGGTATCAACTCCCAACGTCGCGCTGATAAAGGCGCGACGCACGGTCTCGCGTTCGTGCGGTTTGGTCAAAAAAAAGACTCTTTCCGTTTTTTGGAAGAGTCTTTTTCCATATTGAATCGGAAACGCGTCGGAGAGTTCGCTCACTTGTTGCGAATGATCGTGCCGACGTGTTCTCCGGAGACGGCGCGTTCAAGATTTCCTTCTTCACGGAAATTGAAGACCATGATCGGCATGTTCTTTTCAGCGCACTTGGCGAACGCTTCGGCGTCCATGACGCGCAAGTTCTGCGAGATAGCTTCGTCGAAAGTCAGCTCGGGATAGAAGACGGCGTTTGGATCCTTCTCAGGATCGGCGCTGTATACGCCGCGAACTTTCGTCGCCTTGAGGATAACGTCGCACTCTAGTTCGAGAGCGCGCTGCGCCGCGGCGGTGTCGGTTGTGACAAAGGGGCTCCCAGTTCCTCCCGCTAAAATAACGACGCGCCCCTTTTCGAGATGACGGGAGGCGCGGCGGCGAATATACGGTTCGGCGACGGCGTCGGCTTCGATAGCGGTCATAAGGCGCGTCGGCTGTTCTAAAGCTTCGATCGCGTCTTGAAGAGCGAGCCCGTTCATGAGGGTGGCGAGCATTCCCATGTAGTGGGCGGTGGCTTCCTGTACGGTGGAGGCGCCGTCGGTCGCTTTGAATTGGGCGCCGCGCAAGATATTGCCGCCCCCCATAACGACGGCGACTTGAACGCCGAGACGCGCGATTTTAACGATCTGTCGCGCTAAAGAATTGACGGAATCCATGGAAATTCCGCGCTGATGCTCGGGGCAGAACCCTTCGCCGGAAATCTTGAGAAGAATACGCTTGGCCTTAATCCCCTGGCCCTCGCAGGGGTCGCAACAACTTGACATAAAAAACTCTCCGCAGCAGCAAAATAGCCGTGTATAAAACGCAGGACACGTAAATAAGTCCCTCTTGTCTGTCGGTAGAATTTTGCCAAAAGATAGAAAAACGTCAAGCGGAGCGCGGTTGAAAAAGTAAAGGCGCCGTTTCTCCAAAGGAGAACGACGCCTGACGCTTAGATCGCGACGTGGGAATCACGCCATATCTTTGAGACCTTTAAGGGCCTTAACCTTGATTTTGTAGTGTTCGGGACGCGCGGGACGATCGACGGTCTGACCGGGATGGAAGGGATCGGGAACGTTCTTCTGCCCTTCTTTGGCGGGAACGAATTGCTTTTCGATCTTGATGAGACCGGGAAGCGTGAAAGACGCGTCGTTGGAAGACGCCAAGCTCTTGGCGATGACGGGCGCGATGTTGTCGAGCACCAGGGTTACGTCCTTCTTGCTCAGCGCGGTGGCGTCAGCCAACTGCTGAACAATATCGCCCTTGGTCAAGGGCTTGAAGGGGACCGGCTTGGGAGCGGCGGCTTTGCAGGATTTGCAGGATTTCGCCTTGGGAGCGTCGGCTTTCGTTTGCGATTTAGCGCAGGCTTTCTTTTCTTTGGCCATAAGTCTCTTTCCTAAGCATCTAGCAGATGCGAAACTAGTTCAATAAAGTATCAAATAGGCAACCCTGAGACGCGCGCCTCGTCCGCGCGGCGCCTCAACCAAAGGCGCGCTCACGAGAGTACCTCGCGGCCTCGTACGCCTAATTTAATCGGCCAAAAAAGGCGACGTCAACGTAAAAGAATGTCGAAACGCGCATTTTTTCGAAAAAAAAAGGGAAAAAGTCGAGTAAAGCCGTTAAAAAGCGCGATTTTTCCACAATGAAAGGCGTTTTTTCCTCCTTCTCGGCGCCCTTTTCTAATATAAAAAGCGCCTTACAATGGCGCCAATTACGCGTGAATTGTTCAAGCGCGTTGACTATTCATCATACCTTTGCCGTTAAAGGACGGAGAGCGCCGCGCGCGCTAGGTAAGAAGTTATGCATAAATACGCTATGAATTCCGCTCCAGACTTTATGCCAGTCGAGCGTTTACGAGCCATTCAAAACGAAAAATTCATCAAGGTCTTCCGACGAACTTACGAAAACGTCGAATGGTACCGCAACCTTCTTGCCAAGCACAAGGTCGATCCGAACGATATTCGTTCGATCGCCGATATCAGCAAGCTCCCCTTCATTGTAAAGACGGATTTGCGCGACACTTATCCCGACGGAATGCGCGCCGCGCCGATGGAGAAGATCGTCCGTTTCCACGCTAGCTCCGGAACCACCGGCAAACCGATCGTCGTTCCTTACGCGCAAGAAGACCTCGACGTCTGGTCCGAATGTGTCGCGCGATGCTTGACGATGTTCGGACTTGACGAAACCGACGTCTTGCAGGTTGGGTACGGTTACGGGCTATTCACGGGAGGTTTAGGACTTCACGACGGCGGTCAGAGACGCGGTTGCGCGATCATCCCCGCGGGGGGCGGGAACACGACGCGTCACCTCATGCTGATTAAAGACTTGAAAGCGACGGCGATCGCGTGTACGCCCAGCTACTTCCTGCACATCATCGACCAGGCGCAGAAGACCGGTTACGACTGGAAAGAAACGAAGCTTCGCGTCGGTATCTTCGGCGCGGAACCGTGGACGGACGGCATGCGCCAGTTCATCGAACAGGAGACGGGAATCGTCGCGCACGACATTTACGGGCTCACGGAAATCTCGGGACCCGGCGTTGGCGGGGACTGCTCGCATCACGCGGGTATCCACATCTTCGAAGACCACTTCTATCCAGAGATCATCGATCCGGACACGCTTCAACCTCTTCCCGACGGGGAGACGGGTGAACTCGTTTTCACGACGCTCGACAAGGTCGGCATGCCGGTGATTCGCTACCGAACGCGCGACATAACGCGTCTCATACCGGAACGTTGCGCTTGCGGTCGCACGATCCGCCGTATCGGGCGCATTTCGCACCGCTCCGACGACATGATGATCGTGCGCGGCGTGAACGTCTTCCCGAGCCAAATCGAATCGGTCTTAACGTCGATCGATCCGGGCCTTATCAACTACCAGATCTACCTTGATTCGAACGAATCGGGTCTTGCGACGATCGAAGTGAAGTTGGAAGGGACGCCGGAGATGTACGCGGCGTTCGCGGAAGACGCGTCGCGACGCGAAGGTCTCGCGCGCCTCGTCACGTCGAAACTTCGCGACACGATCGGAATCGGCTTCAAGACGACGATCGTCGATCAGAACGCGATTCCGCGCAGCGAAGGAAAGATGAAGCGCATCGTCGACAACCGTAAGAAAGACTGATCCGCGTCGTTTCACGCGCCGCCGACGCGACTCCGTACTCTGGTTCGGCGGCGCTTTTTCTCCTCTCGCGTCGACGCTGCCCCTAAGCATTTCGGAACGCCATGACATACAACGACTACTTCCGTTCGACCTCTTCTCTCGCCGGTTGCGATCCGTCGACGTACGCGTCGCGCCTCGACGACCCCGCCTACGCGCCCCCCGCGATCGACCCTCGCGTCTCGGCGCTCTACGACCGCGCCTGGACTCCTAGCATGATGAAGCTTGCGTCGAGCGCGGAACATGACGATTCGCGCGACGCGTTCTTGGCGCGCGTTGAAAAGGAAGGAGTCGGCGTCGCGGGAGCTGGTCTCATGGGAATATCGATCGCGGCGTCCTTCGTGAACGCGGGAATTCCGGTTCTTTCGCGCGACGTCTCGGAAGACGCGGTCGCGTCCGCGTCGGAACGTCTGGAGCGCGAACTTGCGGCGCTGCGCGTCAACCAAGGGCAAGCGCTTGCGGAGCCCGAGGCGGAGGCGCAAACACGTCGCGATCTTGTCGCGCGATACTTCCGCGCCTCGACCGACGTCGCGGAACTTGCGAAAAAGCCCGTCGTCGTCGAGTCGGTTCCGGAGAAAGCGAAGATCAAGGCGAAGACGTACCGCGAAATCGAGAGTTGCGCCACGCGACCGCTACTCCTTCTGACGAACACGTCGTCGCTGACGATCGGGGAACTCGCCGCGACGCTTCCCGCGGAGAGCGAAGGACGCGCCGTCTCGCGCGAACGCTTCGCGAGCTTCCATTTCTTCCACCCGGCGACGAAACGTCGGCCCGTCGAGATCGCCGTCGGCGAAGCGACGAGTCCGGAAACGACGCGGCGCGCGTATCTCCTCGCCAAGCGCATTGGGCGCGTTCCTTTCGTCGTGGGGGATTCGCATGGATTCCTCGTGAATCGTTTGCTCCAAGCGTATCTCAACGAAGCGCTCGCGCTCGTCGAAGAGGGATTTTCCGCAGACGCGCTCGAAGCCGCCGCTATCCGCTGGGGGATGGAAGCGCCGCCGCTAAGGATCGTCGACGAAATCGGCTGCGACGTCTCGCTTCACTCCGGATGGAGTTTCTTAAAAGCCTTCCCCGAAAGAACCGTCCCCTCGCACCTCCTCCCCGACATGGTTCGCGAAGGACGCCTCGGACGCAAAACGTATCGCGGCTTCTATGCCTATGCGTCGCATACGCCGTGGAAAAACGACGTCTCCTCCTCTCCCGATTGTGAGATCGCCAAATTCCGCGACAAACCGTTCAGCGAAGGGGTGGAGCCCCCCTTCGAACGCCTTCTTCTCGCAACCCTCCTCGAAGCGGGGCGTCTCGTCGAAGAACGCGTCGTCGGCTCTCTGCGCGAATGTGACGCCGCGCTCGTCCTCGCGCTCGGTTTCCCCGCGACACGCGGCGGACTATGCTATTGGGCGTTCTCCCTCGGACTCAAATCCCTTCTAAAACGCTGCGACGAACTCGCGGCAAGGAACGGCGCGCGATTCATACCCCCCGAGTCCCTGCGGCGACTTGCCGACTCACTCCCGGAAATCGACCAATAACGCAACGCCGCGCGATTCGCCAACAAAATAAAAAAAAGGAAAGCCCTTCCCCGCGCTTTCCTTCTCTTTTTCTATCGCCGTCCAAAGACCCGCTTTTTCGATAAAATCCGATAAAAAATTTCCTAAAATCCTTTGCGTCTCTCCAATAATATCCCCTACCCTTTTCTAAAGAACGCTTTCTGTTTATCGCAAGGGCGCCATTCTTTGGAGGGAAACGTCGTCCGGTAGTTGTCAAAGCGCGCTTTTTTAATATGATACTCCCTAACGCAACGTTCAAGACAACGCCTTCTGAACAACGCGTCGTCAACAAAGGAGACACATAATGGGCCAATCGATATTAATCGCGTATTTTTCAGCGTCGGGGGTTACGCGTCGCGCGGCGGAAGAGCTTGCGTCGGCGAGCGGCGGCGACCTTTACGAGATCGCGCCGGCAGTTCCGTACACGACCGCGGATTTGAACTGGCGCGATCCCGAGTCGCGAAGCTCTAAGGAGATGAAAGGGAAGGCGGAGTACCCCGCGCTGAAGGACGTCGACGCGGACGTCGAAGGACATTCCGTCGTCTTCTTGGGTTTCCCGATATGGTGGTATACGGCCCCGACG
>SFIW01000034.1 GCA_004556055.1 Planctomycetaceae bacterium
GCTCCAATCCTGCGGAAATCTCCGGTCTCGAAAAGGTGAAGCGCGCGCTTGAAGTCGCCGTGAAGTCGGGGTATTATATCGAGTTCGACAACTAGCGCTCGCCGCGTCGGAGGAAGGGAGTCGCGGTTTTGCGGCGTCTTCTTTCCCTCGTGTCGCTTCGTTCAAGAAACGAGGGGAGATGGAATAATGGATTTTATACGACGTCATTTTAGCTTTGCGCCTAAGAATCTCGAAGGGTATAATCACTTCGAATACTTTATCGAGGACAAAGAGAACGTCTACGAAGAAGAGTTGACTCAGGAAGAGTTCGACGCCTTGGATGAATACCCCACTGGCTTCTTTTCCTCAATTAATAAGAAGTGGAAGGTTATGGTTGATTTATGGGAAGACGAACAGCTTCCCGCCGAACATGTGGCGGAGGCGCTGGAGCTTGCGAACGCGATGATTGCGAAGAGCTCCAATCCTGCGGAAATCTCCGGTCTCGAGAAGGTAAAGCGCGCGCTTGAAGTCGCCGTGAAGTCGGGGTATTATATCGAGTTCGACAACTAGCGCCGCCCCGTGAGGAGAGGGGATTTTTGCGGCGTCTTCCATTTTCTTTGTGTTTTCAGAAAAATTGACGAAAACACATTGACAAACATAGATATGACGAGTTAAATGTAGACGCATCGAAAAGGATGAATGTGAGGAGAGTCGAATGGCGACGACGTATACGGAAGCGGCGAAGGTCTTCAAGGCCTTTTGCGACGAAAACAGACTGCAAATTCTGGCGCTTCTGCGAAGCGGCGAGAAGTGCGCGTGCAAGCTGCTCGACGATCTGCATATCACGCAACCGACGCTTTCCCATCATATGAAGTTGCTCTGCGACGCGGGCGTCGTGCAGGGGCGCAAGGAGGGGAAATGGGTTCATTATTCCATAGACCCCGTCGGAGCCGAACGCGCCGTCGAACTCCTCCGTCAGCAGGTTTCACTTGACGCGTCCGGTAATACAGCCGGACGGACCTTGCGGGAGTAAATAGAGTTTAGCCGTCAACCAAGACGGTTTTTTTTAGAGACGTCGCTTTGATATTTTTGAATGTGTCGATATGGAAGGAGCGAATTTTATGGAGCTATTCTCTTCGATATGGGCGTTCGTCCAGAATCAGATTCTTGGTATGAAATGGCTTAACGAGATCGTTGGAAACGTCCTAAACGCTCTTGGCGTGGACGTCGCCTCGCGCTGGGGAGGCTGTCTTCAGTTCTTTATCTACGACGTCGTAAAAATTATGCTTCTGCTGACCAGCTTGATTTTTCTGATCTCGTATATTCAGAGCTATTTCCCCCCGGAGCGAACAAAACGGATCCTTGGCCGATTTCATGGCGTAGGCGCCAACTGCGTCGCCGCTTTGCTCGGCACAGTGACGCCCTTCTGTTCTTGCTCGTCCATCCCCCTCTTTATCGGCTTTACCCGCGCCGGTTTGCCTTTGGGCGTGACCTTCTCTTTCCTGATTTCCTCCCCGATGGTGGACTTGGGAAGTTTGGTTCTGCTCACGAGCTTCTTTGGGTTGAAAGTTGCCGTCGTCTACGTGGCGGTTGGCTTGGTTATCGCCGTCGTCGGGGGAACCGCGATTGAAAAGCTGCGTTTGGAGAATCAGGTCGAAGAGTATATCCGCAAGGGTAAAGCGCTGGAAGTTCCGCTGGAGGAGCTGACTTTCAAAGCGCGCGTTGCGTTCGCATGGGAGCAGGTCGCGTCTATCGCCAAGAAGGTCGCGCCTTACGTTCTCGCGGGGGTGGGGATCGGCGCGTTCATTCATAACTGGATTCCCGAAGAATTTATCGTCAAGGCGCTGGGAGCGGGGAACCCGTTCGGCGTGGCGCTCGCCACCCTTGCGGGCGTTCCGATGTACGCGGATATTTTCGGGGCCATTCCCATAGCGGAAGCGCTCCTTGCCAAGGGTGCGCGCCTTGGCGTCGTTCTGGCCTTCATGATGGGCGTGACAACGTTGTCGCTTCCTTCGATCGTCATGCTTCGTAAGGCGGTTAAGCCGAAGTTGCTGGGCGTCTTCGTCGCGATATGCGTCGTTGGAGTCGTCGTTATCGGTTATTTCTTTAACGCAATTGAGCGTCTGCTCGTATGAAGGAGCAAAGAGGGACGGCTAAATTTCAGCGTTTGGCCGTCGAGATTTCGAAAGGGGGGGGGGACGGCGATCCTACCGTTGGGTCGTATATCTTCCGGCTTGCGTTCTAAACTAACCTTTAATTTTTTGGAGGCGTTATTATGGCTTTGTTTAATTTTGGCAAGAAAAAAGAAGCGCCCAAGGCTCCGACATGCTCTTGTAGCGGCGGTTGCGCTCCTCGAGAATCAACGGAAGTCGACAAGATCGGCGACGGCGAGGCGGCAAAGGGCGTTTTTAGCGTTAAAGTTCTCGGCGCGGGTTGTAAAAACTGCCATGCGTTGTTGGAAGCGACGAAAGAGGCCGTCAAGAATATGGGACTTGGCGTCGAGGTCGACTATGTGACCGATATGGAAAAGATCATGGAGTACGGCGTGATGAGTTTGCCTGCTCTGGTCGTCAATGAAAAAGCGATTTCTACGGGGAAGGTTTTGAAAGCCGACGAGGTTGAGAAACTACTGCGCAAGTTAGGGTTTTGAGATGAAGAAAGTCGCGTTTATCTGCGTTCATAATTCCTGCCGCAGCCAGATTGCGGAAGCGTTGGGGAAGCTCTTGGCTCCCGACGTCTTTGAAAGTTACTCCGCCGGTACGGAGACGAAACCGCGGATCAACCAAGACGCCGTTCGGTTAATGAAGCAAGAATATGGAGTCGACATGGAGGCGTCTCAATACAGCAAGCTCCTCTCCGAGATTCCGCGCGTAGACGTCGTGATTACGATGGGGTGCAACGTTCAATGCCCGTTCCTTCCCTGTTCCCACCGAGAAGATTGGGGGTTGGAGGATCCCACGGGGAAATCGGACGAAGCGTTTCTCGACGTGATTCGTGAGATTGAGCGGAAAGTTCTGGTTCTCAAAGATAAATTGAGCGGACAGAATTCTTGAAAAATTGCGTTAGTAGAGGAATCAAAGAAACCGCCGTGAAATTCGTCCTCGCAAGGACGGAGGTTACGGCGGTTCGGTATTGGGACGGAGGGGCGTCAAAGCGGTTCATTACCGTTTTTGCGCCATTTTCACGGCGTTTGTTTTCTCATTCAACCATCTCGACTCCCGAGTCATCCCCGTTTCTTCATCACTTTGATGAACCGGAACATTTCGTCGGGAGCGTCTTCTTCGCCGCCCGTATCAATGATACGCGATCTCGCAGACTAGCGCTATGTCTTTGGGAAAATTTAAAAAGACGCCGCCAGACGCGCGAAGCGCCCTTTAGGGAACGAAGGAGTCGCGACGTTTTCGTCTTTTCGCGGCGCGCTTTCTTCTTTCGCGTTTCTTTGAGTAGACGTCAGACGTCTTTTCTCATGTCGTTTCCCGGCGCGTTTTTTCTTTCGCATTTTTTTAAGTAGACGCTAAACGTCTTTTCTTATATAATGATCGCGTACGCCGAATCCATGGCCGCAACGCGTTGACGCGCGTCGCGGTCTCTGATTATTTCCCGACGAGAAGGTTCCCAATGGACGTTTTTGGACTGCGCAAAGAGATCGTAAATCAATACCAAGACTTTATCAACGGTTACATCAATATCAAAGACGCGAAGATCGCCGACAAGGTTAAAGCGGGGCTCGACGCCGGGGTTCTGTGGCCCGAGCCCCTCCTTCAGCTCAGCCCCGCGTTTGCGCAAGGGGACTCCTTCGAAACTCTCGAAAAGGAAGGAATCTTGTCCCCCGAGACGAAATCGTGCTTCCAAGTCAACGGGGCTCCGATCTCCCTCTACCGCCACCAGACGGACGCGATCCGATGTTACGGCGCGGGCGAGAGCTACGTCTTGACGACCGGCACGGGGAGCGGTAAGAGCTTGTCGTATATCGTTCCGATCGTCGATTACGCGCTGCGTCATAAGGACGAAAGGGGAATCAAGGCGGTCGTCGTCTATCCGATGAACGCGCTGGCGAACAGCCAGTTGGAGGAGCTCGACAAGTTCCTCAAAGATTCTCCGATGCGGGGTCGCTACGGTCGCTATACCGGTCAAGAGAGCCGTGACGAGCGGGATAAGATGCTGGCGGATCCCCCCGATATTCTCCTGACGAACTACGTGATGCTCGAGCTGATCCTCACGCGCGGGTTTGAGCGGAATTTAGTGGAGAGCCTCAAGACGCTGCGTTTTTTCGTCCTGGACGAACTGCACACGTACCGCGGACGTCAGGGGGCGGACGTTGCGATGCTTTCGCGGCGCCTCTTCGAAGCGAGCGGGGCGAAGTCGCTAATCTACGTCGGGACGTCGGCGACCCTTGCGTCGAGTCCGACGGGTAAGCTCGAGGACGAGCAGAAGATAGTGGCGGATTGCGCGTCGCGAATCTTCGGGGGAAAGATAGAAGCCTCGAACGTGATTGCGGAGACGATCGTTCGCTCGACGGACGCTTTTGAGTGGAATTCCGATTCGATCGCGAGGCTTCGTCGCGAAGTCGAGGCGCTCGGGGTTCCGAACGACGAGAAGCAGGAGAGCGTCGAGAAGCTGAGCTCTGAGGAGGTCGTCGCGATTCTGCGCCGCGAGACAGGTCGCGAAGTCGACGCGGAGGCGCTCCAGGCGTCGCGGTTGGCGGCGTGGATCGAAGAGACGTTCGGAGTCGAATTGCGCGACGGAAGGTTGACGCGTCGCAAGCCCCTCGAACTTTCCGGCTCGAAGAGCGGCTCGGAGAAGTTGGCGCTGTTCCTGAAGGAAACGTTCAATGACGCGGCGCCGAGCGCGTCCCTTTGCGAGAACGCGATTCGCCGCCTCTTCATGGCGGGGTTCCGCACGAAGAAGAAGGACGGTCGGCCCTTCTTCGCGTTCCGACTGCACCAGTTTTTCAGCCGCGGGGACTACGTCTACGCGACGGCGGAGCTCGGGGAGGCGCGCGAAGTCTATCTTCATAAACAACGCTTCGCGCCGAGCGCGGACGGCTCCAACGCGCAGAAACGCCTCTATCCGCTCGTCTTTTGCCGCGAGTGCGGTAAGGAATACTACTGCGTTTACAAGGTTGACGACGAAGAGGGCTCGCGTTTCATTCCGCGCGATTTCTACGACCGCGACGCGGAAAACGAAAGCGGATATGTCGCGGGGTATCTCTATCTGAGCGCCGATAGAGGATGGCCGAAATCGGAGTCGCAGGCGAAAGAGCGACTTCCCGAGGAATGGCGCGCCCCCGACGAGTATAAGCAAGCGCAGAAGCGCGGGGATATCCCGCAGGTTTTCCGCACGAACGCGCAAGGCGAGATTCTCGACGAGAACGCGTCCGAGGGGATCGACGTCGCGTTCTTTGAAACGCCGTTTCGCTTCTGCCCGGAGTGCGGTCTCGCGTATTCGGCGACGCATGTTCGCAAGGATTCGTCCGACTTCGGTCGTTTGGGAGGAATCGCGACGGCGGGTCGCAGCAGCGCGACGACGATTCTTTCCCTCGCGGGAGTCGCGGGGCTCGAAAAGAGCGAGTTTATTAAGGAGCATCCCGAGGCGCGCAAGCTCTTGAGCTTTACGGACAATCGTCAAGACGCGTCCCTTCAGGCGGGTCACTTCAACGACTTCGTTCACGTGGGGATCTTACGCGCGGGGTTGCGTCGCGCGCTTGAGAAGGCGGGGGACGAGGGGATTAAGTCGGAAGATTTGCCCGATCGAGTCTTCGAGGCGCTCGCCTTGGAACCCAAGGACTATATGCAGAAAGACCCCGCAACGAAAGGAAGCTCCGCGAACAGCGCCAAAAACGCGCTGAAGGATTATCTTCGGTATCTCCTCTTCTGCGATTTGCAACGCGGTTGGCGTGTAAGCGTGCCGAATTTGGAGCAAACGGGGGATCTTCGCGTGGAATACTACGACGTCGACGCCGCGGCGAAGGACGACGAGGAGTGGAGGAGGGGGCACGACGCGCTCTACTGCGCGAAGTGGGAAGTTCGTCGCGAAATCCTTGTCACACTCCTCGATTTCCTGCGTCGCGAGTTGGCGATCGACTCCTCCGCGTTGAATCCCGACAAACATTCGAAACTCGTCGAAGAAGTGAAACGTCAACTTCGCGAACCTTGGCGCTTCAGCGAGGAAACGGAGCCCTCCAATCTAGCGAAGGGAAAGTTTGCGGTTCTCGCCTCCTCGACGCCAAGCGCCAGAAATGGGGAATGTCTCGCCATTACGGCGCGAAGCGGGTTCGGACAATATTTGAAACGGAAGATCGACCTGAAATCTTTCGATCTCAATGGAAAGACCGAGGCTGAGACGCGCGAAGAGTTGATTCAAACGATCTTTGAGGTTGCGACGACTTACGGGCTGTTGACGAAGGACAAGAAGAACCGGTATCAAATCAACGCGGACGAGCTTCGCTGGAAGCTTGGCGACGGTTCCGCGCCGGCGGATCATATTCGGCAGTATACCTCGGACAACGACGACAATCGGCGCTGGCGCAACAAGTATTTTCACGAGTTTTATACGAACAACACGCTGGCGCTTTCGCACTATCGCGCGGCGGAACATACGGCGCAGGTCGATTCGCAGACGCGCGAAAATCGCGAAGCGGAGTTCCGTAAGGCGGAGTTGTCCGTTCTTTACTGTTCGCCGACGATGGAGCTGGGCGTCGATATCGCGCAGTTAAATCTCGTCCACATGCGCAATATTCCGCCGACCCCCGCGAACTACGCGCAGCGCGCGGGCCGCGCCGGACGAAGCGGTCAGCCCGCGCTGATCCTCGCTTTCTGCGGCTCTCAGAATCAACACGACCTCTACTACTTCCAGCATCGCAGCTTGATGGCGTCGGGCGCGGTGAATCCTCCGCGCGTCGACCTTGCGAACGAAGAGTTAGTTCTCGCCCACGTCCGCGCGATTTGGCTTACCGAGGTCGTGCGTCGAAACCTCAACTTCGAGCGCGGCCCAAGCGTCGGCGAATATCTCGACTCCAATATTCAAAACGAGAATATTCCCAGTTGCGAGCTTCTGCCTGAAGTCAAGGAAATCCTTCAAAATCAGGACGTCGCGGCGGCGGCGAAGAAGCGCGTCAAAAAGGTTTTGGATATGATGAGCGCCGACCTAAAGGAGGCGAAATGGTATGACGAAAAGTGGGTCGACGATAAGATCGGCAGCATTGAGCGCGATTTTGACGAAGCGTGCAATCGCTGGCGCGATCTCTTCAAAGCGGCGGCGCTTCAGCGAAATGAATCGCACAACGAGAAGATGAATAGGCTTCTTTCCGAAAAGGAACAGAAGCGCCATAATCGCCTGCGAGCTCAAGCGGAAAAGGAGATGGACCTTCTTCTTAACAAAGTGGGAGGAGAGGCGTCGAAACAGTTCAGCGATTTCTACTTCTACCGCTACCTCGCGTCGGAAGGGTTCCTTCCCGGCTACAACTTCCCGCGACTTCCCGTGACGGCGTTCCTCCCCGAAGTGAACGGCTCGGAGGTAAACGACTACCTTTCGCGTCCGCGCTTTTTGGCGATTAGCGAATTCGCCCCCCACTCGCTCATTTATCACGAAGGGGCGCGATATCGCGTGGAAAGCGTCGGGATCGCGACGAGCTTGCGCAAAAAGGAGGGGAAGGAGGTCGGCGAAATCTCCTTTGCCGAGGCGAAGATTTGCCCCGATTGCGGGTACTATAACGACGCGCTTGCGGAACAGTGCGACGTTTGCGCGTCTTGCGGTCGGAATCTCGAAAACGAAGGGCGCGTCGACAATCTCCTCCAGATGCAGAAGGTGACGGCGCGTCGCGTCGAGCGGATCAACTGCGACGAAGAGGAGCGCCAGCGAATGGGTTACGACGTCGCGACCGCGTTTCGTTATAACGTCCCGGAGCGGTGCGACTACGAAATCTACGTCAAAGGAGAAGACGGGAGCGAAACCCTTTGGGGGGACGCGACGTACTGTCCGACGTCGACGATCTACCGCGTCAACAACGGTTCGAAAGCGGTTAGCGCTTCCGCGCGCAACGGGTTCAATCTCAACACGACGGACGGTCGGTGGGTGAAGAAGGACGACGAATCGAAGAAGAGGGGTGAGAAGGGGGATAGTTCGAGCGCGGACGAGATCGTGAAGGCGCGTCCTTACGTGCAGGACACGCGCAATATTCTCGTGTTGAGGCCGAAGAAGGAGCTTCGCGCGGACGTTTTCGCGACGTTGCAGGCGGCGCTGAGCCGGGCGATTCAGATTCGGTATTCCCTCGAAGAGCGGGAACTAGAGACGAAGCCGCTCCCGAGCGAGGAGGATCGAAAACTCTTCCTCTTCTACGAAGGCGCCGAAGGGGGCGCGGGGGTTCTGTGTCAAATCTTCCGCAGTAGCGCGGAGTTCGACGCGCTGATCGCGGAAGCTCTGTCTCTTTGTCATTTCAACCGCGAGACGGGGGAGGACGAGGGACACGACGTCGGGGGCGGAGAGCAGTGCCAACTTGCGTGCTACGACTGTCTGCTGAGCTACTCGAATCAACGCGACCACGAGCAGTTGAATCGGTTCTTGATTCAGGACGTCCTGAAGTCGCTTCGGGGCGCTCGCGTCGAGGCGAAGTCGGCGCAAGGTTCCGCGAAGGAACGGTACGAGAAGCTCCGCGAGCGGTGCGGGTCGAAGCTCGAAGAGAGCTGGCTCGAACTGGCGTATCGCGAAGGATGGAACTTGCCGACCGACTCCCAGCGGCTTCTCAAAGAATTCCATACCTGTCCCGATTTCCTCTACGAAGAGAAGCGCGGGGAAGGCGGGCGGCGAGTCGCGGTCTATATCGACGGCCCCCCTCACGAGGAAGCGTCGCGGCGGGCGACCGACGCTAGGGCGCGCCGCGCGCTCCGTAGCAAAGGGTGGGAGGTCGTCGTCTTTGACGTCAGGCCTCGCGAAGAGCGCGAGACGCGCGAAGCCCTCGAGGCGCGATGGCGCGAGATAGCGGGGAAGCGCCCCGATATTTTTGGGGAACGCGCGGCGCGAAACTGAGATTTGCGCTATAATTAAAAGAGTAGGTCACGAGGAAAGGAACGCGCGGCGCGCCGCGTCGGCGTTTGAGTAAGGGAAGGCGTTTATGACAGCAGAGAAGAAGTTCGCCCCAGGGTCGCTAATATCGGTCCGCGGACGAGAATGGGTGGTTCAGCCGCCGCGCGACGAAGACCCTGAGATGATTTTTGCGAAACCGATCGACGGGAGCGAGGAGGAGGCGACGGGTTTCCTTCCGGGACTCGACGAGATCGAGTCCGCGGTCTTCGAGCGTCCGGATCCAGAGTTTGCGGGGGACGGCGCGTCGTGCTCCCTTCTTCGGGACGCGCTTCGTCTGAATATTCGCGACGCAGCGGGGCCCTTCCGCTCTTTCGGGCGGATTAACGTTGAGCCGCGTCCGTATCAGCTCGTTCCGCTTCTCCTTGCGCTTCGCCAGGAGACGCCGCGCCTTCTCATCGCGGACGACGTCGGGGTCGGTAAGACGATCGAAACGGGTCTGATCCTTCGCGAGCTCGTCGACCGCGGCGAAGTCGACCGATTCTGTATTCTTTGCCCTCCTTATCTGGCGGAACAGTGGGAGCGCGAACTCTACGAAAAGTTCAATCTTGAGACGACGATTATTCTTCCCGGTACGATCAATCGTCTTGAACGCGATTTGAGCGGTTACGAATCGGTCTTCGACGCGCATAAGCGCACGATCGTGTCGATCGACTTTATCAAGGGTAAGAGAAGCGCGGAGTTTCTACGCTCCGCGCCGGATATGATCGTGATCGACGAAGCGCACTGCGTCGCGAACGACTTGGGGGAGAATCGATCGCAGCGTTACGACTTGGCGCGGCGTCTCTGCGACGACCCGAATCGCGGGGCGCTCCTCGTGACGGCGACGCCTCACAGCGGGAAGGACGGGGCGTTCCGTTCTCTGCTGGGGCTGCTGAATAAGGATTTTCTTGAAGAAGAGCTTTTTCCGACGGATCTGAGCGGGGAGGAACGTCGTAAGGATCGGGAACGTCTCGCGCAGTATTTCATCATGCGTCGTCGCGGCGATATCAAAGACTTCCTCGAAACGACGGACTTTCCGACGGTCAAGTCAGCGGATTTCTCGTGGGAGCCGACGCCGCGGTATCGGGAGTTGATGGACGCGACGATCGAGTACGCGAAGGCTCTCGTGAACGACCCGACGAAAGATCAGCGTCGTAAGACGGCGCTGTGGTGGACGGCTCTCGGTCTTCTTCGAGCGGTCTCGTCGAGCCCTGCGGCGGCGGAGGTCACTTTCGGGAAGCAGAAGGGCGGCGCGGCTCCCTCGGCGGAAGAAGGGAGCGACGAGGAATCGGGCGCGATCGATTCCGTCGAAGAGGAGAAGAGCCTCTATGACCGGATCGAGAAAGAAATGCGCCTTCAGGCGCTCGACGCGGATCCGGTCGAGTCTGAGAAGTCGAAGGATTTTCTCCTCTCTGCGGCGCTCGACGTTCCGAAAGGGAGCGCGCTCGATCAAAAACGCGAAGCGATCGTCGCGCTGGCGAGCGGCCTCAAGGGCGCCGGGAAGGATCCGAAACTCGACGTCCTTGTCGAGGTTCTCAAAAAAGAGCTCAAGGACGGGTATTCTCCAATCGTCTTCTGCCGCTTTATCAACACTGCGGCGTACCTCAAAGACGAACTTGCCCGAATCTTCTCCCAGGAGGACAAGAAGACGCCCAAAGCGGTCGTCGCGTGCGCGACGGGTCTTCTACCCCCCGAGGAACGGGAACGAATCGTCGAGGAACTCGGGGAGGCTCCGCGGAGGATTCTCGTGTGCACCGACTGCCTCTCGGAAGGGATCAACCTTCAGGAGTATTTCGACGAGACGATCCATTACGATTTGAGCTGGAACCCGACGCGACACGATCAGCGCGAAGGGCGCGTCAACCGCTTCGGTCAGCCGAGCCCGAACGTTCGCGTCTTGACGATCTTCGGCTCCGAAGGAATCGACGGGCTCATTCTGGAGAAGCTTCTCGACAAACATCGCAAGATCAAAAACAGCCTAGGGATAAGCGTGCAGCCCCCGGCGGATTCCGCGGAGATGGTGAAAGCGCTCGTCAACGCGTATCTTCTTCGCGGGACGCGTTACGCCGCGAAGAAGGAGACGACGCTCTTCTTTCCCGAGTTCATGGAAGAGACCGAAGAGCAGATTAAGCAAAAGTTTAAGAGCGAATGGGACGCCGCGACGGAACGGGTTGAGAAGCGCAGTCGGACGTATTTCGCGCACCTTGCGACGTCGCGGTTGGCCGACGCGGTGAAGCGGGAGCTTCAGGAGGCGCGGGAGCAGGTCGGGGGCCCGGAGGACGTGAAGCGCTTCGTGACGCGCGCCGTCGCCGCGGTCAAAGGTCGCGTCGAGGAGATATCCCCCGACGTTTTCGTCGTGGACGTTAAGGAAGCGCGTGAAATGAACGAATCGCTCCGTTCGTCCCTTCCCGATTACGACGAATGGCGTCTGAGTTTCAACGGCCCGCACGGGAGCGTTTCGGAGTTCGCGACGCGCGCGCATCCTTTTGTTTCGGGACTCGCGAATTATACGTTCAACACGGCGCTCGACTCTGCGGCGACGAACCCGATAGCGCGGCGTTGCGGGGCGATCAAAACGGACGGAACGACGACGATCGCGTTCGCGCTCCTCTTGCGGTTGCGGTATCGTCTTCTGAGCGACGCGGTTAGGGGGGGAAAAGAGGAGAATAGCGGCAAGAGGGGGGCGTTCGAGACGCTTGTGGAGGAGACGCGCGTTCTGGGGATGGAAGGTTTCCCAGGGGACGAGGGTTTCCGTTTCCTCTCGGAGGAAGAGACGAAGAGGCTTTTGGAGTCGAAGGCGACGGCTAACATCGGTCGGGAGGAGGCGAAAGATTTGATTCGCGACTTCTACGAGACGGCGGACGAGAGCGGGATCGTGACGGAGGAGCTCAAGCGCGTCGTCGCGAGGCGCGCGGAGGCGCTTTCGGAGTCGAACAACCGCGCGCGCAACGCCGTCAAGTCGGGGAAGGTCGAGGTGAAGGCCGAGGAAATTCCCGATATTATCGGCGTCTACGTCTATTCCCCCGATCAATCGCGTTGTTAAGTCGCATCCACGCATCTTATTCGGCCCAGAGCCGGAGCTTTTGAAGAATATGGCCAGAAAAAAGAACACGAAACAGACGGCGCAAGGGACGCGTCAAAATCATTCGGCGCGTCGGCGCGCGCGGCGTCACCTGAACGTTTTCAAGCACACGACGGTCGAGCGCCTCTTCTCGACCGATATTCTCGCGAATATCGCGTCGAAGAATCCCGAGTTGGAGGGGCTCAGAGACGTCGATTACGAGTGCCTGCCCGGCGAGCGCCTCGGCGAAAAGGTCAACGAGGCGTGGTCGAAGCTCCGACGCGCTTGGGACGTCTTCGACGAATATCGCCAAAAGCTTCCCGAGGGGGACTCCGGGACGTCCCTCACCCGAAAATATTGGCTCCTTCCGATGTTGCGGCATTTGGGGTTCTCTCAGATCGTTTCCGCGAGGCTTGAGAAGGACGGCGTCGACGTCGCGGGTAAGAGGATCGCGCCGACGCACGTTGCGAACGAGCCCGTCGCCTTCGTTCTAAAGACGTTCCGCCAGGATCTCGACTCCCGCGATCTCGACGAGAGGGGCGCGAAAGGTTCCCCTCACTCGGCTCTCCAGACGTACCTCAACGCGAAGGGGGGCGCCGCGTGGGGATTCCTCTCCAACGGGCTGCGATTCCGAATCATGCGCGAGAATCGCGCGATGGCGCAGGTCGCGTACGTCGAGTTCGATCTTGAGTCGATCTTCTCCGAAGACGACTACGCGGAATTCTACCTCTTCTTCCTCCTCGTCCACGCGTCCCGCTACGTCAAGCGCCATGCCGAGCGCGACGAGAGCCCCCTCGACGACTCCGACTCAGACTCCGACGCTCCCGAATCCGAAACGCCCGTCGTACCCGAGAGGGAGGACGACTCCCCGTGGATCGAGAAATGGCGCGCCGCGTCCGTCGCTCGCGGCGTTCGCGCCCTCGACGGACTTTCCCCCGCGTTCGAAGTCGCGATCAAGACGCTCGGAACAGGCTTCTTCAAAGAGAACCCGTCCCTCCAAGAGAAGCTTCGCAGCGGGAAGATCTCCACGAAGAAATACTACGAAGACCTCCTCCTTCTGGCGTACCGAATCGTCTTCCTCCTCATCGCGGAGGATCGCGACCTTCTTTTCCCGTACTCGGAGGACGAGGAGGCGAAGAGGAAGAAGGAGCGCTATCTGCGGTTCTACTCAGCGAGTCGGATTCGCACCCTTGCGCGCCGTCGGGTCTTGTCGCGTCACGCGGATCTGTGGGTTCAGCTTCGCGGAACGATCCGTTATTTCGCGAAGGGAGAATCGCGGCTGGGGATCGCGGGGCTCGGTTCGAGTCTCTTTACGAAGGAGACGATCTTCGACGACGCGCGCCTTTTGAACGACGCGCTCCTGAAAGCGGTCGGGTCCCTCACGTCGATCGAGCGCAACAACGCGACGCTTCCGGTCGATTATCGGAACCTCGGCGTCGAAGAGCTCGGGAGCGTGTACGAAGGGCTTTTGGAGCTGACGCCGCGCTTTACGCATGATCGTTTCGAGTTCGTGGAGGACAAGGAGAAGGGGAATATGCGCAAGACGACGGGGGCGTACTACACGCCGCCGGAGCTTGTGGAGAAGCTCATCGAGACGGCGCTCGTTCCGACCCTTGAGGAGAAGTTGTCGGGGCTTCGTACGCGCGAGGAGCGCAGGAGGGCGCTTTTGGGCCTGAAGGTCTGCGATCCATCGTGCGGCAGCGGTCACTTTCTCGTGGGGGCGGCGCGTAAGCTGGCGAAGCGCCTCGCGATGATCGAGACGGGGGACGTGGAGCCGAGCGTCGGGGAGATTCGCAATGCGCTGCGCGAGGTCGTCGTCTCATGCCTTTACGGGGTGGACTTGAACCCGATGGCGGTGGAGCTTTGCAAGGTAGCGCTCTGGATCGAGTCGATGCGTCCAGGGAAGTCCCTTGCGTTCCTTGATCACCGTATACGTTGCGGGAACTCGCTTTTGGGCGCGACGCGTGATGAAGTCGAGGGTCGCATCCCCGACGAGGCGTACTCACCCCTCGAAGGGGACGACAAGGAGCATTGCAAGGAGCTGAAGGAGCGTAATCGGAAGGAGTTCGCGCATCCGTATTTCAGCGACGAATTTCTTGAGGGGACGGCGAGTCAGATAGCGCTTGACTTCCGAAAGGATTTCACGGAGAAGAGGCGTCGGTTCGACGAACTTCCGAACGAGACGGCGGAGGACTACGCGGAGCGCGAACGCGCCTTTCGATCGAGTTTCTTCGAGTACGATGAGCTCAAGACGGCGGCGGATCTTTGGTGCGGAGCGTTTTTGCTCCCGAAGAGGAAGGGGTGTTTTGGCGTCACGCACGAGCATCTGCGCCGTTGCGAGAAGACGGGCTCCCATTTTCTTGCGGAATCCGTTCGGACAGGCTTGAAGAAGGTCTCCGCCGACGCGAAGCTCTTCCACTGGGATATCGAGTATCCGGACGTTTTCATGAGTCGCGACAGGGCGCCGGGTTTCGACGTCGTGCTGGGGAATCCTCCTTGGGAGCGAGTCAAGCTTCAGGAGAAGGAGTGGTTCGCGGGTCGCAGCGAGAAGATAGCGACGGCGAAGAATAAGGCGGCGCGTCAGAAGGAGATCGAGGCGCTCAAAGAGAATGACAGGGAGCTTTACGAGTCCTTTCGGGAGGCGGTTCGCAAGTCGGAGACGACGAGTCTTTTCTTGCGGGGATCGGGGATCTATCCGTTGTGCGGCAAGGGGGACGTGAACACGTACCAGGTCTTTGCGGAGAGGGATTGGCGCCTTCTTGCGCCTGGGGGCCGCGCGGGTTTCGTCGTACCGAGCGAAATCGCGTCGGGTAAGACGACGGAAGCTTTCTTCCGCACGCTGGTGAACGAGGACGCGCTAGAATCCTTCTTTGACTTTGAGAATCGCAGGGGCCTCTTCCCTGACGTTGATTCGCGCATGAAGTTTGCGTTGACGACAGTGCGCCGAGCGGAGTCTGGGGGTAGCGTCGGAAGTAAGAAGGGAGCGAGGTTTTCGTTCTTCAACTATAGTTCTTCTGATTTGGAGGACGCGGAGCGTGTCTTTACGCTGACGCGCGACGATTTCGCGCTTCTTAACCCGAACACCCGGACGTCGCCGATCTTCCGCGGGGTGAAGGACGCGGAGCTTACGAAAGGTATCTACCGCCGCGTTCCGATTCTTCTTAGGGAGAAGACGGAGGATTCTCCCGAGGAGAACCCCTGGGGGATCTCCTTCTCGTCAATGTTTCACATGGCGAACGATTCGCATCTTTTCCGAGAACGCGCGACTCTCGAAGAGCTCGGGGGCGAACTCTCCGGGGCGCGCTTCCTTCTCCCCGACGGAAAGGAATATTGGCCGCTTTATGAGGCGAAGATGGTTCATTTCTATAACTCCCGATTCGCGGACTACGCCGATCTTCCCGAAGGGTCCAAGTCGACGCAGCTCCCGCGCGTGTCCGTCGAGAAGCTCAAGGACCCCGCCTTTTCCACTATGCCGCGATACTGGGTGGCGAAAGAGGAGGTTCTTCGTAAAGTTCCCGGCGATTTCAAGTTTTTGATTGGGTTTAGAGGTATCTCTAATTCTACCAATGAGCGTACATTTATCACCGCTCCAATCCCTCTCACTGCTGTAAGTGGGAAATTCCCCGTTGTTTATATTATGAACACTCATTGTAAACCATGGGGATTATGCGGGGATTTACCTTCTTTTGTTCACGACTATGTCGTGCGTAAAAAGATAAGCGGAACTGACGCGAGTATTTTTATCGTCCAGCAAATCGCGACGCTTCCCCCGAGCGTGTACGACGAGGCGTGTCCTTTTGACGCGACGAAGAGCGTAGGGGAGTTCGTGAAGCCTCGAGTATTAGAGCTGACGTATACTTCGTGGGATATGAAGGGGTTCGCGGAGTCTCTCGGTTACGAGGGGGCTCCTTTCGCGTGGAACGAGGAGAGACGCTTTCGTCTGCGTTGCGAGCTCGACGCGCTCTATTTCGCGCTCTACCTTGGTCGCGACGAATGGCGCCGCGCGACGGTCGCGGAGGAACGTCCCGAGGATTTCGCCGCGCTGACGCGCTATTTCCCCACGCCCCTCGACGCGCTCGACTATATCATGGGAACGTTCCCGATCGTGAAGCGCAAAGAAGAGGAGGACGCGGCGCTTCGCGGTTACGCGCGGCGTCTCCTCGCGTCGATCGGGGCGCCGGAGGACGAGGAACGGTACCCAAGCTTCGCGGCGATCCGCGCGCTCTTCCTGCTCGGTATCCGTTAAGAAGACTCTACGACGCGTCGACGACCAAGGCGCTCTTCGGTCGTCGACGCCTCTTTCTTGAACGAATTTCTGAAATTTCTGAAAAAGTCCGAAAGTTCATTTCTTCGATAACGTATATTTTTACAGTTCAGCGTCTGTTGGTGAATTTTATGCAAATTGTGTAGTTTTTTATGAAAAAAAAGACGACTCCTCAGGTCTCTTTCATAAAAAACTGAAAAATTTTTATTTTTTCTCTTGAAGGGAGAGAAGCTTAGAAAACTTAGTAAACCTACTGAAATAGTAGGCTAAAACAGTTCTTTAAGGGAAAAACGAAGTATAAGAGAAAGGGGAAAAATGATCTTTATAATGAAAATTTTGCCAAGGAGGGGTAGACAAAAACCTCAGGTTGTGTGAAAATAGGCAATCAAGAGAAGTTGGGCTCCTTGTTACCCCAGGGTTGGCTGTCAATGATTGACAGCGGGCGTATAAGTCCCAACAGACGTTGCCATAAATGGGAGGCCGCGGTCTCGAACGCGACGGCAGGACGCGACGCGTTGCGAGACAAAATAAACAGAACACGATTTTACGAAAGGCATATGATGAACAAGATATTAAAAAGAACGTTGACCGTTTCATTAGCGATAGTTTTGGGTTTCGCGGCGCACTCCGCGCAGGCTCAGACCTTCCTTACGAGAGGCCTCTTCGCGCGCGGCGCGGCTCCTCTCTTCCCGCGCGTCGGTATCGCTCAGCGATTCGCTCAACCGTCGTACCAGCAAGTCGCCCAGAATCAGGCGCAGGCTCAGCCCCAGCAGCCCGCTCCTCAAACTCAGCAGCCCGAATCCGCCCCCGCGACTCAGACCGACGTCGCCCCAGAAGCTCAGACCGACGTCGCCCCCGCGACTCAGGAAGGGGAGACGGAAAAATGCGCCGATCACCACTGCTGCACCGCGGACGCTTGCGCGCTCTCCGACTCCAACTGCCCGATTCGTGAAGTCGTCAAACGCGTCGCCACCCTCCTCGACGTCGCCAACGCCACTCGAGCCCGTTATGGACTACCCGCGTTGACGCTCGACACGAACCTCGAAGCGGGGTCGCAGTATCAAGCGTCCTTCTGCTCGCGCATCGGCGGGCTCCAGCACGCGGCGGGTTACGCGGAGATCCTCGCGCAGAATTATCAAGGGATCGAAACCGCGATGAACCAGTGGATCAATAGTCCTGCGCACCGCGCGCTCCTCCTCAACGGCGCGTTTCGCTTCGCCGGCGTCGGGATGGTTCGCGACTCCTACGGTCGCGTTTGGTGCGCTATGCGCTTCAGGTGATTCCCAAACTCTAGAAAAGGTTTCGCCTCTTCTATAACGACTCTCTATTCTGCGGCGACCGGCCCGTTGCGCGTCGGTCGCCCTCTTTATTTTCTTGGCCCGTTCTTTTCCCGCGTCCCTAAGATTTAAAGCGCACTTTAAAAACGCGCGCTTCACTCGATAAAAAAAGGGGACCGAAACGGGTCGTCTCGATCCCCTTTTGTCGATCTCTTGCCCCTTCGGACGGGAAGGTTTGAATCTTAAAGCTCTGTCTAAAATCGCGTCGATTCTCATGCGTCCCCGATCAAGCGTCGGCGCCGCACGGGGACGTCTCTTTCGCGAGCGCCCGTTCTTTCGCGATCGCCGCGTAGAGGCGGTAGCCCCCCTTAAAGTTGTACGCGTCGTAGCCGCACCCATGGAGGATGCGGCATGCGACGTAACTCCTGAGTCCGCTCTGGCACATGACGTAGACGGGCTTTCCCTTTTCGATCTCGCGGACGCGTTCGCGGAGCTCGTCGACCGGGATATTCACGAACCCGTCGACGTGTCCGAGCGCGTATTCGCGGGGAGTGCGCGTGTCGAGAAGGGTAACGGAGCCGTCGCGCGGAAGAAGGGCGAGTTCCGACATTCCCCACTGTTTGACGACCCCGCGCGCGACGTTGTCCGCGACGAAGCCCGCCATATTCACGGGGTCTTTCGCGGAAGAGTAGGGGGGCGCGTAGGCGAGGTCGAGATCCTTGAGGTCGTCGGCTCTCATCCGCGCGCGAATCGCGGTCGCGAGGACGTCCAAGCGCTTGTCCACCCCGTCGTAGCCGAAGATTTGCGCCCCCAAAAGCGCGAAGCTCTTACGGTCGAAGACGATCTTTATCGTCATCGTCTTACCCCCAGGATAGTACCCCGCATGGCTTGACGGGGAGATCACGACCGTCTCGACGTCGTACCCCGCGAGCTTGGCGGCGCGTTCGCTGAGCCCCGTGCATGCGACGGCGGCGTCGAAGAGCTTGAGGATCGCGCTCCCTTGCGAGCCGAGATAACGGGACGGCTTCCCGCAGATATTGTCCGCGATGATTCGTCCGTGCTTATTGGCGGGGCCCGCCAGCGCGACGAGCGCTTCCTTCCCGGAGACGTAGTGTTTGACCTGAACGGCGTCGCCCCCGGCGTAGATATCGGGGTCGGAGGTCGTCATGCGATCGTCGACGAGAATGGCGTCCTTCGCGCCGAGGGCGAGTCCCGCGTTCTTGGCGAGGGTCGAATCGGGCGTCACGCCGATCGCGAGCGCGACGAGCTCCCCGCGCAGGGGCGCGCCCTCTTCCAGAAGGACGTCCACCGCGCCCTCCGCCGCGCGGAACCCCGCGACAGAACGCCCCAACGCGAGCTTGACGCCATGCTGACGCAGCGTCGCGTGAATGAACGGAACGATCTCCGCGTCGAAGGGCGTCATGAGCTGATCCCCGCGCTGGACGATCGTGACGTCGAGCCCCCTTTCGCGCAGATTCTCCGCCAACTCCAGACTGATGAACCCGCCCCCCGCAAGGATCGCGGACGCAGGCTTGCGCGACTCGACGAACTCGCGAATCTTGAGCGCGTCCTCCACCGTGCGGAGGGTGAAGACCTCGTCGAGATCGACGCCCGCGAGGGGAGGAAGGACGGGCTTGGCGCCGGGCGCGAGAACGAGCTTGTCGTAACTCTCGACGAAGCGCTCCCCCGTCGTGAGATTGAGAACGTCGACGGTCTTTTCCGCGCGGTTGATTGCGACGACCTCGCATCGCGTTCTCGCGTCGATACGGAATCGTTTAAAGAGCGCCTCGGGGGTCTGTAGCGTCAACGCGTCGGGATCGTCGATAACGCCGCCGACGTAGTATGGTAGCCCGCAGTTTGCGTAGGAGACGTAACCCGTGCGCTCGAAGAGGACGATTTGGGCGCTCTCGTCGAGTCTGCGAATTCGCGTCGCGGCAGTCGCGCCGACCGCGACTCCGCCGATAATAACGACTTTCATAGGAACTCCCTTCTTATTTTCTTTGCGTTCTTGCGATACAGGGGAAGCCCTCAAGATCGCGGCGCGTTTTCGAGAGGCGTCTTCGAGGACGGGTTTGATCGAATCGAGAATGACAAGGCCTCGATCGAATCGCATTTCGCGAACGCCGACGCGCCTTTTCGCGCGCAGGAACTCCGCCAAGAATAGTCGGAATCTCCGTCGCGCCCTCGAACGCGTAGCGGCGTTTGACAATGCGAGCGCCCTTCTTCGTGATTTTCCACGCCAGATATTGCGACGCGTCTTGCTGGAGAGCTTTCTCTTTAAAGTTGCGTAGGGATTAAGATGATTCTCCCGGTTATTTTAAATCGTCTTTAAATAAAAAGCAAGCGTTGGGATAAGGTAACCGACCGGCTTGCGTCCTAAACTGGGGGCGAGAAGGAAATGAAGCCGCTGTAATTTAAGAAGATTTCGTTAGTTATCGAAAGAAGGGACGCTTGGGGAATAGGAGAAAAACGACCGTTTTTTATATAGAATTTTGACGTTGTGAGAGCGTATTTTATAGCGTTAATCGACGTTGAAATATCTTTCACGCTCTGTGAAATAGGGGTTAAAACGAAAAAAAAGGGGGTTCGACGAAACCCGTCAAAACCCCTGCAAGCACGCCCGGGGGGACTCGAACCCTCAACCTGCGGATTAGAAGTCCGCTGCTCTATCCAATTGAGCCACGAGCGCATTGATTAACTCTAAGCATTCTAGCGGGTTCCCCATTCGTTGCAAGAGTGGAAAGAAAAATTTTTTCGCGTTTGCGGAGAAAATAGGGAGGTTTTTGAGGGCTTCGAGCGGAAGGAGAAGGCGTTTCGGCTTGACTCTTTTCTCGTCTTGGGTAGGATATAAGAGGGTGAATGGACGACGGTCGTCCGTCACGCCGTTTGAGACGTCGTGGTTGTCGCGACGTTGACAACTAATTCAATATGTTTGGAGAAGAAGATCAAATGACTGAAGTTCGTGTCGAACGCGACTCCATGGGAGAAGTCTCGCTCCCTAAATACGCTTATTACGGCGCCCAGACCCAACGCGCGGTTGAGAATTTCCCGATTTCCAATCGTCCGATCGCTCCTGAGCTCATCCACGCGCTTGGCCTCGTCAAGCTTTGCGCTGCGAAAGCTAACGCTCAGCTCGGTCGTCTTACCAAGGGTCGCGCCCCGCTTGATCAAAAAGAGCTCGACGCCCTCTTCGCCGCGTGCCAGGAAGTCGCTGACGGTAAGCTTGACAAGGAATTCCCGATCGACGTCTATCAGACCGGTTCGGGCACCTCTTCTAATATGAACGCGAACGAAGTCATTTCTAACCGCGCTCTCGAACTCGCCGGTTACGATCGTTTCGACATGAACAAGAAGATTCACCCGAACGATCACGTCAACTGCGGTCAGTCGACGAACGACACCTTCCCGACCTCTATTCACGTCGCCGTCGCCGTCGAGATCAAAAATCGCCTCATTCCCGCTCTCGAAAAGTGCCGCGATATCCTCAAGGCTAAGGCTGAAGAGTGGAAAGACGTCATCAAAATCGGACGCACCCACCTCGCCGACGCGACCCCGATGACCCTCGGTCAGGAATTCGGCGGATTCGCTCGTCAGTTCGAGTTGGCCGTTGAACGCGCTAACGACGCTATCAAAGAAATCTGCGAATTGCCCGCAGGGGGCACCGCCGTCGGTTCCGGTATTAACTGCGATCCCAAGTACGGCGAAACGATCGCCAAATTCCTCGCCGAAAAGACGGGAGTCCCCTTCGTCGAAGCGAAGAACCACTTCGAAGCGAACGCTCAGCGCGACGGTCTCGTCGCCTGCCACGCGCTCCTCAAAGCCGTCGCCTCCACGATGTCCAACGTCG
Source organism: Planctomycetaceae bacterium (assembly GCA_004556055.1). GTDB lineage: Bacteria > Planctomycetota > Planctomycetia > Pirellulales > Thermoguttaceae > RUG369. Next base: position 21,489 of record SFIW01000034.1, read on the forward strand.
CTAACAATATCCGTTGGCTCGGCTCCGGCCCGCGCTGCGGTTACTACGAGGTCATCCTCAAGGATTTGCAGCCCGGTAGCTCCATCATGCCCGGTAAAGTGAATCCCGTTATCTGCGAAAGCGTCATGCAGCTGAGCGCGAAAGTCCTCGGCAACGACGCGACGATCGGACTCGCCGGCGTTTCCGGCGGTCAGTTCCAGCTCAATATCCTTATGCCCGTCATGGCGGACGTCGCGCTTGATTCCGTGCGCATCCTAGCCGGCGGCGCCCAGGTTTTCGCCGATAAGTGCCTCGAAGGTTTGCGCGCCAATCCTGAAAAGTGCGCCTCCGCCGTCGAACAAAGCCTCTCTATCGTCACCGGTTTGAATCCGTACATCGGATATGAAATGGCCGCGAAATTGGCGAAGGAAGCCTTCAAGACCGGTAAGACGATCCGTCAGCTCTGCGAAGAGAAGGAAGTCCTGCCGAAGGATCAGTTGGCCGAAGGTCTCGACGTCGTGCGCATGACGCGTCCTCTTGATCATTGATCCGCGCCGCGTCTCTAGGTGTTTCTTTGACGCGGTTCCGATTTGCCCTCGGAGCCGCGTCTCTATATATTGATCTCTTCTTTGGACTTTTAGCCTGATTGCAACCAATATGCGGGATCCTGATCTTTCCCTTTATCAGCGCGCGGAAAATTTTCTTATGCGTCGTACGAATTACGAGACGTTTAAGTCAATTCCTTACGACGAAATGGCTCTCTCTCTCGAACGCATTAGAAATTTCTTAGCTTTCTTAGGCAATCCTGATCGACAGTACGCGATCGTCCACGTTGCGGGAACTAAGGGAAAGGGATCGGTGTGCGCGGCCTTGGATCAGATCTATCGCGCCGCCGGATATAGGGTCGGGCTCTTTACTTCGCCGCACCTCGAAGAGATTGTCGAACGCTTTCAAATCGACGGAAAGAATTGCGATAAGAACCTTTTCGCCGAAACAACGTGCGCGTTAGCCGAACAATGGAAGAATTTCCAAGCGCTGGAGAGGAAAAAAAGACGCGAAAGCGATTCCTTCGACGTCCCCGAAAGACCTCTCACTTTTTTTGAATGGACTTTAGTTATCGCCGTTGTTCTCTTCGCGCGCGCGAGAGTCGACGTCGCTATCCTTGAAGTGGGGATGGGAGGGCGCTTTGATTCGACCAACGTTTGCGACGCCGACGTCTCCGTACTTACAAGCGTTAGCTTTGACCACTGCGAGCAGTTGGGACATACGCTTCAAGAAATCGCGAGCGAAAAACTCGGTATCGTGAAGTCAAACGCTCCGCTGGTTTGCGGGTGCGGGCTCGCTTCAACCTTTTACGAGGACTTTGACGCGGTTCAGAAAAAGGGAGAGGAGGTCAGAAGGCGGCTTTGGAACGATATGTGTGAAAAGAACGACGGCGCGGCGCGCTTTCGTAGAGTAAACCGCCTTCCGGACGACGAACGCGATTCCTGCGTCGAACAGGGGGAAGACCAAGCGCCGAGGCTCAACGTTGGGCGCGATCTTGACGTCTGCGATTACTCGCTTCTCGTCGATCCTCAAACGATTGTAACCCGACGGGATCTCGAGGAAGTTAGGCGCATGGCGAAGGACAAAGCGACGGAATTTAACGCCCCGTTCGTTTCTATCGAGGCGCTTTCCCCACGCGTCGCCGCTCTGCCGACGCCCCCCTTTGATTTGGTCAAAAGATGGAATTTCGAAATCGCTCTGCGCGTCGTCGAAATCCTAGCCAACAGAAAATCGGCGCCCGATCGACGCCCTGGCGCCGACGGCGACGCCCCCGTTAGGCGTTTCCCCGTCTCCGACGCCGCGATCATGAACGCCGCCGCGCATTACGCCGTTCCCGCGCGATTTGAGATCGTATCGAAAGCGCCTCTTGTCGTCGTCGACGGCGCTCATAATCGCGCTTCCGTCGCGGCCTTTTTGCGTGAAGCTCTAGAACGATATCCCAATAAAAAGATTAAGGTTCTCCTTGCGACGACTCGCGGAAAAGACGTGCGCGGGATGCTAGCGGAACTAGCGTCCCGAGCCGACGAGATTTATTTGAGCCAACGTTCTTCCGACGCCCGCGCCGAATCTCTTCCCGAACTCATCAACGAAACGGAAAGACTTTTGGACGAGACCTGTTCGGAAGATTCGACGATCCGACGGAAATTTCATGTGGCTCCCGATTTTCGAGCGTTTCTTACCGACTATAAATCCCGTCCCGACAAAGGAGACGTCCTCTGCGCGATCGGTTCATTCTATTTTGCCGCAGAGGTGCGGAAGATGTTCAAAGGCTAGCGGCGCGCCGAAAAATGAGTTGACGAGCGCTCTTTTTGAAATTTTTTCGAAAAGAGCGCTTGCGTTTGTGAGAAAGTCGGTATACTTATACCTGTTGCTTGCAACGAACGCAGCGAAGCGCTTGAAAGCAACTGATTTTTGAAAAAAATAAAAAAGACGATTGACGAACTGAAAAGTTCGATTAAAATTGTCCAAGTCGCAACTAACCGCGACGCTCCCAAACTCAGAGATGAGTGAAAGAGAATCAAGCGAAAGCTTGACTGATTTTTAACAATTAGGTGATGCAAGAGTGGCGTATTTAAACACACTATAATTTTGTCGATGACGACTTGCGAGAGATCGCGAGTCGTAAGAGTTCAAAATCTTATAGAGCGACAAGAATACTCGAAAAAACGTTACAATCTTCGGATCTCGAAAGAGATTAAGA